>JAEWVQ010000243.1 GCA_023459095.1 Pseudomonadota bacterium | reverse complement strand
CGCCCATTCCTGGTTGAGCATGGTCTTGGTCATGGTGTGGGCGAACCAGGGGCCGTCGGCGAGGTTGCGGGCGAGCTTGTCGGCTTCGGCGAAGAGCTCGGCGTTGGCGTGCAGCGCGCTGAAGAAGCCCCAGTCGCGGCCTTCGTCGGCGCTCATGACGCGGCCGGTCATCAGCAACTCGGTGGCACGGCCCTGGCCGATCATGCGCGGCAAGAGGCCGCAGGCGCCCATGTCGGCGCCGGCGAGGCCGACGCGGGTGAAGAGGTAGGCGGTCTTGGTTTCGGGGGTGCCGAGGCGGAAGTCGGCGGCGAGCGCGACCATGGCGCCGGCGCCGGCGCAGAAGCCGTCGATGGCGGCGATGACGGGTTGCGGGGCGCGGCGCATGGTCTTGACCAGGTCGCCGGTCATGCGGGTGAATTCGAGGAGTTCGGGCATGCTCATCTTGGTGAGCGGTTCGATGATTTCGAACACGTCGCCGCCGGAGCAGAAGTTGCCGCCTTCGCCACGGATCACCACCGTGCGCACGTCGCTGGCGTACTTGAGGCTGTTGAAGAGGTCGCGCAGTTCGGCATAGGAGTCGAAGGTGAGCGGGTTCTTCTTTTCCGGGCGGTTGAGCGTGATCGTGGCGACGCGGCCGTCCTCCGAGCATTCCCACTTGAAGTGACGCGCGACGTAATCCTTGAACGGGCGCTTGTGATCGTTCATCGAAAGTTCAGCCATGGGTTCTCTCCTCTCCTGACTTTTGTTGACTGCTGTACGTGCTGCGTGGGTCGAACCGACCGGTGTGCGCGGCGCCGATGCCGGCCCTTTATGCTGCCAGCCGTTGCCGCCGGCTCAACCGGCCATGACCTCGCCGCCGGCGACCGGAATCGACTGGCCGTGGATCGCCTCCGACCCGGGAAGGCACAGCCAGCCCACGGTGCGGGCCACGTCGTCGGGCTGCACCAGGCGGCCCTGCGGGTTGCTCGCGGCGAGCGCGGTCTTGGCGTCGTCGGCGCTGCGCCCGGTCTTGGCGACGATGTTGTCCACCGCGCCGCCGAGCAGCGGGGTGTCGGTGTAACCGGGGCACACCGCATTCACGGTGATGCCCTGCTTGGCCACCTCCAGCGCCACCGCGCGGGTGAAGCCGATCACGCCGTGCTTGGCCGCGCAGTAGGCGGAAACGTAGGCGTAGCCGACCAGGCCGGCGGTGCTGGCGACGTTCACGATGCGCCCCCAGCGCGCGGCCTGCATGCCCGGGAGCACGGCGTGGGTGCAGTTGTAGGTGCCGGTGAGGTTCACCGTGACCATCTCGTGCCACAGCTCGGGCGAGGTCTTGGTGACCGGCGCGCTCTTGGCCGCGCCGGCGTTGTTGATCAGGATCGCTACCGGACCGCGTGCGGCGGCGGCTTCGCCGAGCGCGGCGGCGATCGCGGCGTGGTCGGTGATGTCGGCCACGGCGATGCCGTGCCCCTGCCCGGCGAGCTTGTCGCGGGTGGCGTTCAGGGGTTCGGCGCGACGGCCGACCAGTGTCAGCGTGGCGCCGAGGCGGGCGAGTTCGAGCGCGATCGCTTCGCCGATGCCGCTGCCGGCACCGGTCACCACGGCGTGGCGACCGGCGAGCGGCGGTGAGGTCTCTCTATTGTGGTCAGGGGTTGCGTTCATTGCGCACCAGCCCTCTGGTTATGACTTATAGGTAATAAGCGATACTACCGCGTGCTTACTTGCCCGGCGCGGCGTAGCTGCGCTTGAGGTTGGTCTCGTACTGGCCGCGGCCCGACAGGTACTGCTTCGGCCAGGCGATGCCCTTGTACTCGATGCGGGCGGCCTCGTGCAGGGTCCAGGCCGGATCGGCGAGGTGCGGACGGGCGACCGCGCACAGGTCGGCACGACCGGCGCCGATGATGCTGTTCACATGGTCGGCCTCGAAGATCGTCCCCACCGCAATGGTCGGGATGCCGACTTCGTTGCGGATGCGGTCGGCGAACGGGGTCTGGAACATGCGACCGTACACCGGCTTCTCTTCCTTCCACACCTGGCCCGACGAGCAGTCGATGATGTCGGCGCCGGCTTCCTTGAACAGGCGGGCGATCGCCACCGCATCGTCGGCAGTGTTGCCGCCGGGGAACCAGTCGTGGCACGACAGACGCACCGACATCGGCTTGTCGGCCGGCCACACCGCACGCATCGCCTTGAACACTTCGAGCGGATAGCGCGCGCGCTTCTCCAGGCTGCCGCCGTACTCGTCGTCGCGGCGGTTGGTCAGCGGCGACAGGAAGCTCGACAGCAGGTAGCCGTGGGCGCAGTGCAGTTCGAGGATGTCGAAGCCGGCTTCGGCCGCCATCTTGGTCGAACGCACGAAATCGTCCTTGATGCGCGCCAGGTCGGCGGCGGTCGCTGCGCGCGGCACCTGCGAATGCGGCAGGTAGGGCAGCGGCGAGGCCGAGATCAGTTCCCAGGCGCCGGATTCGAGCGGCTGGTCGATGCCCTCCCAGGCCACCTTGGTCGCGCCCTTGCGCCCGGCGTGGCCGAGCTGGATGCCCATCTTGGCGCTGGAATTGGCATGGACGAAATCGACGATGCGCTTCCACGCATTGACGTGCTCGGGCTTCCACAGCCCGGCGCACCCCGGGGTGATGCGGGCGTCGGGCGACACGCAGGTCATCTCGGTGTACAGCAGGGCGGTGCCGCCGAGCGCGCGCGCGCCGAAATGCACGAGGTGGAAGTCGCCGGCGAAGCCGTCCTCGGCCGAGTACATCGCCATCGGCGACATGATCGTGCGGTTGGCGAGCGTCAGGCCGCGCAGCTTGAACGGGGTGAACATCGGCGGCGGCGGCGCCTTGTCGGCCGGCACCGGCACGCCCGCCTTCTCGGCCAGCCAGCGCTCGTAACCTTCCAGCCACTGGGCGTCGCGCAGGCGCAGGTTCTCGTGCGAGATGCGCTGCGAACGCGTCAGCATGGAGTACATGAATTGCTCGGGTTCGAGCGTGTCGCAGTAGCGCGCGTCGCACACCTCGAACCACTCCATCGCGTTCCAGGCCGCGTTCTGCAGGCGCAGCACGTCGATGTTGCGCACCTCCTGGTAGCGCGCGAGCACCGCCGGAATGTGCTCGGGGGTGTCGCCCTCTTCCTTGAACAGGCGGGTGAGGTCGATCGCGTCCTCGAGCGCCAGTTTGGTGCCGGAGCCGATCGCGAAGTGCGCGGTGTGCACCGCGTCGCCCATCAGCACGACGTGGCTGTTGCCGTTGAAGTGGTGCCACTGCTCGCACTTGACGCGCTGGAAGTTGAGCCAGGCCGAGCCGCGCAGGTGGCGGGCATTGGTCATCAGCGGGTAGCCGTCGAGGTGCTTCTCGAACAGCTTCTCGCAGAATTCGATGGACTGCTGCTGGTCGGCCTTGTCGAGGCCGTGGGCCTGCCAGACGTGTTCCGGGCACTCGACGATGAAGGTGGTGGTGGTGTCGTCGAACTTGTAGATGTGGGCCTGGAACCAGCCGTGCTCGGTCTTCTCGAAGATGAAGTTGAAGGCGTCGTAGAGCTTGTTGGTGCCGAGCCAGATGTAGCGGTTCGGGCGGGTGACGATGTCGGGCTTGAAGACCTCGACGTAGCGGTTGCGGATCTTCGAGTTGATGCCGTCGGAGGCGATGATGAGGTCGGCGTCCGGGTATTCCAGGTCGGAATCGACGTCCTTCTCGAACACCAGCTCCACGCCCAGCTCCTCGCAGCGCTCCTGCAGGATGTTGAGCATCTTCTTGCGGCCGATGCCGACGAAGCCGTGACCGCCGGAGCGGATCGTGCGGCCCTTGAAGTGCAGCTCGATGTCGTCCCAATGGTTGAAGGCAACCTGGATCGCATCGGCGGTAACCGGATCCCACTCGCGCATGTTGTCCATGGTCGCGTCGGAGAACACCACGCCCCAGCCGAAGGTGTCGTAAGGCTTGTTGCGTTCGACCACGGTGATCTGATGCGCCGGATTCAGCTTCTTCATCAGGATCGCGAAATACAGCCCAGCCGGGCCACCACCGATACACACGATGCGCATGCTGCTGCTCCTAGGTTATGCCGCCGGAACCGCTTCGGGTGGAAGCCGCCGCGACGAGCGTGTCAAATCTCGCTTATTTAGCGAGAAATATTTCATGTCTAAACTATCAAGTCAACAAATTTCCTGAAGGTGATTTTGCCGCGCTCGCTTGCCGCACAGCCCGGTGCCCGCAGCGGCCGAGCGCGCCCCGCCCCGGCCTAGGCGCCCTCCTCGCCGCCCTCGCCGTCATCGAGCGCGCCCTCGGCCGGATGCAGAGCGAGCAGCTGGCGCAGCATGCCGAGCAACATCTCGGCGTTGTCGGCGCCGAACGGCTCCAGCACCGCGGCCTGATGCTGCAGCGCGCGCGCGCGCAAGGCGGCGGTCAGTCGGTGGCCGCGCGGGGTGATCCGCACCACGGTCTGGCGCCGGTCGCTGCGCACGCGCGCCCGCGTGACCAAGCCTTCGGCTTCCATGCGCTGGACCACGCGGCTCAGCGTGGGCTGCTTGGTGAGCGCGAGCTGGCTCAGCACGCCGATGCTCTCGCCCGCGCTGCCCTCCAGACTGGCGAGCACCCGCCACTCGGTCACCGACAAACCGGCGGCATTGACCTCGCGGTGGAACTCGCGCGAGATCCGGCTGCTCGCCTGCGCCAGCAGGAAGGCGAGGTAATCGTCGACGAAGCGCGCCGGCGCCCGCCCGCCGCCCGCTCTGCCGGCGATGAGGGCGCTGGGCGTGCTCCCGGACTCGCCGTCTTCATCTGCGCCCGTGGTGGTGGCCGCCTTGCGCTCGTCCTGCATGCATCCCTCTCCCTGTACCCGCGGTCCGATCGCACGATGGTCTTGCGATCTTCACAATTCCGCATATAAATTGTTTATGTCTATACATTATGGGCCGTAGCGAAAATGATGCCAGCGCAGCACCACGCCCCGCCAGTTTCCGGAATCGTATAGATGAGCCCCTCCCGCCCGCCGCACGCGCCCGAACCGCTCGCCGCCTTTCCGCTGTTCCGCTCGCAGGACGCCGACGAGGCCCGTCAGCAGGTGGCGCGCGTGTTCTGCCCCCACGACCTGCGCCAGCTCAGCGCGCGCCGGCCGTTCGCCTCGCGCCACAACCTCGTCCAGCTCGGCGAGACTTCGCTGAACTTCCTGACCTACGGCACCGAGGTCGACATCCTGCCTGGTTGCCTCGACAGCTTCTATCTGGTGCAGATCCCGCTCGCCGGCAGCGCCTCGATCAGCTGCGGCGCACAGCGCATGCTGTCCACACCGGCCACCGCCGCGATCCTCAATCCGCACGAGCCGACCCGCATGCGCTGGAGCCAGGACAACCACCAGTTGCTGCTCCACGTTCCGCGCGCCGCGCTCGAACGCCGGCTCGCCGAGCATCTGGGCGAACCCGGCGCGCAGACGCTCGCCTTCGAGCTGGCGCTGCCGCAGGACGGCGGCCTGACCCGCGCCTGGTGCCGCATGGTGATCGACCTCGCCGCCAACATCGACGCCAGCGGCACCGAATGGCTGCGCTACCGCCCCACCATCGGCGCGCTCGAGGACTGTCTGCTGCGCGGCCTGCTGCAACTGCACCGCCACAACTACAGCGCCCGCCTCGCCGCACCGGTCGACGCCGGCCAGCCGCGCCACGTGCGGCGCGCGATGGACTACATCCACGCCCACCTCGGCGACGCGCTCACCGTCGGCGACATCGCGCGTGCCGCCTGCGTCAGCGTGCGCGCGCTCGAGGAAGGTTTTCGCCGCCACTGCGCGAGTTCGCCGCTCGCCTACCTGCGCGACGCCCGTCTCGACGGCGTGCGCCGCGCGCTGCTCGACGGCGGCCCCGAGCGCGGCTCGGTGACCGAGATCGCCCACCGCCACGGTTTCTTCCACCTGGGCCGCTTCTCCGCGTACTACAAGGCGCGCTTCGGCGAATCGCCGTCGCAGAGCGCGCGCCGCGCACCAGGCCGGGGCGTCGATCGGCGCGAAGCGGACAAGCCGGACTCGCATAGCGGATAGTCCGTCATCGTCCCGAAATGAACACTGTGCCCTGCGGCGCCGCTCCCCGGCGCCTCTCGACGGAGGACACAGAACATGAAGGGACTGCAGGGCAAGACCGCCATCGTCACCGGCGGCGCGACGATGATCGCCGAAGCCGTGGCGCGCGACCTGATCGCCCGCGGCGCGCGCGTGATGCTCGCCGACATCGACCGCGACAAGGGCAGCGCGGCAGCCGAACGCCTGGGCGCCGCGGCGCGCTTCCAGCTCACCGACGTGCGCGACGACAGCCAGATCGCGGCCTGCGTCGCCGCCGCCAGCGCGGCCTTCGGCGGCATCGACTTCCTCGTCAATTGCGCCTGCACCTACGTCGATAACGGCGCCGCGTCGACGCGCGCCGAGTGGCAGCAGGCCTTCGACATCAACCTCACCGGCGCGGCGATGATGCTGCAAGCCTGCCGCCCGGAAATGGTCCGCCGCGGCGGCGGCGCCGTGGTGAACTTCACCTCGATCTCGGCGAACGCGGCGCAGGCCGGGCGCTGGCTGTACCCGGTGAGCAAGGCGGCGATGCAGCAATTCACCCGCAGCGCCGCGCTCGACCTCGCCGCCGAGCGCATCCGCGTCAATGCGGTGTCGCCGGGCTGGACCTGGTCCTCGGTGATCGAGACGCTCGCCGGCGGCGACAAGGCCAAGGCCGACGGCGTCGCTGCCGACTATCACATCCTCGGCCGCCTCGGCCTGCCCGAGGAAGTCGCCCAGGTCGTCAGCTTCCTGCTCTCGGACAACGCCAGCTTCGTCACCGGCGCCGACTACGCCTGCGACGGCGGCTACAGCGCACTCGGCCCCGAAGGCACCGCCGCGGCGATCACCCGCCTGATGGCCTGATCCCGCCCTCACACCGCAAAAAAACCACAAGACCACAAGACCAGGCACGGAGCACACCATGCAACTCGCACACGCCACACCGACCGTCACCCCCACCACCACCCCGCGCCGCATCGCCATCGTCGGCGCCGGCCAGGCCGGCCTGCTGCTCGGCTGCGCGCTGCTCGATCAAGGCCACGCCGTCACCCTCGTCACCAACCGCAGCGCCGAAGAAGTGCGCGCGGGCAAGGTGCTGTCGTCGCAGTTCATCTTCGATCCGGCGCTGCAGATCGAACGCGATTTCGGCCTCAACCAGTGGGAAGACGCGTGCATCAAGACCGAAGGCATCAGCTTCTCCATCCCCACTCCGGACGGCAGCGGCAACAAGGCGATCCATTGGCACGCGCGCCTCGACGCCTTCGGCCAGTCGGTGGACCAGCGCGTCAAGATGCCGGTATGGATGCAGGAGTTCGAGCGCCGCGGCGGCGACCTGCGCTTCGCCGACGTCGGCGTCGCCGAGCTCGAGACCCTCAGCGCCGAACACGAACTCGTGCTGCTTGCCGGCGGCAAGGGCGAGATCGTCAACCTGCTCGGCCGCGACGACAGCCGCTCGCCGGTCCGCCAGCCGATGCGCCAGCTCGCCCTCACCTACGTCACCGGCATGAAGCGCCACGACTACTGCGAGTGCGTGAATTTCAACCTGATCCCCGGCGTCGGCGAGTATTTCGTGTTCCCGGCGCTCACCACCCACGGCGCCGACGGCACCCAGGACTGCGACATCATGGTGTTCGAGGGCGTGCCCGGCGGCCCGATGGACCGCTGGGGCGAGGCCCGGACCCCGGAACAGCACCTCGAGATCAGCCTCGACATCCTCAAGACCTTCGTGCCCTGGGAATACGAGCGCAGCCGCGACTGCCAGCTCACCGACGCCAACGGCATCCTCGCCGGGCGCATCACGCCGACCGTGCGCAACGCGGTGCTGACCCTGCCCTCGGGGCGCAAGGTGTTCGGCATGGGCGACGCCGTGCTGGTGAACGATCCGATCACCGGCCAGGGCTCGAACAACGCCACCAAGGGCGCCCGCCACTACTACGACGCCATCGTCGCGCGCGGTGCGCAGCCCTTCGACGAGGCCTGGATGCGCGACACCTTCGACCGTCTCTACAACGGCTACGCCGAGAAGGTGGTGCGCTGGACCAACAGCCTGCTGTTTCCGCCCGCGGACCACGTCGTCCGCCTGCTCGCCACCGCGCAGCAGGCCCCCGCGCTCGCCTCGCGCATCGCCAACGGCTTCAACGACCCGCGCGACTACGCCGAGTACTGGTTCGACGCCGGCGCCGCCGACGCCCTGATGACGAGCGCGCTGGAAAAGCGCGCCGCCTGAACCCCGGCCCCCACGGCCGGCGCGCGGCGCCTCCATCCGGGAGCCCGCGCGCCCCGCCCCCAGCCCCGGCCGCCGGCCGGGGCGCACCTGTCAGAGAGCACCGCCATGTTCGACCCCCGCGAGTTCCGCAACGCCCTTGGCCAGTTCGCCACCGGCGTCACCATCGTCACCACGCTCGACACCGCCGGCGCGCCGATCGGCGTCACCGCCAACAGCTTCAGCTCGGTGTCGCTCGAGCCGCCGCTGGTGCTGTGGAGCCTGGCCCGCCAGTCCTACAGCCTGCCGGCCTTCGAGGCCGCCGGGCATTTCGCCATCCATGTTCTGGGCGCCGATCAACGCGCACTCTCCGACCGCTTCGCACGCGCCGGCAACGACAAGTTCGCCGACCTCGACATCCGCGCCGGGCTCGGCGGCGTGCCGCTGCTGCGGCACTGCGCGGCGGTGTTCGAATGCAGCGTCGAGCACCGCTACGCCGGCGGCGACCACGTCATTTTGGTCGGCCGCGTGCAGCGCTTCGAGACCGCGAGCGCCGACCCGACCCCGCCGCTGCTGTTCCATCGCGGGCGTTACGCCGATTACCCGCTCGGCGAGGCGGCGCCGGCCTGAACGACAACCGGCGCCGCCATGCCGACTCAGAACTGGTACTTCAAGGTCAGCATGGCATTGCGCGGCGCGCCGTAGGCGAGCTGATTGTAGAAACCAATCTGGCTGAAGTACTTCTTGTCGAAAACGTTGTTGACGTTCACCTGCGCCGAAAGGGCCTTGCTGATCTGGTAGCGGGCCATCAGATTCACCAGGGCATAGGGGCGTTGCTTGAGCTTTTCGGCAACCCCCGTCACCGGATTGGTCGTCTTGGTGTAGCTCTCGCCCTCCCAGTTCAAGCCGCCACCGACGGTGAGCTGCTCCCACGCGCCGGGGAGCCGATAGGTGCTGAACAACTTGAGCATCCGACGCGGATGGTTGGTGTTCACCGCGTCGCCTGCCTCATCCTTGGCCTCGAACTGTGTCCAGCCGGCGGTCAGTTTCCATCCTGGCGCGAGTTCGCCGGCGACCTCGATTTCATAGCCCTCGCTGGTCGTGCCCTGCGCGGCATAGTAGGCCTGATTCGAGGTGCCCGGCACGAGGTAGCCGGCATCGGTCTGGGCGAGATTGTCCTGCTCGATGCGGAACACCGCCAACGAGGCATTGAGTCTGCCCCCGAAGTACTCGCCCTTGACGCCCACCTCGTAACTCTTGCCGGTAAGCGGATCAAGATAGTCGCCATCGCGGTCGCGATAGTTCTGTGGGTTGAAGATGTCGGTGTAGCTCGCATAGGCCGAATGCTGCGCGTCCAGCTCATAGAGCAGCCCGGCGTAGGGGGTGAACACACCGTGGTGGTCGAACTCATAACGCGCAGCGGGGGTCTTGCCGTCCTTGCTCCAGTTACTCACCCGGCCTCCAACGATGAGCCTGAGCGAATCGGCCACACTGAAGCGCGCTACCGCATAGGCCGCGTCCTCCACCGTCTCGAAGGCCTCCGACAGGGTCTTCGCGCCCCACGCCGGCTCAGGGTAGCGACCGTCCCAGAGCAGGAAATTATCGACCCCACTCACGCTCTGCGCGGGGCGCCGGTTCGCTTCGAAATCCTGCTTGCTGTGCAGCACGCCAAACGCGACCTCGTGCTCGCGACCAAAGAGCGAAAAGGGGCCGGAGACGTGCAGGCCGATGTCGTCCTGCTTGCGACTGACGTCATAGCGTGCCGGCGAGGCCCCCAAGCCCAGGCCGGTCGTACGGTCGGGCGAACCGTACAGATAAAGCAGTTTGAGATCGCCGATGTTCTCGCCATGGTTGAGCATCAGTTCGGCCTGCCACCCGTTGTCGAACTGATGCTCGACCCTGGCGAAGCGGGTCTGATGGGTCGATGCCCATGATGCCCACCTGGCGGCCGTGGTGGTCGAGCGGCTCCAATCGGCACGCCCTCCGTCGGCAAACCACGTCGGCAACCCGCCCCATTGCGATGCCTCGGGATCGTTCTCCTGCTGGCTGGCGCCCACCGACAACCGGGTGCGCTCGCCGAGATCGGCCTCCACCGTGCCGTAAACCAGCGCCTTGCGGTTGTGCATCAGTTCGACGTACGAATCCTGCTCCTGCAGGCTGGCTGCGACGCGGGCGCGCACGCTGCCGCTGGTATTGACCGGGGTGCTGAGATCAACCGTCCCGACGTAGTTGTCCCAGGACCCCGCGCCCAAGGTCACCGTGCCGGAAAACACTTTGCTGTCGGCACGCTTGCGCACCAGATTGATCGCCGCCGAGGGATTTCCCGCACCGGTGATCAGGCCGGTGGCGCCGCGCACGATCTCGACACGGTCGTAAATCAGCGTATCGGTCAGGGTCTCGCCGGCGCTCCAGCCCGCGCTCCAGGTAGTGGGAATGCCATCGATCTGCAGGTTGGTGATGTCGAAGCCGCGCGCCGAAAAGCTCGAACGCGAACTGTCGAATACCCGGGTAGACACGCCGGTGGCGTTGGCGACGACGTCGGTGATCGATTGCAACCCCTGATCCTCGATGCGCTCGCGAGTGATCACGCTCACCGACTGCGGCGTCTCACGTACCGAGAGGTCGAGTCGAGTGGCGCTGCGGGTGGCACCGGCGATGTAGGCCCCCGAGCCCTCCGTGGCGGCACTGGCGGCAGCGCCGGCCGACACCGTCACCGCCGGCAGCGTCGGCGCTTCGGTCGTGGTCTGGGCGTGCGCCGATGCCGCCAGCGGTGGCGCGAACATCAAGGCGAGCGCCAGGGTCAGCGGAGTCGGGGAAACTGCGGGCCGAAGGGCATGCTGCGACATCTGATTCTCCAGGGTTACGGTAATGACGACGGACGAACACCCTCCCCGCGCCGCGACGGTCTTCGCCGCGATCGCTTGGGGAACGGGAGGTTGGGAGGTGCGGCGATCGCCGCGTCAGTCGGGGGCGGCGGGCAAGGGCCAGGCAACGCGGTGCAGCGTGCCGTCCCACTCCTGCACGGTCAGCCACAGTCGATCTGTGGGACCTGGCCGTATCGGATAGGGCACGTGAGCCTCCTGCAGGGCGCCATGACCGTGCACGACACCCTCGCCGCCATCGGTTTCGGCGGTCGCCTCGGGGCCGACGTTGGCATAGGCCATGCGGATGCGCTCGACGCAACCCTCACAGAAGCGGAACGCAAAGTCCTTCACAGGGATGCCATCGTGCTCATAGGGCCCGTCCGCGTCGCGCGGCGTCGGCGTCACTTCGAACGGGCCGACCACCTGCATCGGCCACGCCGGCGGCAGCACTGCGGTCAGCGCGTCATACAGGAACCAGAACGGTGCGATCAGCACCAGTGCGTTGAGCCAATACTTGCCGCCTGACCCGGGTTTACGCAGCGCGGCACTCATCAGCGGGCGCCCTCCACGCATCGCTCCTCGACCGCCGCGGCCACTGCCCGGTCGCGAACGGGCGTGCGGCGCTCACCGAAGGTGCGCAAGCGCCAGCTCAGAAAGCCGGTAACCGACATCGTCGTCAGCAGCACGCCGAACACGAACCAGATCGCCTTGGTCCATAGCCCACCCAGAGTGCCGTAATGCAATGGATCGGCGATGTGAGCCACGGTCTGCAGCGCATTCATGGTCGCCGGATCGCGCTGCGCCTCGACCGTGCCGGTCCATGGATTGACCGAAACGCGCCACGAATACGCGTCGTAGAACAACCGGTCGCCGCTGCCCGCGATACTGAAGTGGGCGCGGTTGTGCTCAGGAAAGGCCACCCAGCGCGGCTGCATCGCCGGCTGCGCGCGCTGCGCCGCATCAATCGCGTGCTGCAGCCCGATCTTCGCCGGCACCCCGCTCATGCTCAGTGGCACGTCGCGCCGTGCAAGCATCGCGGCTTCGCCCTCGACATGCACGCCGTTGTGCCACAACACCGCCTGCACCAAATACCACAGACCAGTGACGCCGATCACCAGCAAGAACCACAGCGACCAAGCGCCAGCCAGGCGGTGAAGATCACCGAACAACACCCGCGCACCACCGTCGAAGCGCAGGCGTGGGCGGAAAAAGGCGCGCCAGAAGCGCTTGTAGATGACTACGCCGGTCACCAGGGCCCCCAGCGTCACGATGGACATCACCGCCACCAGGTAATAGCCCACGCTCCAACCCTGGTGCCAGGGAAAGAGCAACCAGCCATGGAGCGAACGCATGAAGCCAATGAAGGTGAGGCCGCGGTTGATCGCCTGCACCTGCGCGGTATAGGGATTCACATAGGCCAGGGCCGGCGGCTGACCGGGCTCGGAAAAACCGATTGCAGTGACGAGATAGGGCTCGAACACCATCACCTGGCGGATCTCGGCACCGGGAACGGCGGCGCGCACGGCCTCGACCAAGGCCGACAGCGGCTGCGCCGGCAGCGCGTCGGGATTGCTGGCGCGTGCCGCCGGATTGGCAAGCCAGGTCAGCTCATGGCTGATCACCGCGATCGTGCCGGTCAGGCAGACGAAGCAGAACACCGCCCAGACCGGCAATCCCAGCCAGCCGTGCGCCCTGAACCAGAGCTTGCGGTTGAGCGCCATGATCAGTCTCGAACGGCAGCGGGAACGCCGGGCTCAGTAAAGCTCCACCCGATCACGACGGGGAGAAACAGGGCCACACCCCTCAGCGGCGCACGGCAAGAATCCACCTGTGGTGACCCGCTGCAGTGACGCGCTGTGCAGCGCTGGGAAGTGACCGCGATGCAAGGACGGCCGGTGAGACGGGATGACATGTGCTAGCTGCTCAGCAAGAGATTGCTGGCTGGCTGAACCCTGCTCTTGCGGCACGGCTTGGCTGGCTGATCGACACTCGTCCTGGCCGCACAAGCGGGTCCATAAAACGAGAATAACTATCATTATCAAGACAGGCGGCAAGAATGTAAAGCGCCCCCGACCCTGCTCAGCCCTCGCTGGGCGGAGCAGCCGATGCCGGCAAACGGGGAGCTCAGGCCTGCGGCGCGGGGCGCAGGCGGCCGATGAGGCCGACGGCGGCGACCACCAGGCCGCCGGCAACGATGCCGGCGACGCCGTCGAACAGCGTCGGCGCAACCGCGGCGAGTCCGCCGCCGATGCCGGGTACGCCATCGACGGCATGCGCCAGCGCGTGCGCGATGTCGTGCGCACCGGGCAGGCCGTGGGTGAGGATGCCGCCACCGACGAGGAACATGGCCGCGGTACCGGCCACCGACAGGCCCTTCATCAGCCACGGCGCGGCGCCGAGGATGCCGCGCCCGAGGGCGCGCTGGGCGCGCGCGAACACGCCCTCGCCCGCCTTGCGGCTGAGATGCAGGCCGCCGTCGTCGAGCTTGACGATGCCGGCGACGAGGCCATAGACGCCGACCGTCATCGCCAGCGCGATCGTGGTGAGCACCGCGACCCGGGTGCCGAAGGGCGCGGCGGCGACGGTGCCGAGGGTGATCGCGATGATCTCCGCGGACAGGATGAAGTCGGTGCGCACCGCGCCGCGGATCTTGTCACGCTCGAACGCGACCAGATCCACCTCCGGATCGGCGTTCGCCGCCGCCTGCGCGGCCTGCGCGTCGGCCTCGCCGCCCCGGTGCAGGAACTTGTGGGCGAGTTTCTCGAAGCCTTCGTAGCACAGGAAGGCGCCGCCCAGCATCAACAGCGGGGTCACCGCCCACGGCAGAAAGGCGCTGATCGCCAGCGCCGCCGGCACCAGGATGGCCTTGTTCTTCAGCGAGCCGAGCGCCACCGCCCACACTACCGGCAGTTCGCGGTCGGCCTTGACCCCGGTGACCTGCTGGGCGTTGAGCGCGAGATCGTCGCCCAGCACGCCGGCGGTTTTCTTGGCCGCGACCTTGCTCATCACCGCGACGTCGTCGAGCACGCTGGCGATGTCGTCGATCAGTGCCAGCAGACTGGTTCCGGCCATGGGGCGGGTCTCTCGAAACGGTGACGGGTGGGCGGGCGGAAGGCGGGGATCAGGCCGGCAGCGCGATGGCGTTGTCGGTGCTGTACTGGTAGTCGTGGAACACGTGCTCGGCGCTGAGGATGCGGTAGCTGCCGTCCTCGTTGCGCCGGGTGGTGTCCTTGAGGCGGTAGGTGTAGTGGCCGCAGGTCCAGCAGTCGAAATTGCGCATGTGGGTGCACAGGCAGGTCTTGTCGTACACCTTGACCCGGCGCGCATCCGGGTGCGCGGCGACTTCGCGGTTGTAGGCCTCGATGTACTGACAGTTGCCGCTGGCGTCGAGCAGGTAGCCATAGGCCTCGCAGTTCGGGCGGATGCCGTCGCCGATCGCCGGGCTGCTCTTGAGCATGCGCATCGGGTAGCCGGTGGGCGAGATCTGGTTGACCTCGATGTCTTCCTCGCTGGCCTTGAAATACTCCTGCTGCACGTTCTCGGGCAGCCCGCACTCCTCGGTGACGGTGAAGCGCGTCGCCACCTGCACCGCGGCCGCGCCCATCTCGAGGAAGCCCACCGCGTCGCTGCCGGTGAAGATGCCGCCGGCCGGGATCAGCGGAATGTCGAGCTGTTCGGCGGCCAGCCAGTCGCGGATCTCGGCGACGATGGCGACCAGGTCGTACTTGGCCCAGTCCATGCCGAAGCCGAGGTGGCCGCCGGCGAGCGGCCCTTCGACCACCACGTAGTCGGGCAGCCGGCCGGTACGGGCGTTCTTCTTGAGGAAGAGCTGCAGCGCGCGCAGCGACGAGACGATGATGCCGAGCTTGACGTCGTTGAAGCGCGGATGATCCTGAATCAGCGCGAACGAGCCCAGATGCAGGCCCGCGGCCAGGGTGATGCCCTCGATGCCGTGGTCCATGGCCGCCTGCAGGCGCACCCGCAGGGTGTCCTTGGGCGCGTTCATGGTCAGCTTTTCCATGCAGTTGATGAACACCAGGCCGGGGCCGCGCTTGGCTTCCATGGTCTTGCCGACGTGCAGCGCGGTGGCCTCGGCGAGCAGGCCGAGGTCGAACTGCACCACCGACTTGTCGGAGTTGGCGACGTTGAACTTGTACTGCTGCAGCTTGTTCTTGACGTACTTGGTGTTGAAGCGGCGGTCGGTGACGGTCGGTACCATGGCGTCGGAAATGTGGCCGATGCCGCCCAGGCGGGCCGCCTCCAGGGAGAGCTCCGCGGTCGAGATATCGACCCCCATGCCGCCGACCATGAGCGGCACCAGTTCGTGGGAGCCCAACCGCAGGCGAAAGTCATCTACGCGCTTCATCACTTAATGTCCGTTTTTCTGCAACCTCCCATTATCGCCCGTCCACGCGATCGGCGGGGATTTCGGATGAAAATATGCGCGCCCCGCGCGCATGCGCTGCGCTCCGCGCCTCGCTCACCGCAGACTCACATTCCCCACCGCGGGCTTTGCGGATCGCCGATAGATGCAGATAATCAATTCCCTGGCGCTCATTTGCGCATCGAATTCCGTTCCTCCTGATTTCGTCGCCCCCAACGAAGCCCCATGCTCCGACGCATCCTGATCGCAGCCCTGCTCCTGCTGTCGGTCCGCCCGGCCCTGGCGATCTCGGTGGTGTTCATCAACCCCGGACACGCCGACGAAGCTTACTGGGCCGCGGTCGCCGACGGCATGCACAAGGCCGCCGCCAGCCTGGACATGAACCTCGAGGTGCTCTACGCCGAGCGCGACCACACCCGCGTGGTCGCGCTGACGCAGGCGGTGAGCGCGCGCCCGGTACGCCCCGACTACCTGGTCCTGACCAACGACTACGGCACCGCGCCGGCGCTGCTGCGCACACTGGAGGCGGCGCCAATCCCGACCCTCATCATCCTCAGCGGCATCCACGGCGACGACCGCGCTGCCACCGGCGCCCCGCGCACGCGCTATCCGTACTGGCTCGGCAGCCTGGAGCCGCAGGCCGCCGACGCCGGTTATCTCACCGCGCGCGCGCTGATCGACAAGGCGCGGCGGATGCCGACGCTCAGGGACGCGGACGGCAAGCCGCAGATGATCGCGCTCGCCGGCGACCGCTCGACGCCGGCCTCCATCGAGCGCACGCGCGGCATGCAACGCGCGGTGGACGAGTCGCCCGAGGTGGTGCTGACCCAGATCGTCCATGCCGACTGGAAGCGGGCCAAGGCCGCCGAGCAGGCGCGCTGGCTCTACGAACGTTATCCCGCCGCCCGCCTGGTGTGGAGCGGCTCCGACCAGATCGCCTTCGGCGCCATGCAGGCGTGGCGCGAACGCGGCGGCCGCCCCGGCGAGGACGCCCTGTTCAGCGGCATCAACACCTCCGCCGAAGCGCTGCGCGCAGTGCGCACCGGCGCCCTGGCCGCGCTCGCCGGCGGCCACTTCATGGCCGGGGCGTGGAGCATGGTGATGCTGCACGACCATGCCAGGGGGCGCGATTTCGCCGACGAGGGCCTAGAACTCAACGCTCCCATGTTCATCCTCCTCGACCCGCCGCGGACACGGCGCTTCGAGCAGCTGTTCGGTGACGGCGCGGCACGCATCGACTTTCGCCGCTACAGCAAGGCCCTCAATCCCGGCTTGAGCAACTACCACTTCGACTTCGCCGAACTGCTGCGCTAAAACCCAGACCGCATGCTCATGCCCTCGTCCGGAGTCCCTGCCATACCCCCTTACACCCCGCTCGCCCGCACCCTGATCCGCCGCATCGTCGCGCTCGCGGTGCTGTGCATGGTGCTGACCGGCGGACTGAAGGTGGCGCTCGCCTACCGCGACGTGCAGCAAGGCTTCGAGCAGGCGGTGCGCACGGTCGCCGAGAACAGCCTGCAAGTGCTTTCCGGCGCGCTGTGGGACATCGAGGTGGGCGCCGTGCAGCGCCGCGTGGACTGGCTCGCGACCCTGCCCGAAATCGGGCGGGTGCGGGTCGAGGCGGTCACCGGCCAGGTCTTCGCTGCCGACAGGCTCGACCACATCGACACCAGCCGCCCGATGGTGCTCGACATCCTCGCGCCGACCGGCGGCCGCCTCGGCCAGCTTGAGATCTGGCCCAACCACGGCCTCTACACCGCGCGCATCGCCCGCGAGGTGCTAGCGGTGATCTTCGACTACGTGCTATTCACCACGCTGATCTGCCTCGCGGTGAGCTGGATCCTGCGCCGCGAACTGCAGCGGCCGCTGCAGCAGATCGCGCGCTTCGCATCGTCGCTCAAGCCCAACCAGCTCGCCCAGCCCTTGGTGATCGACCGCCGCCACCACGACCGCAGGGACGAGATCGATCTCGTCGTCGCCGGTTTCCAGCAATTGCAGGCCGACCTGCGGCACCACATCGAGACCCTCGACCAGACCGTCGAGGAGCGCACCCGCCAGCTCAACGACCTGGTGAACGAAATCCAGCGCCTGTCGATCACCGACGCGCTCACCGGGTGCTACAACCGCCGCCTGATCGAGCAGCGCCTACCCGCCGAAATGGAACGCAGCCGCCGTTACCGCCGTCCACTGGCCGTGGTGTTCGTCGATATCGACCATTTCAAGCCGATCAACGACCGCTGGGGCCACGCCGCCGGCGACGAGGTGCTGCGCGAAATCGGGCGACGCCTGCTGGGGGCGGTGCGCAGCCAGGTCGACTGGATCGCGCGCTACGGCGGCGAGGAATTCCTCATCGTGCTCCCCGAGCGCAGCGCCGAGGACGCGCGCCAGCTCGCCGAGCGCCTGCGCGCGCTGGTCGAGGCCACGCCGATTGCCCTCGACGCCGCCCGCCTCGACGTCACCGCGAGCTTCGGCGTTGCCGAGTACGCCGCCGACGACACCCTCCACACCCTGCTCAACCGCGCCGACGCGATGCTCTACAAGGCCAAGGAAAGCGGCCGCAACCGCGTCCTGGTCGCCGGCCAACCCGTCTGAACGGCGCACACCGCGACCGTCATCGCGCGCTGCACCGCGCCAGCCCGAGCGCCCCGGCGCACATCAGGCATTTTTATTTACTCATAAATTGAATAGAATTAAATGCTTCATGGCGCTCGCTCGCTTGTGTCCCGCCCGGCCGGCGTTCCTCCGGCCACCGCGCCGCCGTGCATGGCGCGGCGTTGCGTGAATCGGACAAGGGCATGCGAATTCCGGATTTCGCCCTGCTTGCCGATCGACGAAGCTCGGACGCTTGCACGCCCTTTCATCCCCAAGGAGGAGCCCCCGATGACGACAAGCACGACCCTGGCCGCCTTCGCCGCCGACCTGCTCGGCGGCCGCATCCGCGTGATCGACCTCACGCAGACGCTGTCCCCCGAGTTCCCCGCCCTGCAGCTGCCGCCGCAGTTCGGCCAGCCGTGGCCGTTCGAGATCGAGGAGATCTCCCACTACGACGAGCGCGGTCCGGGCTGGTACTGGAACAACTTCTCGATGTCGGAGCACACCGGCACCCATTTCGATGCGCCGGTGCACTGGATCTCGGGCAAGGACCACGCCCAGAACACGGTGGACACGATTCCCGCCGAGCACTTCATGGCGCCGGCCTGTGTCATCGACTGTAGCCGCGAGGCGGCCGAGAACCCCGATTTCGTGCTCACCGTGGAGGTGCTGGAAGCCTGGGAGGCGCGCCACGGCCGCATTCCCGAACGCGCCTGGGTGCTGCTGCGCACCGACTGGTCGAAGCGCCCCATGCCCGAGGCTTATGTCAATGCCGCCGAAGACGGCCCGCACACCCCCGGCCCCGCCGAAGGCACGGTGAAATGGCTGATCGAGGCGCGCAACGTGATCGGCTTCGGCGTCGAATCGATCAACACCGACGCCGGCCAGTCGTTCGCCTGGGAAACCCCCTACCCGTGCCACTACCACATGCACGGCAACAACCGTTACGGCCTGCAGTGCCTGACCAACCTCGACCAACTGCCGCCGCAGGGCGCGCTCATCCTCGCCGCGCCGCTCAAGATCCGCCGCGGCTCGGGCAGTCCGCTGCGCGTGCTCGCCCTGGTGCAGAAGGACTGAAACGCTTCCCCGGAAGCGGGCCCCGGTGGTCCTCCCTCTCTCACCGGAACCGGTCCGTTTTCGTTCCCGCCCGGCGCCTTCGGCCGCCGGGCGTTTTTTTGCCCCAAGAGCGTGCATGAGCAACCCGCCATGCTGCGGCCGCAGCATGCAATCCCGCGTTTTTGCTGCGATTCAGAGGCGCGGACAACGCCCTTCGATGGTGCATCCACGCACCATTGACGAACATTTACACCGATGTTTTTATTGAGTATTTTTTAACTTCCATGAAATTTCATACTTTCTATTGACAGCCCAAATGTTCATTCCTAAAGTAGTTCCCAGAACCTAGGCGCAGCGCCGCATCACGCTGCACCGCAACACAAGCATGGGATGGCACGACCGCGCATCCCAGGAGACAAAAATGGCAGACAACGATCTGACCCAAACCGGCATGCCGCAATGCGCGGCGTGCGCCCGGCCTCCCCGACAGGCCTGCACTACCGGCTGCGGCCCTCAGGACCGCAAGGAGACGCAACATGGCTGAGCGTTCGTTCAAGAAGGAAGTCCAGCAACTGCGGATTCCCGCCGGGCAGGAGTTCCGCGGCGAGGGCATCCTCGCCATCACCAAGGCGCTGCTGCAGTCCGGCGTCGGCTACGTCGGCGGCTACCAGGGCTCGCCGATCTCCCACCTGATGGACGTGCTGGCCGACGCCAACGAGATCCTCGAGGAGCTCGACGTCCATTTCGAAACCAGCGCCTCCGAAGCCACCGCCGCCGCCATGCTCGCGGCCTCGGTGATGTACCCGATCCGCGGTGCGGTGACGTGGAAATCCACCGTCGGCACCAACGTCGCCTCCGACGCGCTCGCCAACCTCGCCTCCGGCGGCGTCACCGGCGGTGCGCTGATCATCATCGGCGAAGACTACGGCGAAGGCTCCTCGATCATGCAGGAGCGCTCCCACGCCTTCGCGATGAAATCGCAGATGTGGCTGCTCGACCCGCGCCCCAATCTGGAATCCATCGTGCAGTCGGTGGAAGACGGCTTCGAGCTGTCCGAAGCGTCCAACACGCCGGTGATGCTGCAGGTGCGCATCCGCTCCTGTCATGTGCACGGCCGCTTCATCACCAAGGAAAACAAGCGCCCGCGCTACACGCTGAAGCAGGCGCTGGAAAACCCGGTGCGCGACACCAGCCGCATCGTGCTGCCGCCCGCCTCCTTCACGCACGAGCACGAGAAGATCCAGCAGCGCTGGCCGGCGGCGGTGAAGTTCATCCGCGAGAAGAAGCTCAACGAGTTCTTCGACGGCGACTTCAAGGACATCGGCCTCATCCTGCAGGGTGGCCTGTACAACGGCGTGATCCGTGCGCTGCAGCTGCTCGGCCTCGCCGACAGCTACGGCAACAGCCGCATCCCGATGTACGTGATGAACGTCACCTACCCGGTGATCGACGAGGAAGTCGTCGAGTTCTGCGAAGGCAAGCGCGCGGTGCTGATGCTGGAAGAAGGTCAGCCCGACTACATCGAGCAGAACCTGCACGCCATCCTGCGCAAGGCCGGTGTCGCCACCCATCTGTCCGGCAAGGACGTGCTGCCGATGGCGGGCGAATACACCACCGCCGCCATGAAGACCGGCATCGAAGCCTTTCTTAAGGCGCAGCAGCCCGACGCGCTGGCGACGCATGAAGCGGTCGCCGCCGACGAAGTGGCCGAAGCGGCTGTGGTGCCGGTTGCCAAGCCGAAACCCGCAGCGGTGCCGGTCACCTTCCATCCCAAGGTCAAGGCGCTGGCCGATGTGGTGCCGCCGCGCCCCGCCGGTTTCTGCGTGGGCTGCCCGGAGCGCCCCATCTTCGCGGCGATGAAGCTCGCCCAGGCCGATCTCGGCGAACACCATGTGTCGTGCGACATCGGCTGTCACCTGTTCTCCATCCTTCCGCCCTTCAACCTCGGTGCCACCACCATGGGCTACGGCCTGGGCGCGGCGTCGAGCTCGGCCTTCAACGTCAAGACCGGCAAGCGTTCGATCTCGATCATGGGCGATGGCGGCTTCTGGCATAACGGCCTGACTTCCGGCATCGCCAACGCGGTGTTCAACAAGAACGACGGCGTCATCGTCATCGTCGACAACTACTACTCGTCGGCGACCGGTGGCCAGGACATCCCGTCGTCGCGCGCCGACAACCCGGACCGTTCCACCAAGAACCCGATCGAGGCCGCGATCAAGGGCGCCGGCGTCAAGTGGGTGCGCACCATCGACCGCACCTACGACGTCGCCCGCATGCGCGACACCCTGGAAGAAGCGCTCACCACCACCACCGACGGCCCCAAGGTCATCATCGCCCAGTCGGAGTGCATGCTGAACCGCCAGCGCCGCGAAAAGCCGATCTTCACCAAGAAGGTCAAGGCCGGCGAACGCGCGGTGAAGGAGCGTTTCGGCGTCGATCCGGACGTGTGCACCGGCGACCACGCCTGCATCCGCCTGTCCGGCTGCCCCTCGCTGTCGGTCAAGGACAGCGGCGATCCGCTCAAGGAAGATCCGGTGGCCCATGTCGACAGCGGCTGCGTCGGCTGCGGCAACTGCGGCGAAGTGGCGGAAGCGGCGGTGCTGTGCCCGTCCTTCTACCGCGCCGACATCATCCACAACCCCACCGGCGGCGACCGCTTCATCGCGAAGATCCGCAGCGCGGTGATCGGCTGGCTGCAGCGCCGTCGCGCCGCCCGCCTCGCCCAGTACGCCCTGTGAGCCCGAGGAGAAACCTGACATGAGCCATATCGTTCTTCACCCGGGCAGCCCGATCAAGATCGCCATCCTCGCCATGGGTGGCCAGGGCGGCGGCGTGCTCGCCGACTGGATCGTCGAGATGGCGGAACATGCCGGCTGGTGGGCGCAGACCACCTCGGTGCCGGGCGTCGCCCAGCGCACCGGCGCCACCATCTACTACCTGGAACTGCTGCCCGAATCCGCTGCCAAGGCCGCCGGCAAGCCGCCCACGCTGGCGATGATGCCCACCCCGGGCGACGTCGATCTGGTGGTGGCCGCCGAGCTGATGGAAGCCGGCCGCGCGATGCAGCGCGGGCTGGTGGCGCCGGACCGTACCACGCTGATCACCTCCACCCACCGCAGCTACTCGGTGACCGAAAAGGCCGCGCTCGGCAACGGCATCGGCGACCCCAACAAGGTGCTCGACGCCGGCCGCGAAGCGGCAAAGCGCGTGCTCGCCTTCGACCTGCAGGCACTCGCCGAGAAGGCCGGCAGCGTGATCTCGGCCAGCCTGTTCGGCGCGATTGCCGGTTCGGGCGCCCTGCCCTTCGGCCGCGAAGCCTTCGAGGAAACCATCCGCGCCAGCGGCAAGGGCGTGGAGCCCAGCCTGCGTGCCTTCGCGCTCGGCTTCGAAGCCGCCGCCAAGGCGCCCGAGGTACCGGCCGCGATCGACACCAGCCGCCCCGCCCCGGTCGTGCCCGAGCGCGTCGCCAACCCGCAAGTGCAGAAGCTGCTCGACAAGGTGAAGGCGGAGTTCCCCGCCGCCGCCCACGGCATGCTGGTCGCCGGCCTGCGCCGCCTGATCGACTACCAGGATGTCGCCTACGCCGCCGAGTACCTGCAGAAGTGCGGCGAGCTGCGCGCGCTCGACGAACGCAACGGCGGCGAGGCCAAGGGCTGGGCGCTGACCCAGGCCGCGGCCCACCGCGTGGCGGTGGCGATGAGCTACGACGACGTGATCCGCGTCGCCGACCTCAAGACCCGCGGCAGCCGCTTCGAACGGGTGAAGCAGGAAGTCGGCGCCAAGGCCGACCAGCTGGTCTACACCACCGAGTTCATGCATCCGCGCCTGGAAGAGATCTGCGGCACCCTGCCCGCCGGCCTCGGCCGCTGGCTGGAGAATTCCAAGGGCATCGGCGGCTTCGTCAAGCGCAAGATGGAACACGGCCGCCGCGTGCAGACCGGCACGCTGACCTGGTTCATCGCGCTCTACGCGCTCGCCGGCATGCGCCGCTTCCGCCGCAGCCTGCTGCGCCACCAGATCGAGACCGCGCAACAGAAGGAATGGCTGGATCGCGTGGTGCGCCTGGTCGGCAAGGGCGACTACGAGCTCGCGGTCGAAACGCTGCACTGCCGCCGCATCGTCAAGGGCTACAGCGGCACCCACGACCGCGGCGACAAGCGCTTCGCCGCGCTGATGAAGGCGGCCGACGAGCTCGCCGGCAAACCCCAGGCCGCCGACACCCTGCGCCGCCTGCGCGAAGCCGCGCTCGCCGACGAGGAAGGCAAGGCGCTCGACGCCCAGCTCGCCCAGCTGTTCCGGGGCGGCTTCGGCGCCAGCGCCCACGGCGGACGGGAAAGCGCGACGCTGGTGCGCCAGGCGGCCTGAGCCGCCCCCGCCCCACCCACAACAAAACGATACGGGAAGAAGAGAGGTAGACAGCAATGCCAGAACTGGAACTCATCGTCAGCGAGATCCGCGCCGAAACCGCGCTGATCCGCACCCTTCACCTGCGGGCGCCGGACGGAGCCCCCCTCCCCGCGTTCTCCCCCGGCGCCCATCTGCAGGTGAAGATTCCGGGTCTGGACGATCCACGCTGTTACTCGCTGGTCGCCTTCGACGCCGATCCCGCGGTCTTCGACGCGCCTGCCGCCTACCGCCTCGGCGTGCGCCTCGAAGACCCGAGCCGCGGCGGTTCGCGTCACATGCACGCACTCGCCATCGGCGATCGCATCACCGTCAGCGGCCCGAAGAACGACTTCCCGCTGCATGCCGCCGCGGCCGGCCATGAAGGCGACGAAGGCGAGATCGTGCTCATCGCCGGCGGCATCGGCATCACTCCGATCGCCGCCATGGCCTGCGCGCTGCAGGCCGCCGGCCGCCGCTACGCGCTGCACTACAGCGGCCGCAGCCGCGACCAGCTCGCCTTCGTCGCCGAACTCCGCGCCCTCGCCGGCGACGCCCTGCACGTGCACGCCGACGACGACCCCGCCACGCGGCTCGACATCGGCGCCCTGCTCGACCGCCTCTCGCCCACCCAGCATCTGTACACCTGCGGCCCCAAGGGCATGATCGACGCCGTCATCGATGGTGCCAAGGCGCGCGGCTGGGCGCCCGAACGCATCCATTTCGAGCTCTTCGCCGCCGCCGCGCCGGTCGCCGGCGACCAGCCCTTCGAGGTCGAGCTGCGCCAGTCCGGGCGCACCCTGCTCATTCCGGCCGACAAGACCATCCTCGACGTGATGGAGGCCGCGGGCTGCGACCCGATGTACGACTGCAAGCGCGGCGAATGCGGCGTCTGCACCGCCACCGTCCTCGAAGGCGTGCCGGAGCACCGCGACTATTTCCTGTCCGACGCCGAGAAGGCCGAAGGCAAGCTGATCCAGATCTGCATCTCGCGGGCCAAGACCCCCCGCCTGGTGCTCGATCTCTGACCTGAGGGGAGTGCAATGAGCAAATACCGCGACAATCCGGATGCCATCCGCGCCCTGGTGCGCGATACCGAAGTGCACAAGGACACCTACATCGACCAGGAACTGTTCGAGCTGGAGATGGAACATCTCTTCGCCAACACCTGGGTCTATGTCGGCCACGCCAGCCAGATCCCGAACAAGGGCGACTACTACACCACCACCGTCGGCACCGAGGACGTGGTCATGGTGCGCCACAGCGACGACAGCATCCGCGTGCTGTACAACCGCTGCCCGCACAAGGGCGTGAAGGTCGCCGGCGAAGTCTGCGGCAATACCGGAAAGTTCTTCCGCTGCCCCTACCACGCGTGGACCTTCAAGACCGACGGCAGCCTGCTCGCCATCCCGCTCAAGAAGGGCTACGAGAACACCGGCTTCGAACAGTCCGAAGCCGCCGGCGGCATGGCCGCGGTGGCCAACGTGAAGGTCTATCGCGATTTCGTGTTCTGTCGCCTGAACCCGGGCGGCCCGAGCTTCGAGGACTACTTCGGCCAGTCGCTCTCCACGCTCGACAACATGGTGGACCGCTCGCCCGAGGGCAAGCTGGAAGTCGCCGGCGGCGTGCTGCGCTACATGCACAACTGCAACTGGAAGATGCTGGTCGACAACCAGACCGACACCTGCCACCCCATGGTCGCCCACGAATCGTCGGCCGGCACCGCGGTGCGGGTGTGGAACGAGGCGCCGGAAGGCACACCCAAGCCGATGGCGGTCGAACTCTTCGCGCCCTTCATGTCGCCCTACGAGTTCTTCGAGGGCATGGGCATCCGCATCTGGGAAAACGGCCACGGCCACACCGGCGTGTCCAACTCCATCCACGCCGCCTACTCGGAGATCCCCGGCTACTGGGATCAAATGGTCGCCGCCTACGGCGAGGAGCGCGCCAAGGCCATCCTCGGTGACGTGCGCCACAACACCGTGTACTGGCCCAACATCATGGTCAAGGGCCCGATCCAGACCCTGCGCCTGTTCAAGCCCATCGCCGCGAACAAGACCCTGGTCGAATCATGGACCTTCCGCCTGGTGGGCGCGCCCGACAAGCTGCTCGAGCGCACCGCCATGTACAACCGCCTGATCAACGCCCCCACCTCGGTGGTCGGCCACGACGACCTCGAAATGTACGAGCGCGCGCAGGAAGGCCTGCACTCGCGCGGCCGCGACTGGCTCAACGTCGGCCGCCTCTACGACCCGGCGGAAAAGGGCACCACCAACGTGGTCACCAACGGCACCAACGAACGGCAGATGCGCGAGCAGTTCCGCGCGTGGCTGAAGTACATGACCGAAAGCATGTAAGCAGGTAGAGCGCGGAGAACCACCGTGCAGGGGTTGGTCGGGGCGTTTGTGGAGCCCGGCGAGGACAGTCCGAGCGAGCAACGCGGGCGCATTCCGGAGCCGGGCGTAACAAATGCCCCGGCCGACCCGATCGACGGAGCGCGCCGCCCTGCACCGATGGTTTTCGACCTACGACACCCGCACAAGGACAACGCCATGACCGCCATCACCGAAAAGACCCTCACCGACTTCGTCTATGCCGAAGCCCGCATGCTCGACGAGCAACGCTTCGACGACTGGCTGCAGCTCTTCACCGACGACGGCTACTACTGGATGCCGCTCGCCCACGGCCAGCAGGACCCCAAGCTCCACACCTCGCTGCTCTATGAAGACACGCTGCTGCTGCGCGTGCGCATCGAACGCCTGCATGGCCAGCGCACCTTCTCGCAGCAGCCCAAGAGCCGCTGCCACCACCTGCTGCAGGCGCCGAGCATCGAATCGTTCGACGCCGACAAGGGCGAGTACGTCGTGCGCACCGCCTTTCATTACACCGAAACCCGCCTCGACCAGCAGACCCTCTACGCCGGCTGGACCACCCACCACCTGGTGGCGCAGGACGGCGCGCTGAAGATGCGCCTGAAGCGCGTCGACCTGGTCAACTGCGATGCGGCCTTCGGCAACATCCAGCTCTTCATGTAAGCGGGAGACGGACTTGGCCCACACTGTTCATCAAGCCTTCGCCGAAGCCGCCGCCCGCTGGGGCGGGCTGCCCTTCCTGTGCATCCTGCCGGAGACCGCGCAGATCTACGGCATCGACGCCGGCGAAACCCGCTACGCCGACGCCGCCGCGCGCATCGATGCCCTGCGCACGGCCTACGCCGCCGCCGGCTACGGCCACGGCCACCGCGTCGGCATCCTGCTGGAGAACCGCCCCAGCTTCTTCCTGCACTGGTTCGCGCTCAACGCGCTGGGCGTCTCGGTGGTGCCGATCAACCCCGACATGCGCGCGGCCGAACTCGAATACCTCATCGGCCACTCCGAAATCGCGCTCGCCGTCGCCTTGCCGCAGCGCCACGACGACCTCGCCGCCGCCGCGGCCAAGGCCGGCCGCCCGTTCAAGGTCATGGCCGACGGCGACACCCCGCCGTTCGCCGCCTTCCCCGCGCCGCACGCCGGTACCGCGCCGCACGAACTCACCGAGTGCGCCCTGCTCTACACCTCCGGCACCACCGGCCGGCCCAAGGGCTGCATCCTGCCCAACCGCTACTTCCTGCACGCGGGCAAGTGGTACGCCGAGATCGGCGGCCTGGCCGCGCTGCAGCCGGGCAAGGAACGCATGATCACCCCGCTGCCGCTGGTGCACATGAACGCCATGGCCTATTCGGCGATGGCGATGGTGATGACCGGCGGCTGCCTGATCCCGCTCGACCGCTTCCACCCGCGCAGCTGGTGGGCGAGCGTGCGCGAATCGCGCGCCACCGTGGTGCACTACCTGGGCGTGATGCCGGCGATGCTGATGAAGGCCGAAGCCGGCCCTGCCGACCGCGAGCACAGCGTGCGCTTCGGCTTCGGTGCCGGGGTGGACCGCACCCTGCACGGCATCTTCGAGGAACGCTTCGGCTTCCCGCTGCTGGAAGCCTGGGCGATGACCGAAACCGGCGCCGGCGCCGTCATCATCGCCAACCAGGAACCGCGCCACATCGGCACCTCCTGCTTCGGCAAGGAAGAGGCCGACGTGCTGGTGCGCATCGTCAAGGACGATGGCACCGAGGCCGGCGCCGAGGAACAGGGCGAGCTGCTGGTGCGCCACGCCGGCGACGACCCGCGCTACGGCTTTCTCGCCGGTTATCTCAAGGATCCAGCCGCCACCGACGAAGCCTGGGCCGGCGGCTGGTTCCACACCGGCGACATCGTGCGCCGCGACGCCGACGGCTACCTGCACTTCGTCGACCGCAAGAAGAACGTCATCCGCCGCAGCGGCGAGAACATCGCCGCGGTGGAGGTCGAAGCGGTGCTGCAGCAGCATCCGCGGGTGAAGTCGGTCGCGGTCGCGGCGGTGCCCGACGCGGTGCGCGGCGACGAGGTGATGGCGCTGGTGGTGGCGCAGGACGCGCCGGCCGACCGCGCCGCGATGGAAGCCGCGGCTACCGATCTGGTGAACTGGACGCTGTCGCAGCTCGCCTACTACAAGGCGCCGGGCTACGTCGCCTTCGTCGATGCGCTGCCGCTCACCACCACCAACAAGATCCAGCGCGGCGAACTCAAGGCGTTGGCTCCCACCCTGGTCGACAGCGCCAACTGCGTGAACACCTGCGCGATGAAGAAACGCCAGGGGGACCACAAGTGAGCCTCCGCAAACGACAAGGCTACGAAGGGGTGGTCGCCGCGCTGCCGGTCACCATTCCCTACGCGCGCTATTCGACGCGCAGCGCGCACTGGTGGCTGGGCCGCGCGCTCGGCGAACTGGTGCGCGGCAGCCGGCTGGCCAAGACCGAGATCGACGGCGTCTGCGTTTCCAGCTTCACGCTCGGCCCGGACACCGCGGTCGGCCTGATGCAGCACCTGGGCATGAGCCCGCGCTGGCTGGATCACATTCCGATGGGCGGCGCCTCCGGCGTGGTCGCGCTGCGCCGTGCGGCGCGCGCGGTGCAGGCAGGCGATGCCGAAGTCATCGCCTGCATCGCCGGCGACACCAACGCGGTGGATTCCTTCCGCAACACCGTCAGCCAGTTCTCCCGCTTCGCGCAGGACGCGGTCTATCCCTACGGCGCCGGCGGCCCCAACGCCAGCTTCGCGCTGCTGACCGACTACTACATGCAGCACTACGGCGCCACCCGCGAGGACTTCGGCAAGCTCTGCGTCGCCCAGCGCGACAACGCGCTGAAGAACCCGCATGCGCTGATGAAGAAGCCGCTGACGCTGGCGCAGTACATGGAGGCGCGCGCGATCACCGACCCCATCCACCTCTTTGACTGCGTGATGCCCTGCGCCGGCGCCGAAGGTTATCTGGTGATGACCGAGGACCGCGCGCGCGCGCTGAAGCTGCCCTTCGTGCGCATCCGCTCCACCATCGAGCGCCACAACGCCTTCCCGGAAGACCCGATCCAGTTCCGCGGCGGCTGGGCGATGGACAAGGACGCGCTCTACGAGCACTCCGGCATCGCGCCCGCCGACGTCGATTTCCTCGAAACCTATGACGACTACCCGGTCATCAACATGATGCAGTTCGAGGATCTCGGCTTCTGCGCCAAGGGCGAGGCGCCGGCCTTCGTGCGCGAGCACAGCTTCACCCTCGACGGCAGTTTCCCCTTCAACACCTCGGGCGGCCAGCTGTCGGTCGGCCAGGCGGGCGCCGCCGGCGGCTACCTCGGCTTCGTGCAGGCGTTGCGCCAGCTCACCGGCAGCGCCGGCCGCACCCAGGTGAAGGACGCGAAGATCGGCATGGTGTCCGGCTTCGGCATGATCAACTACGACCGCGGCCTGTGTTCCGGCGCGGCGGTCCTCGAACGGGGAGAGTGAGATGGTCGAACCGCTCGCCAAACCGAAAAAGAAGAACCCGGTCCAGCGCACCCGGCTCGCCACCCTGCCGCCGGTGCCGCGGAGCCGGACCGCGCTCGGCCTCACCCGCGCCGCGGCCGAAGGCGTGTTCGAGATGCAGGTGTGCGCCGAATGCGAGGCCGTGCAGTACCCGCCGCGCGAAGTCTGCGGCCACTGCCTGTCGGAACACCTCGCCTGGAAGCCGGTGAACAACCGCGGCACGTTGATCGCCACCACCACCCTGCGCCACAGCAACGACCTCTACTTCCGCGAGCGCCTGCCGTGGCGTGTCGGCACCGTGAAGATGGACGCCGGCCCCTCGGTGGTCGCCCACGTGCATGAGGACTGCGCCGCGCCCGGCACCGACGGCAGCCGCGTCCGCCTCACCCTCAAGCTCGACCGCAGCGGCCAGGCGGTGCTCCACGCCCTGCCGGAAAAGGACAGCCCGAACATGAACGACTCCCCGCAGATGCGCGAATCGACCTGCGATCCGAAGTTCCGCCGCGTGCTGGTGACCGACGGCAAGTCGGCGGTCGGCATGGCGGTCGCCAAGGCGATGCTGGACGCCGGCGTGAGCGCGGTCTTCCTCGGCGATTCGTCCACCTGGAAGACGGTGCCGGCTTTCGACAAGCTGGTGGCTTCGGACGAACGCATCCAGGTGGTCGAGCTGGACGTCACCGACACTGATTCGGTCGACCGGCTCGCGGCCTCGATCGGCGGAAAGGTCGAGATCCTGGTGAATACCGCCGCCTACCTCAGGGATGGCGGCATCCTCGGCCGCAAGGACGTGCTGCTCGCCCGCGACGCGATGGAGGTGAACGTGCTCGGCCTGATGCGGCTGGCCCAGGCCTTTGCACCCGGCATGTGCTTCCGCGCCGCCGACGGCACCAACAACGCGGTGGCCTGGGTGAACGTGCTGTCCATCCACGCGCTGGCTGCGCTGCCGTCACGCGGCGCGTGGTCGGCCTCGATGGCGGCGGCGCTGTCGGCCTCGCAGACCCTGCGTGCCGAACTGCGCGGCGCAGGCGTGCGCGTGCTCAACGTCTTCCCCGGCCCGGTCGAGGAAGAGTGGGAACAGCTCACCCCGCCGCCCAAGGTCGCGCCCTCGGCGGTGGCCAAGGCCATCGTCAAGGGGCTGCAAGACGGCATCGAGGATGCGTATGTGGGCGACATCGCCGAGGAAATCCGCGACCGCCTGCGCGAGAACCACAAGGCCGTCGAACGCGAACTCGGCCACTGACCCCCGCCCCCGCCCTGACAGCCGCAACGGAGAACGACCGATGACCAACCCCATCCTCACCCAATTTCTCGCCGAGCTGCTGTCGGGCCGGCTGAAAATGGTGGACCTCACCCAGACCCTGACCCCGGAATTTCCCATCATCCAGCTGCCGCCCGAATTCGGCCAGGCCTGGCCGTTCCGCATCGAGGAAATCTCGCGCTACGACGAGCGCGGCCCGGCCTGGTACTGGAACAACTTCTCGATGTCGGAGCACACCGGCACCCACTTCGACGCCCCTATCCACTGGATCAGCGGCAAGGACCAGCCGAACAACGCGGTCGACTCCATCCCGGCGGAAAACTTCATCGCCGCCGCCTGCGTCATCGATGTCTCCGCCGAATGCGCGGAGAACCCCGATTTCCTGCTCACCATCGACTACGTCGAGCGCTGGGAAGCCGAGCATGGCCGCATTCCGGAGCGCGCCTGGGTGCTGATGCGCACCGACTGGTCCAAGCGCGCGATGCCCCGCGACTACCTCAACATGGCCGAAGACGGCGCCCATTCGCCGGGTCCGGACGCGGAGGTCGTACCCTGGCTGATCCAGGCACGGAACGTGCATGGTTTCGGCACGGAGTCGGTCGGCACCGATGCCGGCCAGGCCCACCACCTGAATCCGCCCTACCCCTGCCACTACTACATGCACGGCAACAACCGCTACGGGCTGCAATGCCTGACCAATCTGGACCAGCTGCCGCCGCAGGGCGCGCTGATCTTCGCCGCCCCGCTCAAGATCCGTAACGGTTCCGGCAGCCCGCTGCGCGTGCTCGCCCTCACCCCCGCCACCGAAGGAGCCCAGCGATGAGCGCACCCCATGTCGCCGTGGTCACCGGCGGTTCCGCGGGCATCGGCGCCGATCTCTGCAAGCGCCTGCTCGACGACGGTTACGAGGTCGTGTCGATGGCGCGCCGCGCACCGGCGTGGAGCCACCCGCGCCTCAAGACCGTGCAGGTCGACCTGCTCGACGCCGCCGCCACCGACGAGGCGGCGCGGACGATCGCCGCCGAGTTCGAGGTCAGCCACTTCATCCACAACGCCGGCGTGATCTGGCCCAAGCTGCTCGGCGAAGTCACCCACGACGAACTCCACGGCCTCACCCAGATCCACCTTGGCGCCGCGATCAGCCTGATGCAGGCCGTGCTGCCCGGCATGGAACGACGCAATTTCGGTCGGGTGGTGCTAATGTCGTCGCGCGGCGCACTTGGACTGCCGACACGAACGGCATACTCCGCGACCAAGGCCGGCATGATCGGCATGGCGCGCACCTGGGCCCTGGAGCTGGCGCCGAAGGGCATCACGGTGAACGTGGTCGCCCCCGGTCCGATCCAGACCGACATGTTCCACGAAGTCATTCCCCCGGGCAGCGAACGCGAGAAGGCGCTGGCGGCCAACATCCCGGTCAAGCGCATCGGTCGCGCCGACGACGTCACCCGCGCGGTGATGTTCTTCGCCGATCCCGCGAACAGCTTCGTCACCGGCCAGACGCTGTACGTCTGCGGCGGCGCGAGCGTCGGCACGATCACCATCTAGAAGCAGAAAGAAGCAGAAGCAACCGAGTCCCTCGTCTCTCATCATCCAGCAAGACCACACCACCGGAGAACAAAGTCATGATGCTGAAGAAACTCCCCGCTGCAATCGCCTTCGCCACCCTCGCCACCTTCGCCGGCAGCGCCTTCGCCCAGGTCAAGGTCGGCGTCATCGCGTCCTCCACCGGCCCCACTGCGCTGGTCGGCATCCCGCAGAAGAACTCGGTGCCGCTGCTGCCCAAGAAGGTCGGCGATCTCACCGTCGAGTACATCACCCTCGACGACGCCAGCGACTCCACCGCATCGGTGACCGCGGTCAAGAAGCTCCTCTCCGAGCACAACATCGACGCCCTGATCGGCCCCTCGGGCTCGCCCAACGCCATGGGCGCGATCCAGTTCGTCGCCGAAGCCGGCGTGCCCATGCTCGCCCCGGTCGGCACCGCCGCCGTGGTGCTGCCGATGACCGAGCAGAAGAAGTGGGTGTTCAAGACCACCCAGAACGACGACATCATCGCCGAGGCGCTGATCGGGCACATGACCAAGAACGGCGTGAAGACCCTCGGCCTGATCGGCACCGCCGACCCCTACGGCGAGAACTGGGGCAAGGTGATGGGCGACCTGGCGGCGAAGGCGGGGATCAAGATCGTCGCCAGCGAGAAGTTCCAGCGCTCCGACACCTCGGTCACCGGCCAGGCGCTGAAGGTGCTCGGCACCAAGCCCGACGCCGTGCTCGTCACCGCCCCGGGCGGCCCCTCGGTGCTGCCGCAGACCACGCTCTACGACATGGGCTACAAGGGCCAGATGTACCAGACCCACGGCGCCGCGCTGCCCGACTTCCTCAAGCTCGGCGGCAAGAAGGTCGAAGGCACCATCCTCGCCGCGAGCCTGATGCTGGTGCTCGACGAGATGCCCGACAGCAACCCGTCGAAGAAGGTCGCCGCCGACTACATCGCCGCCTACGAGAAGATGCACGGCAGCAAGCCCGCCACCTTCGGCGCCAACGTCTACGACGCCGGCCTGCTGCTGGAACGCGCGATCCCCGAGGCGGCGCAAAAGGGCAAGCCCGGCACCAAGGAATTCCGTGCCGCGCTGCGCGACGCGCTCGAACAGACCAAGGAACTGGTCGCCACCCAGGGCGTGTACAACATGACGCCCGCCGATCACAGCGGCTTCGACGAGCGCGGCCGCGAGATGATCACGGTCAAGGACGGCACCTGGAAGCTGCTGAAGTAAGCCGCCGCCCTTCGCCTCATCCATAACAGCCGCACGCCCACGGGCGTGACGGCCACAGAAGCAGAACCGCCGCCGTGCGCGGCGGGAACTGCACGGTTTTCCCGGCCAAGCCGATCGTCATCGGGTCGATCCCCGAGGGCGGCGTTCGTCCGGCATTCGTGCCCACCGGCACCGATGGCGGACCCGGGAAGCAAGGCGCCACCCGCGTCGCCCTGCCGTGGGGGCCGGGGCAAAAACCCGCGCCCCC
>JAEWVQ010000242.1 GCA_023459095.1 Pseudomonadota bacterium | reverse complement strand
ACCCGAGCCCGAACCGGAGCCCGAACCCGAACCCGAACCCGAACCCGAGCCCGAACCCGAACCCGAACCCGAGCCCGAACCCGAACCGGTGTTTGGCATCGGCTCCGGCGCCGCGGCCGTGTCCGAAGAAGGTCTGGCCGGCGGTTTGCGTGACGCCAACCCGGTGGGTCAGGACAGTACCGACGACAGCGCGTACAGCGGCACGCTGGCCATCACCAATCCGGGCGGCGCCGCGCTCAGCATCGCTCTGGACCCCTCCGGGCTGCCGGCGATGCAGTCGGGCGGCGATCCGATCACCTGGGCGCACGACGCGGGCAATCCCGCAGTCGTGGTCGGTACGCTGCCCGGCGGCGAGGTGGTGGTCACGGTCACCGTCAACGGCGGCAGCACGACGGTGGCGCCGGGCGCGACCGCGGTGGACTATGAGGTCGTGTTGTCGGGGCCGGTCGACCACCCGGGGAAGGGGGTCGAGGATGCCCTCGAGTTCGACGTTCCGGTGGTGCTGTCCTCCGGCACTTCCTCGCAGACCGGCACCATCGCGGTGCGCATCGAGGACGACGCCCCGGTGCTCAACGACATCGTGGAGACGGTGGACGCCACGACCTCCTTCTATGCCAATGTGATGATCGGTCTCGACCTTTCGGCGAGCATGAACAAGTCTTCGGGGATCGACGGCCTGAGCCGCCTCGAAGCCGCCAAGGCGAGCATCCGCACCCTGCTCGACAACTACGAAACCAAGCTGGCCGCGGCGCTTGCGGATGGGGGCGGCGAGGTCAAGGTCTATCTGACCACCTTCAACTATGAAGGTCAGGGGGCGTCGGGCTGGCTGTCGATCGACGAAGCGCGGACCCTGCTCGATACCTTCAACGCCACGGGCGGCACCAACTACGACGCCGGGCTCGAGGAGCTAATGAGCGGGTTCGACGCGGCCAACGCGGGCGGCGCCGTGCAGCACACGGCCGTCCAGAACGTGTCTTACTTCCTCACCGATGGCGCGCCCACCTTCTCCAACGTGAACGGCTCGGGTACCGGCAACCCCGGCAACAAGGTGAATCCGGACCAAGGCGATGGCATCGCCCCGGTCGATCCAGCGGACTCGGATCTCGGTCGGACTTACGACAGCAGCGCCCCCAAGGGCACGACCGACGTCAGCGAGCAGGACTGGATCGATTTCCTGACTGCGAACAAGATCACCTCCTACGCCATCGGCATGGGTCCGGATATCGCCGCCGAAGTCGCCGAGCCGCTGACCTATCTGAATCCGATCGCCTATGACGGTGCCGCCGGTGCCAACAACGACGGCCTGGCGATCGTGGTGGACGATTTCGGTGACCTCTCCAAGGTGTTGCTGGGCACGACCTTGCAGGATGTCACCAAGCCGGAAGGTACGGTTACCGGTACCGCCAGCGGCTTTGGTGCGGACGGTGGTTATGTGTGGGAGATCGAGATCGATGGCGTGGTCTACACCTACGACGGCGCCGGCGAGATCAGGGGCAGTGACGGCAGCGTCACCCCGGGCGAGAAACTGAACCTGGTCACGGCCAAGGGCGGCACCTTGGACTTCGACATGTCGAGTGGCGCGTATCGCTATGAGCCGCCGCCTTCGGTGACCGATGGCGAGCCCGAGACCGTCCGTCTGATGGTCACCGACCGCGACGGCGATACCGCCTCGGCAAACCTGCAGATCGATCTGAGCTCGCTGCTGGTGACCGCCCCGGTGGTCACCCAGGCGGCAGAGACCACGCTGCTTGCCAACGAGGGGGGCGTGGAGGCGACCGCGGCGCTCGGCATCGCGGTCGGCCGCGATGCCGCCGGCGCAACGGTAGCGATCGGCGATACGAGCCAACTGTCGCTGGTTGGCAAGGCGGTGACTGCAGGGATCATGGTCGGAGGCAGCGAGGTCGATGTCGCGCTGACTTCGGGCGGCGAGGCCCTCGTCTATCGCTCCGACGGCAGTGGCGGCCTGCTTGCGGTGAAGGCTAGCGATCCGGCGGCGGTGGTCTTCAAACTATCGGCCTCCGCTGCCGACGGCACCTACTCGATGAGCATGGTGGGGACCATCGACGTCATCGAGTCGGTGACCCAGAAGGCCAGCTTCAGCTTCGAGAGTACGGCAGGCGGGGTCGTGGCGAGCGCCTCGGGCGCCCCGGTCGATCTGAGCCTTTCCGCCTCGAAGGGGCCCGCTACAGGAGCCGCTGGATCCACCACCGACGCCTCGGTGTATTGGAGTGGGAGCAACCTCGGCGTCGACAACCCCGGGGTGGCCAACTCCGGGACGGGCGGCGGCGAGGCGTCGGCGATCAACAACACGAACCACAACAACAACGCCGCCAATCCGGATCGCAGCGACGGCGCCGGGGGCGAGCAGTTGCGACTCGAGTTCTCCACCTCCGGCGGGGCGACGGTGACCGCGGTCGCCATCACCACCAACGGCGTGGGCAGCGGCGAGCAGGCGACCGTTGGCGTCAATGGCGGGGCCGCGGGCGCGGCCGTCACCAACAACACCACGCCCATCGTCGTCGCCGATCCGGCCGGCATCGACCGGGTCGAACTGGGCGCGCAGACGGGTACGGACTATTCGGTGCGCGGCATCGAGGTGACCTACCAGCAGCCGGTCGACCCTGGTGCCGACCTGGTGCTGAAGTTCGGCGCCACGGTCACCGACGGCGATCATGACAGCGCATCGACCTCGTTCACGGTGGTGATCGACAACGGCGACCGCAGCCTCACCGGCACCGCCGGCGACGACGTGATCGCGCTCGGTACCGGTGCGGGCTATGCGGTCGATGGCGGCGGCGGCGACGACGTGCTCATCGTCACCGGTACCGACGGCGACGACGACATTACCGCGGCCGTGGTCGATGGCGACGGCGTGGTGGTGGCCAATGGCCAGACGTCGACGGTCGCTTCGATCGAGCAGGTGGTGCTCAGGGGCGGCGAGGGCAACGACGTGCTCGACGGTTCGCCGGGCAATGTCGATCTGGTGCTCGAAGGCGGCGCCGGCGACGACATCCTCCTCGGCGGCGCGGGCGACGACGTGATCGTCGGCGGCAGTGGCGACGACATCATGCACGGCGGCCTGGGCGACGACGTCTTCCGCTACGAACTCGCCGATGCCGGGACCGCGGCCGATCCGGCCCACGACGCGATCCTCGATTTCGTGCCGGGGGAGGATGTTCTCGATGTCGCCGATCTGCTGCAGGGCGAGGAAGGGGAAGATCTGAGCAGTTTCATCCAGTCTGACGCCTCGAGTGGCGACACCGTGCTGGAGATCGATCCCGACGGGCAGGCGACGCCGGCGGATCCGCTCGAGGTGAGCCAGGTCATCCTTCTCGATGGCACCGGTACGAGCGTGCCGGACCTGATCAACAACGACAGTCTGAAAACCGACATCTGAGTCCCGGGCCCGGCCCGGGGGGAGGGGCCCCCCCCCCCCCCCCCCCGGGTGCCGCCCAA
>JAEWVQ010000241.1 GCA_023459095.1 Pseudomonadota bacterium | reverse complement strand
GGCATGTACTGCGCCGGCCGCCTCGGCCCGGCGAAGGCCCGCGTCGCGCTCATGGTCGCGCTCGCCGCCGGCGACGCCGCGCTGTTCGAGCGCTACGCCTACAGCACGTAGTCCTCGCCGCCGCCGGCGAGCGCGCTCTCGACCATGCGCCGGGTCAGGTGCGGTGCCAGCAGTTCGACGAAGGCATACACGTAGCCGCGCAGCCACGCGCGCTTGCGCAGGCCGATGCGGGTGGTGCTCGATTCGAACAGATGGGCGGCGTCGACCATGCCGAGGTTGCGGTCTTCCGCCGGGTCCCAGGCCATGCGCGCGAGAATGCCGATGCCCAGGCCCATCGCCACGTAGGTCTTGATCACGTCGGAGTCGAGCGCGGTCAGCACCACGTTGGGCTTCAATCCGCGGCCGAGAAAGGCCTTGTTGATCTGGCTGCGCCCGGTGAAGGCATCGTCGTAGGTGATCAGCGGATAGCGCGCGATCGCCTCCAGGGTGAGCGGCTGCGCGGCGAGGATGGGATGGCGCGGGCTCGCCACCACGCAGCGGTTCCACTGCTGGCAGGGCAGCGTCACCAGCTCGTCGGCGTCGGCGATGGCTTCGGTGGCGATCGCGATGTCGGCCGAGCCGTCGAGCACCATCTCGCACACCTGGCGCGGATTGCCCTGGTGCAGCGACAGCTTGACCTGCGGGTAGCGCCGCAGGAATTCGCGGATCACCGGCGGCAGCGCGTAGCGCGCCTGGGTGTGGGTGGTGGCGATCGACAAGCTGCCGGCGGCCTCGTTGGAAAACTCGTCGCCGACCTGCAGCAGATTGTCCATGTCGCGCAGCATGCGCTCGGCGATCGCCAGCACCGCCCGCCCCGGCTCGGTGATGCCGACCAGGCGCTTGCCGTGGCGCACGAAGACTTCCACCCCGAGTTCGGCCTCGAGCTGGCGGATCTGCTTCGACACCCCGGGCTGCGAGGTGTACAACGCCTCCGCCGCATCGGACACGTTGAGGCCGCGGCGCGCGACCTCCTGGATGTAGCGCAGTTGCTGCAGGTTCATTGCAGACTTCCTAATAACCAAATCTTCTTAAAGTCTAACGCAAACGATCTTTGTGAAACTAAGCGATCCCTTTACGATGCAGCGCATCAAAACGGACCTCAGCCCATGGACTTCGCCTACACCGTTGCCGGATTCGCAGTTGGCGCCATCGTCGGCCTCACCGGCGTCGGCGGCGGCTCGCTGATGACGCCGCTGCTCGTGCTGCTGTTCGGCATCCACCCCTCGGTGGCGGTGGGCACCGACCTGCTCTACGCCGCGATCACCAAGGCCGGCGGCACCGTGGTGCATGGCCTCAAGGGCACCGTGGACTGGCAGGTGACGCGCCGCCTGGCGGCGGGCAGCCTGCCGGCGGCGGCGCTCACCCTGGTGCTGGTCGGGCAGTTTGCCCCCGGCGGCATCGACGGCGCCGCCGGCCTGATCAAGGTCGCGCTCGGCGTGGCACTGCTGCTCACCGCGGTGGCGCTGATCTTCCGCCGCCAGATCCAGGCCTACGCGCTGGCGCGCTTCGGCGCCACCCCGAACCCGGCGCGCACCGCGCGCCTCACCGTGCTCACCGGCGCGGTGCTCGGCGTGCTGGTGTCGATCTCCTCGGTCGGTGCCGGCGCGCTCGGCGTCACCGCGCTGTTCTTCCTGTACCCGACGATGCCGGCGCTGCGCATCGTCGGCTCCGACATCGCCCACGCGGTGCCGCTGACCCTGGTCGCCGGCATCGGCCACTGGATGCTGGGCAGCGTCGATTGGTTCCTGCTCGGCAGCCTGATCGTCGGTTCGCTGCCGGGGATCTGGCTGGGCAGCCACATTTCGACCAAGGTGCCGGACCGCGTGCTGCGCCCCATCCTCGCGACGATGCTGGTGCTGGTCGGCGCAAAACTCATCGGCCACTAACGCGCCGCGGACAACAGGCTTCAACGAGAGAGACGCGATGTATCAATACGACCAATACGACCAGCGGATCGTGGACGAACGGGTGGCGCAGTACGCCGACCAGACCCGCCGCTACCTCGCCGGCGAGCTGAGCGAGGACGAGTTCCGCCCGCTGCGCCTGCAGAACGGCCTGTACGTCCAGCGCCATGCGCCGATGCTGCGCGTGGCCATCCCCTACGGCAACCTGAACACCCGCCAGGTGCGCATGCTCGCCCACATCGCGCGCACCTACGACCGCGGCTACGGCCACTTCAGCACGCGCACCAACATGCAGTTCAACTGGCCCAAGCTGGAGGACGTGCCGGAGATCCTCGGCCTGCTCGCGAGCGTGCAGATGCACGCCATCCAGACCTCGGGCAACTGCATCCGCAACGTCACCGCCGACCCGTTCGCCGGCGTCGCCGCCGACGAGTACCTCGACCCGCGGCCGTGGTGCGAGATCGTGCGCCAGTGGAGCACCTTCCACCCCGAATTCGCGTATCTGCCGCGCAAGTTCAAGATCGCGGTCAATGGCGCCACGGAAGATCGCGCGGTCATCCAGATCCACGACATCGGCCTCGACCTGCGGCGCGACGCCGACGGCCAGATCGGCTTTCGCGTGCTGGTAGGCGGCGGCCTGGGCCGCACCCCGATTCTCGGCGAGGAAGTCGCCGCCTTCGTGCCCTGGCAGCACATCCTCAGCTACTGCGAGGCGGTGCTGCGCGTCTACAACCTGCATGGCCGGCGCGACAACGCCTACAAGGCGCGCATCAAGATCCTGGTGAAGGCGCTCGGCGTCGCCGAGTTCGCGCGCCAGGTCGAGGCCGAGTTCGTGCATCTGAAGGACGGCCCCGCGACCCTGACCCAAGCCGAGATCGACCGCGTCGCCCGCCGCTTCACCGATCCCGCGCTGCCCGCGCTGTCCGCCGCCGAAGTCACCGCCGCGGCCGCCGCGTTCGATGGCGCGCGCGCCGCCGACAAGGCCTTCGCGGCGTGGGCGAAGCGCAACGTGCGCACGCACCGGCAGCCCGGCTACGCCAGCGTGGTGCTGTCGCTCAAGCCCACCGGCACCGCGCCCGGCGACATCACCGCCGACCAGCTCGACGCCGTCGCCGAGCTCGCCGATCGCCACGCCTTCGGCGAGGTGCGCATCCTGCACGAGCAGAACATGGCCTTCCCCAGCGTGCGCCAGAGCGAACTGCCCGTGCTGTGGACGGCGCTGCGCGCGGCCGGGCTGGCCACGCCGAACATCGGCCTGCTCACCGACGTCATCTGCTGTCCGGGCGGCGACTTCTGCGCGCTCGCCAACGCCAAGTCGATTCCGGTCGCCGAGGCGATCCAGCGCCGCTTCGACGATCTCGACCACCTGCACGACATCGGCGCGCTCGAGCTCAACATCTCCGGCTGCATGAACGCCTGCGGCCACCACCACGTCGGCAACATCGGCGTGCTCGGCGTCGATAAGAATGGCGAGGAGTGGTACCAGGTCACCATCGGCGGCGCCCAGGGCAACGACACCGCGCTCGGCAAGGTGATCGGCCCGTCGTTCGCCGCCGCCGAGATGCCCGACGTGGTCGAGTCGCTGATCGACACCTACGTCGCCCACCGCCACGCCGACGAGCGTTTCGTCGACACCGTGCGCCGCATCGGCGTGGAGCCGTTCAAGACCCGCGTCTATGCCGAGCGCGAGGCCCGCAAAGAGCAAAGGAGTCCGGCAAATGTCTGATCTGATCAAGCACGGCCGCATCCACGCCGACGACTGGACGGTGCTGCGCCTGGCCGACGGCGACGACCCCGCCACCGTGGCGCTGCCCCCGGGGCGCGTGTTCGTGCCGCTCGCGGTGTGGCGCGCGCGCCGCGACGCGCTCCATGCGCTCGCCGACGCCGGCGTGCTCGGCGTGTGGCTCGCCGGCAACGACGACCCCGCCGAACTCGCCGACGATCTGCTCACGCTGCAGCAGGTCGCGGTCGATTTCCCCAAGTTCGCCGACGGCCGCGGCTATTCCATCGCCCGCCTGCTGCGCACGCGCTACGGCTACGGCGGCGAACTGCGCGCGATCGGCGAGGTGCTGCGCGACCAGTTCTTCTACCTCGTGCGCTGCGGTTTCGACGCCCTGCAGCCGCCGGCGGGCAAGTACGGCACCGCCCAGCTCGAAGCCGCACTCGCCAGCCTGAAGGACTTTTCCGAGCCTTATCAGGGCGCGGCCGACCGCGCCGAACCGCTGTTCCGCCGCCACCCCCGCACCCCGGGAGCGAACGCATGAGCACCGCCCAGCCGCAAGCCTCGAACGTGTCCGCGGTCTCCCCCCTGCGCCCGGCGGCTGCCACCAACCCGGCCACCCGCCCGGCCCTGAGCGACGCGCTGCGCGCCACGGTCGCCGCCAAGGCTGCCGCCGCGCTCGAACTGCTGCGCGCCGCCAGCGCCGAACTCGGCAGCGCCGGCGAGCTGGCCTTCGCCAACAGCTTCGGCGCCGAGGACATGGTGCTGACCGACCTCATCCTGCGCCACGCGCTGCCGATCGAGATCTTCTCGCTCGACACCGGGCGCCTGCCGGCCGAGACCTACACCCTGATGGCCGAGGTCGAGGCACGCTACGCCACCCGCCTGAAGGTGTTCTTTCCGCAGGCCGACCAGGTCGAGGCCTACGTGCGCAGCTACGGCATCAACGCCTTCCGCGACGCGGTGGACCTGCGCAAGGCGTGCTGCGCCGTGCGCAAGATGGAACCGCTGGCGCGCGCGCTGACCGGCAAGAAAGGCTGGATCACCGGGCTGCGCGCAGCGCAGTCGGTGACCCGCAGCGGGCTCGCGCTGCGCGAGTTCGACCACGCCAACGGCCTGGAGAAATTCAACCCGCTGGCGGACTGGACGGAGGCCGAGGTCTGGGCCTATATCCGGATCAACGACGTGCCCTACAACGCCCTGCACGACCAGTTCTACCCGAGCATCGGCTGCGCGCCCTGTACCCGCGCGGTCGCGCTCGGCGAAGATGTGCGCGCCGGGCGCTGGTGGTGGGAGAACCCGGAGACCAAGGAGTGCGGTCTCCACGTCAGGAAGGGCTGAACCATGAACGATCGCCATCCCGCACAAACCGCCCACGGCACCGCCGTCGGCGCCTCGCGGCGCAGCCTGCAGCATCGCCTGCGTGCGTTGCGGGCCGGCCTGCGCGCCGCGTTGCGCGCGTTCCGCACGCATTCCGTCAAGCATTCGAAGGTCTGAATCCCACCATGTCCACGCTGACCAAACAGACGCTGTCCCACCTCGACTGGCTCGAGGCCGAGGCCATCCACATCCTGCGCGAAGTCGCCGGCCAGTGCGCGAACCCGGCGCTGCTGTTCTCCGGCGGCAAGGATTCGCTGTGCCTGCTGCGCCTGGCCGAAAAGGCCTTCCGCCCCGGCCGCTTCCCCTTCCCGCTGCTGCATGTCGACACCGGCCACAATTACCCGGAAGTGATCGAATTCCGCGACCGCCGCGCCGCCGAGCTGGGCGAGCGCCTGATCGTGCGTTCGGTGGAAGATTCGATGGCGCGCGGCACCGTGGTGCTGAAGACGCCGGACGAATCGCGCAACAAGCACCAGTCGGTGACGCTGCTCGAAGCGATCGAGGAGTTCGGCTTCGACGCCTGCATCGGCGGCGCCCGCCGCGACGAGGAAAAGGCGCGCGCCAAGGAGCGGATCATGAGTTTCCGCGACGAGTTCGGCCAATGGGACCCGAAGAACCAGCGCCCGGAGCTGTGGAATCTGTACAACGCGCGTTCGCACAAGGGCGAGAACATCCGCGCCTTCCCGATCAGCAACTGGACCGAGCTCGACGTGTGGCAGTACATCGAGCGCGAGCAGCTCGAACTGCCGTCGATCTACTTCGCCCACACCCGCCCGGTGGTGCGCAAGAACGGCCTGCTGCAGCCGGTGACCGCGCTCACGCCAGCGAAGCCGGGCGACGTGGTCGAGGACGTGCGGGTGCGCTTTCGCACCGTCGGCGACATCACCTGCACCGCGCCGGTGGAGTCCGATGCCGACACCGTGGCCAAGATCCTCGCCGAGACCGCGACCACCACGATCACCGAACGCGGTGCGACGCGGATGGACGACCAGACCTCGGAGGCGTCGATGGAGCAGCGCAAGAAGGAAGGCTATTTCTGATTGTTGAGTTGGGGGGTGTTTGTGGGGTTGAAAACCTCGGATCGGATTGGGCGTTGCGCGGGGCCTTTGCTCCGGGGGGCTGCGGAACTCGCCCTTCGGGCTCGGACAGTCCTCGCCCCCCTCCACAAACACCCCGCACATCCCGCTGAGCGTGGATCGGCGGCCGTAAAGGCAAAAGCAAGACGACCCGGCTTGGCTTCCCCGCCGTTGAGTGGCACCGACGGTAGCCGGGGACGGTGGGGTGTTCCTGGCGCAGGCGAGGACTGCCGCGCCCGCAGGGCGAGTTCCGCAGCCTGCAGAAGGAATACCCTGGCGGCCCCGGCGGATTACCACCGCCACGCACAGAACAACCGATCAGCAGCACCGAATTCTCGAAAGAAATCGAAGGAACGATGAACATGTCCGCCCCTGAACACCTGCCCGAAATCGACAACGGCCTGCTGCGCTTCCTGACCTGCGGCAGCGTGGACGACGGCAAGAGCACCCTGATCGGGCGTCTCTTGTTCGACACCAAGACCATCCTCGCCGACACCCTGAACGCGATCGAGAAGACCTCCGCGCGACGCGGCATGAGTGCGGTCGACCTGTCGCTGCTCACCGACGGCCTGCAGGCCGAGCGCGAGCAAGGCATCACCATCGACGTCGCCTACCGCTACTTCTCCACCGGCCGGCGCAAGTACATCATCGCCGACGCCCCCGGCCACGAGCAGTACACCCGCAACATGGTGACCGCGGCGTCTACCGCCAACCTCGCCATCATCCTGATCGACGCCCGCCGCGGCGTGCTCACCCAGACCCGCCGCCACTCCTACCTCGCCAGCCTGGTCGGCATCCCGCACCTGGTGGTGGCGGTGAACAAGATGGATCTGGTCGATTACGACCAGAAGGTGTTCGCGCAAATCCGCGCCGACTACCTCGCCTTCGCCGACAAGCTCGGCATCGGCGACGTCCGCTTCATCCCGATCTCCGCGCTCAACGGCGACATGATCGTCGACCGTGGCGAACGCCTGTCGTGGTACGACGGCCCGACCCTGCTCGACATCCTCGAGAGCGTGCCCGCCGCGCACACCGAACAGGCCGAGGATTTCCGCTTCCCGGTGCAATACGTGTGCCGCCCGCACGATTCCGCCAACCCCGCGCTGCACGACTACCGCGGCTTCATGGGCCGGGTCGAATCGGGCGAGATCGCGGTCGGCGACGCCGTCACCGTGCTGCCTTCGGGCGCCACCAGCACGGTCAAGGCGGTCGAACTCGGCGGCAGGACACTCGAGCGCGCGATCCACGAGCAGTCGGTGACCCTGCTGCTCGAGGACGAGATCGACATCTCGCGCGGCGACCTCATCGTCAAGTCCGCCGAAGCCCCCGAGCCGGTCAAGCAGATCGACGCCACCGTGTGCTGGCTGGCGGAGGCGCCGCTGTCGCCGGCGCGCACCTACCTCGTGCGCCACACCACGCGCGAGGTCAAGGCCAAGGTCGCGAAGATCGACTACCGCCTGGACGTGAACACGCTGGAGCAGGAGCCTGCCACCAGCCTGGCAATGAACGACATCGCTCGCGTCACCCTGAAGCTCGCCCAACCCATCGTCGCCGACCGGTACCAAGACAACCGCGCCACCGGCGCCTTCATCATCATCGACGAGAGCACCAACAACACCGTCGGCGCCGGCATGATCGGCTGAGCCGGCGATGGCAGGCGGGCGGCCCGGCGGCGATAATGCCGGGCCGCCCCACCGCCGCAGCCGCCATGTCCCCGTCCCCCGCCCACCCCCATCACGACGCCGCCACCACCCGCCTCGACAAATGGCTGTGGGCGGCGCGCTTCTTCAAGCACCGCACCGGCGCCACCGAAGCCGTCGACGGCGGCAAGGTCAAGCTCAACGGCAGCGCGGTCAAACCCGCGCGCGGCGTGCGCGCGGGCGACCGCCTCGACATCACCGTCGGCGAGGACACCTGGACCGTGATCGTGCGCGCACTCGCCGACAAGCGCGGCCCGGCCAGCGTCGCACAGACCCTCTACGAGGAAACCGCCGACAGCCAGGCGCGGCGCGCGGCCGCGCAGCAGATGCGCAAGCTCGCCGCCACCCCGGGTGCCGACCTCCACGGCCGCCCGACCAAGCGCGACCGCCGCCAGATCGGCCGCTTCACCGCAGGCTGAACCGCGAGCGCGCCGCCAACCGCCGCGGCGCTGCGCACGGTGGCACGCTCACGAGCGCGCCTTGCCGACTACACTTTGGAGAAGAGAGGAGGCGCGCCGCCCTTGCCGGCACTCCGCCCTCGCCCCCGGAGACCGCCCATGCCAGCGATGTCGGACGGAGTGCTGCGACGCCTCGGCGCCACCCTGTGCCTGCTGGCGGCGTGCGCCCTGGGCGTCGCCGGGCTCGCCAGCGGTGGGTCGGGTACGGTGCTGGTGCTGCGCGTGGACGGCGTCATCGGCCCCGCCACTGCCGATTACCTGCACCGCGGCCTCACCCAGGCCGCCGCGCGCGGCGCCGCGCTGGTGGTGATCGAGATGGACACCCCCGGCGGACTCGACAGCTCGATGCGCAGCATCATCAAGGACATCCTCGCCTCGCCGGTACCGGTGGCCGGCTTCGTCGCCCCCGAAGGCGCGCGCGCGGCGAGCGCGGGCACCTACATCCTGTACGCCAGCCACATCGCGGCGATGGCGCCGGCGACCAACCTCGGCGCCGCCACGCCGGTGGCGATCGGCATCGGCGGCGGCAGCCCCGTCGGCGGCAAGGACGATGCCCGGAATGACGACAAGGACGGCGCCGCCCCCGGACCGCGGCCGACCCCGGCCGACGCGATGAGCGCCAAGGCGGTGGCCGACGCCACCGCCTACCTGCGCAGCCTCGCCCAGCTGCGCGGCCGCAACGCCGAGTTCGCCGAACGCGCGGTGCGCGAAGCCGCCAGCCTGAGCGCCGAGGAGGCGCGCGCACAGGGCGTGATCGACCTCGTCGCCGTCGACCTCCCCGACCTGCTCGCGCAACTGCACGGCCGCGAACTCGCCCTGGCCGGCGGCAAGGTCGCACTCGCCACCGCGCAAATCACGGTCGAGCGCCTCGATCCGGACTGGCGCAACCGCATCCTCGCCGCCATCGCTCACCCGCAGGTGGCGCTGATCCTGATGATGATCGGCATCTACGGCCTGTTCTTCGAGTTCACCACGCCGGGCTTCGGCGTGCCCGGGGTGGCGGGGGCGATCTGCCTGCTGATCGCGCTCTACGCCTTTCAACTGCTGCCGGTGAACTGGGCCGGGGTGGCGCTGATCGCGATCGGCGCCGCGCTGATGCTGGCCGAGGCCTTCATCCCCAGCTTCGGCGTGCTCGGCGTCGGCGGCGTGGTCGCCTTCATCGTCGGCGGCCTGTTCCTGATCGACAGCGAGGCCCCCGGCTTCGGCCTGCCGCTGGGGCTGATCGCCGGACTGGCGCTGACCAGCGCGGCGGTGCTGATCGCGATCGGCTCCTTCGCCGCACGCAGCCTGCGCCGCCCGGTGGTGAGCGGCAGCGCGGCGCTGGTCGGCAGCCACGGCACCGTGCTGCATGCGGCGGCCGGGGGCGAATGGTGGATCGAGGCCGCGGGCGAGCGCTGGCGCGCGCGCTGTGCCCGACCGCTCACCGTGGGCAGTCGGGTACGCATCGAGCGCATCGACGGCCTTACCCTCGACGTCGCACCCGCCGATCCGTCCCCCGAGCCGCCATCCTCCCGGAGAGCCGCGCCATGATCGACCTGCAATTCGGCCTCGCGCCACTCGTCGTCCTCCTCGTCGCCCTCGTCGTCGCCGCGCTGCGCATCCTGCGCGAGTACGAACGCGGGGTGATCTTCATGCTCGGCCGCTTCTGGAAGGTGAAAGGCCCGGGGCTGGTGATCGTGATCCCCGGCGTACAGCAGATGGTGAAGGTCGATCTGCGCGTGGTGACCATGGACGTGCCAGGCCAGGACGTGATCTCGCGCGACAACGTGTCGGTCAAGGTCAATGCGATCGTGTTCTTCCGCGTCATCGACCCGCAACGCGCGATCATCCAGGTCGAGAACTATCTGGTCGCCACCAGCCAGCTCGCCCAGACCACGCTGCGCGCGGTGCTCGGCAAGCACGAACTCGACGAGATGCTGGCCGAGCGCGAGCGCCTGAACCTCGACGTGCAGCAGATCCTCGACGCGCAGACCGACGCCTGGGGCATCAAGGTCACCGCGGTCGAGATCAAGCACATCGACCTCAACGAGAGCATGGTGCGCGCGATCGCCCGCCAAGCCGAAGCCGAGCGCGAGCGCCGCGCCAAGGTGATCCATGCCGAAGGCGAGAAGCAGGCCGCGCAGACGCTAATGGAGGCTGCACAGATGCTGTCGCGCGAACCCGCGGCGATGCAACTGCGCTACCTGCAGACCCTCACCCAGGTCGCCGGCGACAAGAGTTCGACCCTGGTGTTTCCAGTGCCGGTCGATCTCCTCGACCGCGTGCTCGACCGCGGCCGTGCCACGGCCGACGCCCCCCCGCAGCAGAGCTGAAGCCACCACCGCGAGACCACCCAGGCCCCACGCCCATGCCCTTCGTCGCCCGCAGTGCCGCACGCGCCGACGGCGTCCCTCCCCTGCCCGACCGTCGCCCTCACCTCTCCCCCGCCGCGCGCAGCGCCGCGCTCACGCTGTGCGTGATGCTCGTCGTCACCGGCCTCCAATGGGCGGCGTGGCGTGAGTACCGTGCCAGCGAACGGCAGCGCGCCGCCGACGCCTTCGCGCGCAGCGTCGATCAGGCCGCGCGCTCGCTCGAGCAGCAACTGGCGCAGTACCGCAACGCCCTGCTCGGCCTGCGCGCCTTCCATGTCGCCTCGCACGAGGTCGATAGCGGCGAGTTCCGCCGCTACGTGCAGGCCCTCGACCTTGCCCACACCCTGCCCGGGCTGCGCGCCTTCGCCTTCAACCGCGAACTCGCCGGCACCGAACGCGCGGCCTACGTCGCCCGCCTGCGCCAGACCCTGAGCGCGCACGACCCGCTGTTCGCGCGCTTCGACATCACCCCTGCCGGCACCCGCGCGCGCCACCACGTGGTCGAACTGATCGAACCCATACTCGGCAACGACGCCGCGCTCGGCCTCGACGTGCTCTCCGACGCCGCCGGCGGTGAAGCGCTCGAACGCGCACGTCGCAGCGGCTTTGCCGCGACCTCGCCGATTCCGCTGCGCCAGGGCGCGGACACGCGGCCGGCGATCCTGATCTTCGCCCCCCTGGGCGCCGACGGTGCCTCGGTGGCGGCCTCCTTCCTGATCGGCGACCTGATCGAGGCGGCAATCGCGCCGCGCTTGCGCGAACGCTTCCATCTGGGCATCGACGATCTCGGCGTCGCCGGCCGGACCGCCGCCGCACTGCCGCTGTTCGGCGACCCCGCGCCGGGCCGGAATCCCGCCGCCGATCCGCGTGCTCTGGTGCGCGAGACCGAATTCGGCGGCCGCCAGTGGCGCATGGTGTTCACCCCGCGCCAGCCCCCGGCGGGCGCGGCCGAACACGGCCTCGCCCTGCTCGCGCTGCTGTTCGGCGGCGCGCTCACGGCCGGGGCGCTGAGCCATTTGC
>JAEWVQ010000240.1 GCA_023459095.1 Pseudomonadota bacterium | reverse complement strand
ACCTGCTGCGCTGCGACGCAATCGCCCCCGAACGCACCCTGAGCTACGCCGAAGTCGCCCCCACGCTGCGCCAGCAACTCACCGCCGAACGCGCCCACCGCGACGCCCGGCGCTGGCTGACCGCGCTACTCAAACGCGGCAGCGCTGCGGAAATGACGAACTGAAGCGCAACACCGAGGGGCGGCAACGTCTCCCGGTATCGCGCAAGAGAAATCGAAAACGTGGCCGTAAAGTTGAAAACGCCCGGGAGAGACCCGGGCGTTTTCGTTTGTGAGGAGGCACGGCCTGCAGCGGACGCAAACTGCGCTTGAGTCAGGGGGCTAGGAGCATCATCGCGCGGAGCGTTGGGCATAGCTGCCGCTCTGCTGGAGCTGTGAGCCGGACTGACTTGAAGGATCGTCCGTTATCGGCCATGTGCAGCCGGTCATCAATTGATCCGGATAGCGGTCATTTCGGCGGAAGAATATGCTAAACGCCTGTTTCCGGAATCGATCAGATCACCTACCATGTCGGCTGCCGCTTTACCTGCGTTGTTATCTTGCCTTGCGCAATATTTTTTCTTCTAAACAGGAGGTTGCAGAAAATTTTATCCAGCATCCCGATGTTATGCGGCAGAACTGTCGCCCTAAAACAAAGTTAGCGTTCAACACAAAAGGAGAGGTTCCATGAAGAAGTACCAAATTATTTTTACACTTTCTGTTTCTATGCTCCCGGCTATGTCCCATTCCGCTGAGTCAATCAAGTGCACATCAGAACCAGGAAGAATAATTTTTTTGGCATCCGAGATAAATGCAGAATTTGATTGTGCGAAAAGATCTGGTAGAGATTATTTCGTTAACAAGGTTCTCTCAGTCGAAGGAGATACGGTAAAAATTCAAAATTTGGAGAATGGTGTTATTTGGGAAAAGAAAAACAAATTATGCGGATTTGCGTCACAAGAAGAAGCGGAAGCAGTCACCAAGCAGTTGGTAGATGAGTGCAAGGCAAAAAAGGTAGATCGCTAACAACAAGGTCGAGAGGGACGCTACGCCAGCAAGCCTTGCTTGCTGTCTCCGCGCCCCTCACCTTGAACGTTAGCTTATTGCAAGGACGTATCGTGAATTGGGATGAAGCTTTTAAGGTTGTGCTTTCAGCCCTTGGCGCCGTGGGCGGAGCCGGAGTAGTTATCGTTGCCTTAAGTACTTGGTTATCAAAGGTGTGGGCAAATAGAATATTAGAGGCCGACAGAAGAAAATATTCCAGAGAAATGGAAGCCTTAAAGCTATCGAATCAAAACTTCATAAACTCCCTATCAATAACAAATTCTGCATATCTGGAAAGCAAGAAGGCATTTACCGAAAAACGCATAGATGCCGTGCAAACAATCTGGGCGCAAATTATAAAACTACGCGATGAAAGGCCCTCCCCAATCATCTGGCTCGACATTCTTACGTTTGAAGAGTACCCACAGCTTGCTAGCAATCCAAAATTCGAGTACGCCCAGAAGGCTACCGACCCCGAGGCCATGCACGCAATAATTCACAGCGAGGCCGATTTGGTTCGCCCCTTTTTAGATGATCGCAGCTATCAGTTGTACTGGGCTTACAGGGGACTAACTGGCAGGTTGTGTTTCTATATAAATACATTACATCCAAATAAACCACCCAAAAATGATTGGCGAGATGATCACGGATTAAATCAAATTCTTAGCACCATTTTCACAAAAAAAGAACTAGATTTATTCAAGGAAAAGAAGTGGGCAACCACTGAGCTATTCAATTACCTTGAGATGCTTTTATCCAATCATCTTAAAAATGTTTCATCCGGGGTAGATCTTGCCAATGAGACTCTCGAACACTCACTCAGCTTCAACAAGGCTGCCTCAGAAATTCTTAAAAGCGAACTGCAAGCAAAAAGCTAACAAACGGTTCAAGGTCGCTCACTTCGGACGTCCGCAAGCTACGCTTGGGTCCGCCCCTTAACCTGTCCGTTGAACGACAGCCTCCCTCAAAGCTGAACGACTGCAACGGGTCGTAACCGAAAGCCTGCGGGTACCTTCATCTGCTTCGTAAGGACATCGCACAGCCGCTTTTCAGCACTCGACAACCCGCAATCAAAGGAGAACAAAATGAAAATGAAGTCCTTGAGCATTCTGGCGCTCGCTGCCGCGCTGGCCGGCTGCGCCAGCACCCAGAGCCCTCGCACGGAGTCCTGCCAGGCGGTTACCGAACAGGAAGTGGCCTCGCTGTTCGAGCGCTGGAATCGTTCCTTGCAGACGGGCGACCCGCACCAGGTGGTCGCCAACTATGCCGAGCGCTCGATTCTGCTGCCCACGGTTTCCAACACGCCGCGCCTCACCCCCGCCGAGAAGGCCGACTACTTCCATCATTTTCTGGAAGACCGCCCGTCCGGCAGCATCGACCTGCGCACCATCGAACTCGGCTGCAACACCGCGGTGGATGCCGGCCTGTACACCTTCACCTTCGCCAAGACCGGTGCCAAGGTCAGCGGACGCTACACCTATACCTACCGCTGGAACGGTGCCGAGTGGCTGATCAGCAGCCACCATTCTTCGGCAATGCCCGAGAAGCAATAAAGCGCCTCGCCACCCTGCCCGGCAGGCCGTGCGCGGAAAAACACCGCAGCGGCCCCAGCGCGCCGCATGCGGTCACGCCACGCCCAAGGGCGGCATCGGGCCGCCCCACGGCCGTCGCCCCAAGCGATGGCTCGCGCACTTTTGTCGGTCGCCCGTGAACCGAACGGCCGCTGCTGTTACTGATCGGTAAGAATGCCCCGCAGCGGGGTGACACCGGAGCCTCCATGCCCTCCCAGATCAGCCACTCGGTCAGCCACACTCAGGTTGGCTACACAAACAACACGGGACACATTTCGACGCCGCCGTCTCCGGATAACGCCTCCCGGACCTCGGAAAGCGGCAGCCTGGCAGGCCGGCAGGTACAGTCGCTGCCCCACGCCCAACACGTGAAGGCATCGCCCCCCAGCCGGCAAACGGGGCAAGCACAACGGCCGGTGCCGCAGGTCCGGGTCGGCCTGCCCGCGCCGCAGCTGGTGCGCCTCGCGCGCTTCGGCGCCTTGCCTTCGTCGAACGAGCTGATGACGCGCGCCGGGCGGCCCAAGGACGACATCCGCTTTGGGCTGTTCACCCTTCAGCGCTCCAGCGAGTACAAGGCCATCCTCAACGGGCTGAATGCCTACCACGCGCTTACCAGTTCGGGCGCAATGGCAGCGCAGGGGGCGGGCAATCAATCGACGCGCGTGCTGGTAGACGCCGCCGAAACCCTGCAGACCCAGCTCGACACCCTGGCCCAGGCCGCCGAGCGTTACGGCAGCAACAGCCGACACACGCGCACCGGCGCCATCGAGGATCTCCGCACGCAGATCGCCCATGAGCGCGCGGTGCTGCAGGGCGTGATCAATGAATTCAAGGCCGGCGGCGCCCTGCCCGCCGGCGCGAGCATTGCCGATGTGATCGCGTTCGCGCGCGAGGGCGTGTCGCTGGCCGACATGACCCGCCTGCTCAACCGCGGACTGTTGCCCAGCCAGGCGAGCGACGCCCGCGAACTCATCGACAGCGAGCGCGGCCGCAGCCTGCTCGGCAACCCCGCCCAGCTCAGCCACTACGCCCAGGCCGGCTTCAACGCCGATGAGGCTTACCTGCTGGAAGTGAGCGGAGCGCGGGCGCAAGGCGGCTCGGTGTATCGCACGTTCGGCCTGCCGATCACCCACCAGACCATCTTTACCTCCCAAACCGACGCCCACCGCCTGGGCACGGTGAGAGAACTGGGGCACGGGGCGTTCAATCAGGTGTACGCGGTGCGCTACGGCAGTTCGAACGGGGTGGAGAATGGGGTGTTCAAGCCGCTGTCGAACCACGAAGGCGGCTGGGTGGCCGCCAAGATCGGGATTCAGCACGACGCCCCGCGCACCGCCAACCGCAACCTGGCCACCACCGACGTGGCACGCGCGCTGGGTTTCGATGTGGTGGTCGATTGCCGCATCGGCACCTGCCGGGTGCAGGGGGAGGATGGCGTCAGTCACCAGCGCCTCGGCATGGTAATGGGCCACGCCCCCGGCCGGCCGGCCCACGAGTGCAGCTACACCACCCTGCGCAACCCCGAGGTCCAGCGCCAGATCACCAAGCTGCAGCTGCTCGATCACATCGTCGGGCAGGGCGACCGCCACGGCGGCAACTATTTCGTGGACGTGGCCGCCGACGGCCGTGTAAAGGTGTCGGGGATCGACAACGACCAGTGCTTCGGCGAGCGGACCCTCCATGGCGACGACATCCGCTGGTCCAACCACAAGGAGCGCCACGGCTACCGCGGCACGCTCATGCCGCCGGTGGTGGACACGGAGATGGCCCAGGCCATTCTCTCGCTCACCCCGGACGCGCTGCAAAAGCTCGTGGGCGACAAGCTCTCGCCCGCCGAAATGCAGGCCGCCCACAGCCGGCTGGAGTCCGTTCAAAACCATATCCAAGGGCTGCAACAGCTCAACCTGGTGATCGAGCCCGAACAATGGGGCGAGTCTCCCCATGCGGATCTGTTCACCAGCAGAAACAGCTACTTTGCCCGCGATCTGCACCACGCCGTGGATCTGTTCTGATCATGCTGCTCCCTCTTGCCGCCGAGACCCCATCGATGCCGACCGACCTGCAACGCGCCCAAACCCTGTTCGAGACCGAAGCGCTGCCCTTCCCCTTGCTCCCGCCCGAACTCGCGGCGGCCCTGCGCGAACGCACCCCCGCAATCTTCTCCAGCCACGCGCTGGAAGCGCCGCCCTATGTGCTCGACGTCCATCTGGGGGACTGGCTGAGCGGGTCCGCGGCCTTCGATCACGCCGTGGTGGCGATGGACGGCCACGGCACGAACAGCTGGGCCATGCATTACTACCTGGTCCACGGGCCGCTCGCGCTCTTCGTGCAGCTGCCGTGGGGCGGCGCCTACGTGGATGAAGAGGCCGCGCGCGCGCAGATCCGCCGCGTGCTCGACTGGGCCGCCCCGCTGCCCGCCCGCCTGGCCGCGCTGCAAACCGCGGGCCGGCTCGCCCCCGGCCAGAAGCTGCTGGCGGTAGTGAGCCGCTTCACCCGTTCCGGCTGGGCCTGGGTGCGCACCCCGGTCGCCGACCCCGAGGCACTCGACTGGCGACCGGCCGACAGGATGCTGACGCAGATCGACACCGAACTGGACACCCTGGGGCGCTAAGCCCGCCCCGACCGACAAGGAGCACGCATGAACATTCCGCAAACGCTGGTCGCGCTGGTGAGCGAACTGGGCCAGCACCTGGGCCTCAACGCGCTGCGCCTGGACGAAACGGGCGGCTGCGCGCTGGTGTTCGACCAGCGCCACACCCTGAGCCTGCAATACCGCGAGACCGAGAACGAACTGTGGCTGTATGTCGACCTCGGCGCGGTGGGCGAGCGCACCGCGGACAGCTACGAGCGGCTGCTGCAGGCCAACCTGTTCTGGCAGATGACGATGGGCGCCACGCTGAGCCTGTCCGGCGACACCCCGCCCCATGTGGTGCTGGCCCGTGCGCTGCACTGGCAGGGGATGGACGGCAGCGCGCTGGGCGCCACCGTCACCACCTTCCTGCACACCACCGAGGACTGGGCGGAGAACCTGAACAGCGCGGACGCCGGGGCGGCGCCACTCAACGCCGCCGGCATGCCGCTCAACGACATCATGGACGCGTTGCGCACCCGCGCCTGACCCCGCGCGCTCAGTCTTCCACCACCTCCGCCACCACCAGGCCGATCGCCGCCTCGGCCTCCCGGGTGAGCGCCAGGCAGTGGTCGCCGCCGGCGATGTAGTACAGCTGGTAGCCCTCGCCGCTGAACGCGGGGGTGAGGCGGGGCGGCACGTCGTCGTCGGAGCAGTGGGTGAAGCGCAGCTGCGGCCAGCGCGCGCGCAGACGGGCGACCACGGCTTCGCCCGGGCCGTCGGTGCCGACCAGCTCGGCGACCGCGGCGACGATGTCGGCACCGATCATGCCTCGCTCTCCTCGTCGGCGCCGTAGCGGGCAAGGCTCGGCGCCTCGCGGCCGAGCACCTTGGCGAGCCACGGCGGCGGGCGCTTGAAAGTGCCTTGCAACTGGGTGAGGACCTGACGCGCTTCGCCGCCGACCGGGAACTTCACCGGATGGATGCCGGCGCGTACCACCTTGGCCGCCGCCGGCCCGCCGATCGACTGCATGTAGGCGAGGTGACAGTCGGCGATCAGCGCGGCGCGCGCGGCGTTGCGGTCCTCGGCGTCGTCGGCGGCGGCGGTGGAGCGCACGTCGGCGAGCCAGATGCCGGTTTCGCTGACCTGATAGACGAGAAAGCGGGTGCACGAGCCGAAATGGCCGTCGAGCGCCTCGCCGGAATTGGAGGCCACCGCGACCCGCAACGCGCCGTCGGCGGGCGGCAATTCGCGGTCGGGCTGCGGACGGTCGTCGTCGAGCCCTTCGCCCCACAGGTAGCGCACCGCGCGCTTGAGCGCGCCGGCGTCCACGCCGGGATCGACGATCTCGTCGCCCTGCAGCAGGGCCTTGAGGTCTTCGACGGTGACGCGGGCGAGCTTGTCGTCGGTGACGGGCAGGCCGAGGCGGTCGCCGAGCGCGCGCACGAAGGCCGCGACCTCGACGCCGGGCAGGGTGCGCGCCGCCATCGCGATGCGCAGCGCGGCCTCTCGGGAAACGGGACTGCCATGCGAACTGACGGTATTCATGACGAGCCTCTTCCGGATTCGGTTGGAATCATCGGTTGGAAAGGAGGAGGCGGAGCCGCGCCACGGCCCCGCCCCGCGCACGGCCGCTCAAGCAGCCAGCGGCACAATGCAGGCGTCGCCCGAGGGACAGACCGCCACGCACTGGGGCTCGTCGAACTCGCCCTCGCACTCGGTACAGGTGTCGGCGTTGATCTTGTACAGGCCGCCCTTCGAGGTGATCGACTGGGTCGGACACACCGGCTTGCAGTCACCACAGGACGTGCACTCGTCCGTTACGATCTTCAGAGCCATGATTGCTTCTCCTGGGAAAACGCGCCCTCAGTCGGGCGCATCGACGCGCTTGGCACGCACCGTGATGGGCAGCTTGGGCGGCGCATCGAGCGGTTCGACGTAGTACTCGCCGCCGTTGGCCAGCTTGAGCGCCCCGCCCCACTTGTCGGCCTGGTCAAACTCGATGGAAACGATGTTGTCCTCGAGGTCGCGCTTGGGCAGGTAGAACGACAGCCCGCCTTCGGCGGTCTTGCGGATCATGATGTTGGCCACAACGCATCTCCGGTTGGGCGCGCGGGCGCCGCCTGGGCGCCGCGCGCGGAATTCGCGGACGACCGGGCGGCACAGGCAGCGCGTGCCCGTGCCGCCCTTGCCGTTCAGCGTACGAGGTCGTAGTTGTAGTCGGTGGTGCCCATGCCGCGGGTTTCGTCGTCCAGACGCTCGAGGACGGCGTTCACCAGGGTGGTCAGCACATACATCGCGCCTTCGTAGCCCAGCGTGGTCATGCGGTGCAGGTGGTGGCGGTCGAAGATCGGGAAGCCGAGACGGATCAGCGGCACCTCGAACTCCTTGCCCTTGTACAGGGTGTCACGCTGGATGTACTTGCCGTAGGAGTTGCCGATGAGGAAATCGGGCTTCTCGGTGAAGCACAGCGAGCGCATGTGCCACAGGTCGTTGCCGACGTAGATCTTGCACGCAGCGCCTTGCGGGTAGCTGTCGAGGACCTTCTGCATCGCCTTGCCCCAACGCTTGTTGGCGTTGTTCGACAGGATGTGGATCGGCTCCGCGCCCAGTTCGAGCAGGAACTTGGTCATGCCCATGACGAAGTCGGGGTCGCCGTAGAGCGCGAACTTCTTGCCGTGCAGCCAGGTGTGCGAGTCCTGCATCATGTCGACCAGGCGGCCGCGCTCGAGCGCCAGCTCTTCCGGGATCGCCTTGCCGGTGATCTCGGCGACCTTCATCAGGAACTCGTCGGTCCAGTCCAGGCCCATCGGAATGTTGAGCTTGGGCACGTCGTGGTTCCACACGGTCTCGGCGAACTTCTTCGACTTCTCGAGTTGCCACGGCTGCAGCAGGATGGTGCTGAGCGCGTTGGGCGCGTCGCTGATATCTTCCATCGTGGTGCCGCCCGAGTACATGCGGAACTGACCGTCGGAAGGGGTATCGAGCACCTCGCTCGGATCGGACAGCAGGGTCGCCTCGACGCCCATCTGGCCCATCATGCGCTTGATGACGCGGTAGTTGCCCAGGTAGGTTTCGAAGCCCGGCACGAAGTTCAGCTTGCCGTTGCTGCCGACCACCTTGCCTTCCATCTTGTTCAAGGTGAAGAAGCGCGCGATGCCCTCGAACATGTTGTCCCAGCCGGTGGTGTGGCTGCCGACGAAGGACGGGGTGTGGGCGAACGGCACCGGGTAGTCCTGCGGGATGTGCTCGGCCTTCTTGGCGTTGTTGATGAAGGCGTTGAGGTCGTCGCCGATGACTTCGGCCATGCACGTGGTGGACACCGCGATCATGTCGGGCTTGTAGATCGCCTTGGCGTTCTCGAGGCCGTCGAACATGTTCTTCTGGCCACCGAACACCGCCGCATCTTCGGTCATCGAGTCCGACACGCAGGACACCGGCTCCTTGAAGTGGCGGTTGAAGTAGGTGCGGAAGTAGGCCACGCAACCCTGCGAGCCATGCACATAGGGCAGCGTGTTCTTGAAGCCCAGCGAACACAGCACCGCGCCCAGCGGCTGGCAGGCCTTGGCGGGGTTGATGGTGATCGCTTCGCGCTTGAAGTTGAGCTCCTGGTATTCCTTGGAGGTGGTCCAGGCGAAGGTTTCGGCGATCTTGTCGTCGGGGACGCGCTCTTCGTACAGGTCCTGCTTGCGCTTGAGGTTTTCCTTGTAGTCGTCGTCACGGAACAAGGGATAGCACGGCTTGATGTCGTCTACGATCTGCATTTCTGGCTCCTGGCCCCGGCCACCCATCTGTGGACGCGGGTTCGAGTGCATTCGGTACGCCGCGCCCCGGGCGGGCGCGCGGCGCGCATCCAACAGGCGATCAGGCCGCGGCCTTCACTTCCTCGGCGGTTTCGGTCTTCTTCCACGGCGGGGTCTGCTTGCCCCAGCACGGGTTGTTCAGGGTCATGTCCATGTCGCGCGCGAAGATCGCGAACCCGTCATAACCGTGATACGGACCGGAGTAATCCCAGCTGTGCATCTGCCGGAAGGGGATGCCCATCTTCTGGTAGATGTACTTTTCCTTGATCCCGGAGCCGACGAGGTCGGGCTTGATGCGCTTGACGAACTCTTCCAGCTCGAAGCCGGTGACGTCGTCATAGAGCAGGGTGGCGTTGCCCATTTCCTGGATGGTGCGGTCGTAGTCGTCGCCGTGGGCGAACTCGTAACCGGTGCCGACCACTTCCATGCCCAGGTCTTCGTAGGCGCCGATGACGTGGCGCGGACGCAGGCCGCCGATGTAGAGCATGACCCGCTTGCCCTGCAGGCGCGGTTTGTACTTGTCGACGACGGCCTGCATCATCGGCTTGTACTTGGCGATCACGCGCTCGGCGCCTTCCTTGATGGAATCGTCGAAGAACGCGGCGATGCGGCGCAGCGACTCCTCGATCTTGGTCGGGCCGAAGAAGTTGTACTCCATCCAGGGAATGCCGTACTTCTCTTCCATGTGGCGGCTGATGTAGTTCATCGAGCGGTAGCAGTGGAGGAGGTTGAGCTTCGCCTTCGGGGTGTTCTCCATTTCGGCGATGGTGCCGTCACCGGACCACTGCGCAATCACGCGCAGGCCCATTTCTTCGAGGAAGATGCGCGAGGCCCAGGCGTCGCCGCCGATGTTGTAGTCGCCGATGATGGTGACGTCGTAGGGCGTGCTCTCGAAGGGCTGGCCGTCGCGGTTGGACAGCACGTAGTCGCGGATCGCGTCGTTGGCGATGTGGTGGCCCAGCGACTGCGACACGCCACGGAAGCCTTCGCAGCGCACCGGCACCACGACCTTCTTGTACTCGGCCGCGGCCTTCTTGGAGACCGCCTCGATGTCGTCGCCGATCAGCCCGATCGGGCACTCGGACTGCACCGAGATGCCCTTGTTGAGCGGGAACAGCTGCTCGATTTCGGCCATCGCCTGGGTCAGCTTCTTGTCGCCGCCGAAGACGATGTCCTTCTCCTGGAAGTCCGAGGTGAAGTTGATTTCGGCGAAGGTGTTCACGCCGGTGGTGCCGACGTAGTAGTTGCGGCGGCCGCCACGGGAGTACTGGCCACAGCCGACCGGGCCGTGCGAGATGTGGATCATGTCCTTCACCGGACCCCACACCACGCCGCGCGAACCGGCGTAGGCGCAGCCGCGGATGGTCATCACCCCGGGCAGCGACTTGCGGTTCGAGGTGATGCACTTCTTCGACTGGGTGACGCTCTGGTCATTGACCGCGAGGTGCTTGGCGCGGTCCTTCTTGGCCTTCTCGGGATAAACCTCGAGCACTTCCTGGATCAGGCTCTCGGTTTCTTCACGCGTAAGAGCGGACATCTTGCTTCTCCTTTTCGTGCCGACACCCATCTGTGCACGGCACTCAAGACGGATTTCAAGTCCGGGCGCGGCAGGCCGCGCCCGGCATCACTCGGTAGAGACGGACTCGAACGAGGTGGGGATCAGGCAGCGGCGCCGGCGGCGAGGTCGGCGGCGGTCTTGCCGACGATGGACTCGTCTTCCTGCTCCATGATGCCGAACTCCATCAGCAGCTCTTCGAGCTTCTCCATCTCGATCGGGGTCGGGATCACGAGCATCTTGTTGTTCATGACCTTCTGCGCGAGCTGGCGGTACTGGTCGGCCTGCTTGTGGGTCGGGTCGTACTCGATCACGGTCATGCGGCGGATTTCGGCGTGCTGCACGGCGTTGTCGCGCGGCACGAAGTGGATCATCTGGGTGCCCATGGCTTCGGCCAGGGCAATGATCAGTTCGTCTTCGCGGTCGGTGTTGCGGCTGTTGCAGATCAGGCCGCCGAGGCGCACGCCACCGGAGTTGGCGTACTTCACGATGCCCTTGGCGATGTTGTTGGCGGCGTACATGGCCATCATCTCGCCGGAGCAGACGATGTAGATTTCCTGGGCCTTGTTTTCGCGAATCGGCATCGCGAAGCCGCCACACACCACGTCGCCGAGCACGTCGTAGAACACGAAGTCGAGGTCTTCGTCGTAGGCGCCTTCTTCTTCCAGGAAGTTGATCGCGGTGATCACGCCACGGCCGGCGCAGCCGACGCCGGGCTCCGGACCGCCGGACTCGACGCACTTCACGCCGCCGAAGCCGACCGACAGCACGTCGTCGAGTTCGAGGTCTTCCACCGAGCCGGCCTCGGCGGCCAGGTGCATCACCGTGGTCTGGGCCTTGCTATGCAGGATCAGACGGGTGGAGTCGGCCTTCGGATCGCAACCGACGATCATGACCTTCTTGCCGGCTTCGGCCAGGGCCGCAACCAGGTTCTGGGTGGTGGTCGACTTGCCGATCCCGCCCTTGCCATAAATGGCGCATTGACGCAGCTTTGCCATGTTGAAAATCTCCTCGTTGAAGTAAGTAACGACCGGGTGCCCTGGGCCCGGAGAAGTGCTTGCCCGGCGCCCACGACTACCTCATGGCAATCGGCGTGCCAGAGACTGGGCCAACACAACAAATGACTGATTTAAAAGACGAAGAAAGAGAAACCGGGGAACCCGGAGACGCGCTCCACGGGCTGCGTGGGCGTCGCTGTTGCGACAATACCCACAGCCTTTGTAGGGCCAACAACACGTTGCCGGGCGCCGCCGGACTCGCCCCTGCGCTGCTGCGCACCACGGTGCCCGCGCACGCCCGCCGTCCCCTCAACCGCTGCAATCTGCCGAGTGCCGCGCTCGCCAGCCTCGCCTTCCAGCTCGCGCCGCGCGCGCTCGAACTCGACGGCGTGCTGCCGCTGCACCGCCCGCTGTTCGCGCACCTCGACGGAGTGGACGACGGCGACGCACGCGCCGCCCTGTTCCAGACCTACATGAGTGCGCACTTCATGCTCGACGACCCACCGGCGCAGGGCCTGTCGGCGCACGCGCGCATCGACCGCAGCCGGCTCGACTACCTGCGTCTGCTGCGCGGCTGGCTGTTCGACGCCGAGCGCCGCGAAGGCGCCATCCTCAAGGCCTGGGTGGAATCGCGCTTCGGCCTGCTCACCACCTTCCACCGCGGCGCGCTCGGCGGCGCCGACGATGCGGCGCGCGCCGCCTTCGACCACGAAGCCGCCGCCGGGCTCTACGCCACCTGCGCGCTCGAAGCACAGATCGATCTGCTCTACGCCTGGGCGCAGTACGAGCTCGCCCGCCGTCACCCCGGCGCCCGCCACCTCACCCTCTACCGCGGCTATTCGGGGGCGGGCGCGCTGCCGGTCGTCGGCACCCTGCCCGACGGCCGCGCCCTGGTGCAGTTGAACAACCTGAGTTCGTTCTCCGCCAGCCGCGAACGCGCCGACGAGTTCGGCGACCGCGTGCTCGCCTGCCGCCTGCCGCTCGCCAAGGTGCTGGCCTTCTCCCGCCTGCTGCCGGGGCGGCTGCAGGGCGAGGACGAGTTCCTGGTGATCGGCGGCGTGGTCGCGGTCGACTGGCTGAGCTGAGGCGGCGCGCGACCCGGCGCACGGATACCGCCACCGCGGCGGTGCTAGATTGAGGGACATCGAGCCCACCCCCGGAGCGCGCGATGAACCAGACCGATGGCGTCCATCTCGCCCGCCTCGACGCCACCGGCGCGCTCGCCGCGCTTGGCAGCGGCACCGACGGCCTTGCCAGCGCGACCGCCGCGCGACGGCTCGCCGAATTCGGCCCCAACCAGGTCGCGGCGGTGCGGCGCGAACCGCTGGGGCTGACCCTGGTGCGCGAGTTCACCCACTTCTTCGCGCTCATCCTGTGGCTCGCTGCCGCGCTCGCGCTGGCCGCCGAACTCCACCGGCCGGGCGAGGGCATGGCGGCGCTGGCCACCGCCATCGTGTGCGTGATCATGGTCAATGGCGCCTTCTCGTTCTGGCAGAGCTACCGCGCCGAACAACTGCTCGCGCAACTGCGCACCCTGCTGCCGGCCGCGGTCACCGTCGTGCGCGACGGTGCCAGCCGCACGCTAGCGGCAGCCGCCCTGGTGCCCGGCGACGTGCTGCTGCTGGGCGAGGGCGAGCGCGTGCCGGCCGACTGCCGGGTGCTGGAGACCTGGGGCGCGCGCGTCGACCTCGCCACCCTCACCGGCGAATCGCGCCCGCGCGCGCTCACCGCCGCGGCCGGGGAAGCGGCCGACACCCTGGCCGCCCACAA
>JAEWVQ010000239.1 GCA_023459095.1 Pseudomonadota bacterium | reverse complement strand
GGTGAGCGACAAGCCGCAAGATTAACGGTCTTTGTCGCCTCAGGTCCAACATCGTTTTCGGATAGGCAGCGCAGGATCATCGCATAGCGATGTTATGGAAATTCGATTGCGGCGGTGCGGCACGGAGGCGTGCGCTTCCACCCCGCATCAGATTGCCGGGGGGACGGCGGACAGGGTGGTCGGAGGTGGCGAAGGCGGGAAAATATGCTGCGGCGCGTCGGGCGCGCGCCGCACCGCGGCGCGGGCGCGCCTACTGGCCTTGCGGGCGCGGAAACACGGCGTCGCGCACGCGCGCCTCGGTGAGCGCGGGTGAGCAGTACTCGACGAAGCGCAGCGCGTAGTCGCGCAGGTAGTGGCCGCGGCGCAGTGCGATGCGCGTGGTGTTGAGTTCGAACAGGCCGCGGCTGTCGAGCAGGCGCAGGCCGGCGTCGCGCTGGGGGTGGAAGGCCATCGCCGCGATGATGCCGATGCCCAGGCCGAGCTCGACGTAGGCCTTGATCACGTCGGCGTCGAGCGCCGACATGACGATGTCGGGGACGAGCCCGGCGCGGGCGAAGGCGGCGTCGATGCGGGTGCGGCCGGTATAGCCTTCCTGGTAGGTGATGATCGGGTACTCGGCGACCGCCTCCAGGCTGAGCTGGGGCAGGTCGGCGAGCGCGTGGCCCTCCGGCACCACCAGCGCGTGCTGCCACTGGTAGAACGGAAAGCTCACCACGTCGTCGTTGCCCTCGGCGCCGAGCGCTTCGGTGGCGATGCCGATATCGACCTGGCCGGCGCGCAGCAGGGCGACGATTTCCTCCGGGCTGCACTGGTGCAGCTCCAGATGAACCTTCGGGTATTCCTGCTTGAAACGCGTCACCACCGGCGGCAGCGCGTAGCGCGCCTGGGTGTGGGTGGTGGCGATCGCCAGGTGGCCCTTGTCCTGCTGCGAGAACTGCTCGCCCAGGCGCTTGATGTTCTGGGTGTCGAGCAGGATGCGCTCGACATAGGGGAGGAGCTCCTTGCCCGGCTCGGTAAGGCCGAGCAGGCGCTTGCCGCGGCGCACGAAGAGCTCGACGCCGAGTTCGTCCTCGAGATCCTTGATGTGCTTGGAGACGCCCGACTGCGCGGTGTACAGCGCGTTGGCAACCTCGGTGAGGTTGAAGTTGCGCTTGACCGTCTCGCGCACGATGCGCAATTGCTGGAAGTTCATGGTCAGGCCGCCTCGCGCGGAAACACGCGCAGTTGCGAAGGCACCACGCGTACGCGCTGGCCTTCGGCGAGGTTGAGCGCGGCGAGGCGTTCGCGGTTGAGCACGACCTCGAAATGGCGCGGCAGTCCGCTGTCGGCGTCGGTGGCGACCGCGTCGAGTTCGACGCGCACGCTCGAGCCGAAGGCGAGCACGCGCGCGACCACCGCATCCACGCCCTCGGGCGCGGCGAGGTCGGTGACGATGTCGAGCTCGTGCGGCCGGGCGAAGCCGACCACCTCCACCCCATGTTCGGCATCGCGGCCGTCGTGCGGCAGCACGGCCTCGCCGACGCGCACGTGTTCGCCGTCGACGCGGCCGTGGAACAGATTGACCGCGCCCAGAAAGCCATACACGAAGGGCGTCGCCGGATGCTCGTAGACCTCCTGCGGGGTGCCGACCTGTTCAACGCGGCCCTTGTTCATCAGCACCACGCGGTCGGCGACTTCGAGCGCCTCTTCCTGATCGTGGGTGACGAAGATCGAGGTCACGTGCAACTCGTCGTGCAGGCGGCGCAGCCAGCGCCGCAGCTCCTTGCGCACCTGGGCATCGAGCGCGCCGAAGGGCTCGTCGAGCAGCAGCACGCGCGGCTCCACGGCGAGCGCGCGGGCGAGCGCGATGCGCTGGCGCTGGCCGCCGGAGAGCTGCGCCGGAAAGCGCTCGGCGAGCCAGTCGAGCTGCACCAGCTCGAGCAGGCGATGGACGCGCTTCCTGATCTCGGCCTCGCCCGGGCGCTCCTTGCGCGGCTTCACGCGCAGCCCGAAGGCGACGTTCTCGAACACGCTCATGTGGCGGAACAGTGCGTAGTGCTGGAACACGAAGCCGACCTGGCGCTCGCGCACGTGGGTGGCGGAGGCGTCCTCGCCTTCGAGGATCACGCGCCCCGAATCCGCCGTTTCCAGCCCGGCGATCACGCGCAGCAGCGTGGTCTTGCCGCAGCCCGAAGGGCCGAGCAGGGCGACCAGCTCGCCGGTGGGAAAGTCGAGCGAGACCTTGTCGAGCGCGGTGAACGCGCCGAACTGCTTGTGGATGTTTTCGACCTGGATGCTCATGGTTATACCTCGTTCGTATCCCTGGGTTCGTGTCCGTTATTCGGCGGTCTGCTGCGCCTGGCCCGCCTTCCATTCGATGAAGGTCTTGAGCCCCAGCGTGACCAGCGCGAGCAGCGCGAGCAGGGAGGCCACCGCGAAGGCGGCGGCAAAGTTGTATTCGTTGTAGAGGATCTCGACGTGCAGCGGCATGGTGTTGGTCTGGCCGCGGATGTGGCCGGAGACCACGCTCACCGCGCCGAACTCGCCAAACGCGCGCGCGTTGCACAGGATCACCCCGTACAGCAGCCCCCACTTCACGTTGGGCAGCGTCACCCGCCAGAAGGTCTGCCAGCCCGAGGCGCCGAGCACGGTGGCGGCTTCCTCCTCCTCGCGGCCCTGCGCCTCCATCAGCGGAATGAGTTCGCGGGCGACGAACGGAAAGGTCACGAACACGGTCGCCAGCACGATGCCGGGCACCGCGAAGATGATCTTGATGTCGTGCGCGGCGAGCCAGCCGCCGAACCAGCCCTGGGCGCCGAACAGCAGCACGTAGATCAGGCCGGCGACCACCGGCGATACCGAGAATGGCAGGTCGATCAGCGTGGTCAGCAGGTGCTTGCCGCGGAACTCGAACTTGGCGATCGCCCACGCCGCGGCGACCCCGAACACGAGGTTGAGCGGCACCGCGATCGCCGCGGTGATCAGCGTGAGCTTGATCGCCGACAGCGCGTCGGCGTCGGTGAGCGCGGCGACGTAGGTACCCCAGCCCTTGCGCAGCGCTTCGGTGAACACCGCGAGCAGCGGCAACAGCAGGAACAGCGCGAAAAAGGCGAGGGCGAGACCGAGAATCGTCCATTTCACCCACGGCGCCTCGCGCGTGGCGGCGTTGGTCTCGAAACGGCGGGCGTCGGCGCGCCCGTGCAGAATGCCGGCGGCAGCCATCAGCGGTTCCTCCCGGTGCGTTTCGCGCTCCACGCCTGCAGCGAGTTGATCACCAGCAGCAGCACGAACGAGAACACCAGCATCACCGTGGCGATCGCGGTGGCGCCCACGTAGTCGTACTGTTCGAGCTTGCTGATGATCATCAGCGGGGTGATTTCCGACACCATCGGGATGTTGCCGGCGATGAAGATCACCGAGCCGTATTCGCCCACCGCGCGCGCGAAGGCGAGCGCGAAGCCGGTGAGCAGGGCGGGGGTGAGGATCGGCAGGATCACCTTGGTGAAGGTCTGCCAGCGCCGCGCGCCAAGGCTGGCCGCGGCTTCCTCCAGCTCGGTTTCGAGGTCTTCGAGAATCGGCTGCACCGTGCGCACGACGAAGGGCACGCCGATGAACACCAGCGCCACCAGAATGCCCAGCGGCGTGAACGCGACCTTGATGCCCAGCGCTTCGAGCACGCTGCCGAGCCAGCCGTTGCCGGCGTAGAGCGCGGTGAGCGCAATGCCGGCGACCGCGGTGGGCAACGCGAAGGGCAGATCGACGAGCGCGTCGATCAGCTTCTTGCCCGGAAAGCTGTAGCGCACCAGCGCCCACGCCAGCATCAGGCCGAACACCGCGTTGATCGCCGCGGCGAGCAGCGAGGCGCCGAACGACAGCTTGTAGCTCGCCACCACGCGCGGCGCGCTGACGATGCTCCAGAACTGCGACCACTCCAGCGTCGCCGTCTTCAGAAATACCGCGGCGAGCGGAATCAGCACGATCAGCGACAGATACACCAGCGTGTAGCCCAGCGACAGGCCGAAGCCGGGCAACACGCGGGTCTGCCGCGTCGGGTTGAGGAAGGCGGCGACCGACATCAGCGCTGCACCACGATCTGGTCGTAGATGCCGCCGTCGGCGAAGTGGGCCTTCTGCACCGCGGGCCATTTGCCGAGCAGCTCCTCGACCTTGAACGCCTTCACCGGCGGAAAGCGGTCGGCGTTGGCTTTGAGCACCGCCTCGGAGCGCGGGCGGAACCAGTGGCGGGCAATGATCTTCTGGCCTTCGTCGGCGTACAGGAAGTCGAGGTAGGCCTTGGCCTCGGCGGCGGTGCCGCGCTTGGCGACCACGCTTTCCACCACCGCCACCGGGGGGCTGGCGTCGATCGTGATCGACGGATAGACCACGTCGAATTTGCCTTCGCCCAGTTCGCGGGCGATCTGCGCGGCCTCGTTCTCGAAGGTCACGAGCACGTCGCCGAGGTCGCGCTGGGTGAAGGTGGTGGTGGCGCCGCGGCCGCCGCCGTCGAGCACCGGCACGTTGCGGAACAGTTTGGTGACGAAGGCGCGCGCCTCGGCGTCCGAGCCGCCCTGGGCGATCACGCTGCCCCAGGCGGCGAGATAGGTGTAGCGGCCGTTGCCCGAGGTCTTGGGGTTGGGCACGATCACCGACAGGCCGTCGCGCGCGAGATCCTTCCAGTCCTTGATGTTCTTCGGGTTGCCCTTGCGCACCAGGAACACCGAGTGGGTGGTGTAGGGCGTGGCCTCGTGGGGGAAGCGCTGGCGCCAGTCCGCGGCCACCAGCCCGCCGCGCTCGACGAGGATGTCGATGTCGGTGGACTGGTTCATCGTGATCACGTCGGCCTCCAGCCCCGCGGCTACCGACAGCGCCTGCTTGCTCGAACCGCCGTGCGACTGGTTCACGGTGATGTCCTTGCCGGTGCGGGCCTTGTACCACTGGCTGAACGCCGGGTTGATGTCCTTGTACAGCTCGCGGGTGACGTCGTACGACGCGTTGAGCAGGGTGGTCTGGGCGAGCGCAGCCGGACTGGCGGCGGCGAGCGCGAGGGTGCCGAGGGTTGCGGCAAACAGGGCGCGGAGACGCGGATTCATGGTGCGGAGCCTCATCGTGTTCGGGATGAGGTGCAGCGTAGTGCAGTGCGGAAAGATCAGGAATTACTAAGAGGCTATTTCAATATTCCTGATTGTGTATAAAGAAACGTGCGAACCGGCTTCGCGTCCGGGGCGCCCGAATTTCTTCTTTTGCATCATCGGTTTGGGCGCTGCGCCGCGCGGCGCCCGGCCTGCGCTCGATTTCTGCGTTGTTTTTCCGGATTCCTGCAATAAGGCGTGCCCGCGCGGGTGCGCTTTCTTACACTCCCGCTTTCAACCCGGGTGGGCACGCAAGACGATGACGCGGCCCGCCGCCCCGATACTTTTTTGGAGAAGACGATGAATTCGAGTTGGATCGACATCCCCACCGCCGACGGCCGCAGCTTTTCCGGCTATCTCAGCCTGCCGCCGCGCGGCCAGGGCCCCGGCATCGTGCTGCTGCAGGAAATCTGGGGTGTGAACGCGCACATCCGCGCGGTCGCCGACCAGTACGCGTTGGACGGCTACGTGGTGCTCGCGCCCGACATGTTCTGGCGGCTCCAAGCGCGCGTCGATCTGCGCTACGACGAAGACGGCACGCGCCAGGCGATGGCGCTGCGCCAGCGCGTCGATCTCGACCTCGCCGGCAGCGACGCCGCGGCCGCGGTCGCCTGCCTGAAAGCGCGCGCCGAGGTGAGCGGCAAGGTCGCGGCGCTCGGCTACTGCCTGGGTGGGCAGCTCGCCTATCGCGCCGCGGCGAGCGGCAAGGCCGATGCCGCGGTGGCATACTACGGCGGCGGCATCCAGGACCACCTTCACCTCGCCGCGCAGATTGCCTGCCCCATCCTGTTCCACTATGCCGGCGCCGACCGGCTGATTCCGGCGAGCGCGGTGGCGCGCGTCAAGGCGAGCTTCGCCGGGTGCGACCACGCCCGCTTCCTCGACTACCCGGGCGTGGACCACGGCTTCAACTGCTGGGAGCGCCCGGCCTACGACCAGCGCGCGGCGGCGCTCGCCCACGGCCGCACGCTGGAGTTTCTGGCCGAGCAGCTTTGAGCGCCCGGCCCGAACGGATGCGCGCGCTGGCGCATCCGGAGGCTCGCTGCCGGGGGGCTCGCACCCGCCCGGCACGTACCGGCGCCTGCGGTCAGGGCGCGATGACGCCGCAGGCGATGCGCGCTCCGCCGCCGCCCAGGGGGGCGGGATGGTCCGCATGGTTGTCGCCGCCGGCGTGCACCATGAGCGCGCGACCCGCCACGTCGGCGAGCTTGAGGCGCGGCGCGAGCACCGGCGTGGTGGCGCGGCCATCAGCGCCGACGTAGAGGGCGGGCAGATCGCCCAGATGCCCCGTGCCCCATGGGGTGTCGTGCCGCCCGCTGCCCTGCGGGTCGTAGTGCCCGCCCGCGGCGCCGGCGGGGAGCGGCGTGCCATTCGGGTTCGACGGCGCACAGCTGCCTTTCTCATGGACGTGAAAGCCGTGGATGCCGGGTGGCAGGTCGTGCAGCGCCGGGGTCAGGACCAGGCCGTAGGGTGAATCGCCGAGGCTGACCGCACCCACGCTGCGCACGGTGCCGGCGGCATCGACCAGGTCGAGGGTGACCGTGGTCTGGGCGTGGGCGGTCGTAGCCGCACAGAGGGTGGCGGAGAGCGTGGTGTACAAGACTGCGTGCAGGGCGGTGCGGATCCGGAATCGATGCATGGTTGGGTTCCTCTCTGTTCTGAAGGGGGTGTCAATGAATGCCCTGACGACGGGCGCGGATCATGCCGAATCCAAGCAGCAGGCCACCGAGCAGCATCGTGGCCCATTCCGACAGGGTGGGCACGGGTTGAACGCCGCCGGGGCCGGGGCCAGGACCGGGGCCGGCAGCGCTGATGGTCACTATCTGCGTCGCGATATCGTTGGCGGGGTTGACGTCGCCTTCGGAGCCGGTAGTTCCGGTGACGGTGCTGGTGCCCGGCGTGGTGGGTACGCCGGCCACGCTGCAGGTGACCGTCTCGCCTGCCGCGACGGGCTGGTGATGGACCCAGGGCGACGCGCCGGGGCTGACCGTGCACTCGCCGCCCAGCAGGCCGTCGGGCAGTCCGTCGATGAGGCAGCGGGTGCCGGCGACGGTTTCTGCGCCGCCGATGTTCTGGCAGGTGTAGCTCCCGGAATAGGGTGTGCCTACAACGCCCGTGGCGGGCAGGTTGAGGGTCACGCTCATGTCTTCCGGCGAGGCGCTGCCGATCGTGCCGGCGAGGGCGTAGATCGGGTTGTCGTCGGCACTCGGGCCGGCCCAGGCGGCGCCGGCATTGCCGCCGACGAGGAAATCCGACATGGAGGGGGACCCCGCTTCCGGCGGCGTGTTGAACGCCGGCGTGAGCGTGCAGGCAAGCCGGGTGCCGTCCGCGATGCGGACCACCACCCAGTATTCCGTGTTGGCGTTCAGCGCGATGCTGCTGCCGCTGTAGGACATGGTGGTGCCGGCCTGGGTGGGGCCGGAGGCTTGCTGCCAGCTGCCGATCTGGGTGGTGCTGGGCCGGTTGGTGGCGTTGTCATGGGCGAAGATGCCGACCTCGTTGTTGCCCGCCGGCCCTGGGCCGGCGGCGCCCCAGGCGATGTCGATCGCCTCGACGGTCAGCGGCCGGCTGCCGGTGCGAAAGCGCGTGGCGGCGTCGGGGGCGCCGCCGAAGTCGCATTGGTGGGGTGCGCTCTGGTTGTCCAGCCAGGTGGTGACTTGTGCCTGGGTCGGCGCGGCGCTCAGGCAAGCTGCGGCCAGCAGGGCGGCAGTGGCCAGGCGAGGCGCGCGGAGAAAGGTAAAAAACATGTTCGTGTCCTGAAAGAGTGAACACGAACGACTGTAAGAAAGGCGTGGTTACGGATCGCTTACCGATGGCTTACCGATGCCATCAGCGTGACATGTAATTGCTGCGTCGCCGGGGAGGGCTCGCGTGCCAGCGTTGCGCGCAGCAGGTCGGCACAGCGCTCGTAGGCGGCTGCGACTGCGTCGTAGTGGCCCCGCGCCGCTGCGCAGCGCATGAGGCCGCAGTGCAGCGCTTCGGCCAGCGGTTCGACATGGAGGGCTTCGCTGTAGAGGTGCGCCGCATCAGCGTGGGCGCCGTGTTCCTCCAGCCATGTTCCGAGCCGGCCGATGGCGGCGAGAAAGCGGCGCTGCCAGTGCGCGCGCACGGCCAACACCCAGGGCAGATCGTCCCCTTCGCAGCATGGGCCGCGGTAGAGGTCGAGCACCTGCGCACCCAGGCGGCGGACCTCGTCGGGCGCGGCTTGCGCAGCCAAGGTGTCGGCGTGCTCGCAGGCCTCGTCCATGGCGATCAGATCGAGGCTGACGCGGGCGCAATCGAGCCGGATGTGGCCGCCCGCCACGCGCACGACCTCGTCGTCGCCCAGCAGCTTGCGCAGCCGGTGGGTGGTGACGTTGAGCGCGGTCCTCGGGGCTTCGGAGTCCGGCCACAGTTGCACCGCGAGGGCCTGCACCGGGCGCTCGATGCCCGCGGCCAGAGCCAGCGCCTTGAGCAGCAGCAGAGGCCGTTGCTGGGCTTTGCCGCGCGCCTGCAGCGGGGTGCCGTCGCGCAGCACCTGCAGCGGCCCGAACACGCGGATTGCCAGCGGCGGTTGCAGCGCGGGGGAATGTGCCGAGGTTCCGCGCTGCGGCTCTGCCGCGGCAAGCAGTCCGCGCCGGGCGGCGTATTCCAGGATGGGGCGCAGCAGATGCGGAAAGCAGGCGGACATGATCGCGATGCGGCCCTGACGCGCGGCGAGCGCCTCCGCGCACGCGTCCAGGGCGCTTGGCAGCCAGTGGGCGGCTTCATGGGCGGTTTCACCGGGGGGGCCGTCGGCGACCTCGGCTGCAACCTCGGCCGCCATCGCCGGACGCAGAGCGATGAGTGCGCGCAGCAGCAGGCGGGTGTCCTCGGCTTCGGTGCGGTCGAGCCCCCCCACCCGGGCGATGGCGCCTTCGATCAGCGTCAGCGCGCTGGCGGCGTCCCCGGCTGCGCCGCGCTGGATGTGGACGAAGGCGAGGCCGGCATCGATCTGCCAGCCCTGGCGCACGCTCACCGTGACCATTTCGCCGAGGCTGGCGGCCTCCCGCGCCGCATTCAGCGCTGCCGCGGTGTCGCCCCGCTGGGCGTACAGCCCGATTTCCAGCATGCGCACGTAGAGCAGGTCGTAGAGCCGACCCGGACGTAGGAAGCGATGGATTTCCCCGATCAGCGCCGCGGCGGTGTCGACATCGGCCGCGCGCAGGGCGGCGGTGGCCATGCGCGCGTTGAAATGGCATTGCAGGTGGGGCAGCCCGAACTCCGCGGCAAGGTGGCGGCCCTGCTGGTACAGGGCGTGCGCGGCGGCGTGATCGCCGGACAGCAGGCACAGCAGGGAAGCCGGGCGGTACCACCAGACGCGGTAGAGCGGGCTGACCGCGGGGTCGTCGGTCAGCCGGTGCAGGTGCTGGTAGAGCTGCCGGGCGATTTCCCGGTCGTTCGAAACGTAGTACTCGAGCAGATAGGTGCCGGCGGCGAGCTGCGCGGTGTGCCCCCGCACCTGCGGGAGCAGCGCCAGCGCGCGGCGCGCGTGCCCGGGCAGTTCGGGGTGGTCCGGCGTGTTCTGGGCGAGCGCCATGCACAGGCGCGAATGCACGGTGAGGGCAATGTCCGCGTCCAGCGGCGTGCCGTCCGTGGCGTGAAGCTCGGCGATGAGCGCCTCGCACCACGGGCGCAAGCCCTGGTTGCCGTTCCATTCGTAGAGGTGGCTGTCGATCAGCGCGGCCAGCGTCCGCAGGCGCGCCGGCCGGCTTGCGGCGTCGTGGGCGAAACCGCCCAGGGCGCGTTGCAGCAGCGTGCGCGCGCTGGCGGGGGCGGTGTGGTTCAGGGTGCAGCCGTGCCAGTACAGCAGCCAGGGGTCGGCGTCGTGCAATGCGGGCGGCAGCCATCCTGCCCATTCGCGCCACGCGTTGCCCCGGCCCGCCTCCAGCATCGCGGGCGCCTGGGCGTGCAGCAGGCGGATCAGCTCGGCATGGCAGTCTGCGGCGTGGTAGAGGCGGGCGGCCGTGTCGATCTCGCCGCGCGCCTCCATCACCGCGCCGGCGCGCAGCAGCAAGGCGGTGCGATCCCCCGGCTGCAACCGGGTGTCGGCCTCATGCTGCAGGAATGCGCGGAACAGGGCGTGGAAATGGTAGGTGGCGGGCGTGCCCCGGCGGCGGGTGATGAACAGGCGGGCGCGGAAGAGGCGTTCGAGCAGGCTGCCGGCACCGCCGTCGCCGCTCAGCTGGCACGCTTCGCCGGCGGAGAAATCGTGCAGGTACGACAGCAGCAGCAGTGTGCGCTGCGACGCGCGCGGCAGCTCGCCGAGAATCTCGGCGGCGAAGTAGCGGAACAGGGTGTCGCGCCCTGCGAAGGTGGCGGGGTCGGGCAGGCTGTCATGGGTGTCCATGTGCTCGCGCAGCATGATCACCCCTGCCGCCCAGCCATCCATCAGCGCGAGCCAAGCCGGGGTCGGAGCCCTGGCCTCGATCCGGGCCAGCGCGCGCGATTCCATTTCGTCGAGCTGGAGCGTGGCGGCGTCGAGCACGCCCACGCGGCCGTCCACCTCGAAGCGCGCCACGCGCTCGCCCGGCGGTTCGCGGCTCAACAGCAGCAGGGTGAGGCCTTCGGGCACCTCGGCGAAGGCAATCTCCAGGCACTGCATCAAGGTGCCGTTGCCCCCCTCCTGCAGGTTGTCCAGCACCACCAAGGTGTCGGGGGCGAGGCGCGCGAAATAGGCGCGGAAGAAGCGCCGCGCGAAACGCGGCACGTCGCCCGCCAGTTCGGGTGCGAGCCAGGGCAGGGCGGACTCGCCGGGCCGTGCCGGCACGGTGGCTGCCAGATAGTGGAAAAAGGTCGCGGGGTCGGCGTCGCCATCGTCCACCTGGAACCACCGCGCGGGGGCGCCGATGTGTTCCAGATAGCTTGCGGCCAGGGTTGTCTTGCCCGCCCCGGGCGGGGCGGCCACCCACACCACCGGGTGCCGCGCGCGCAGCGCATCGAGCCGTTCGAACAGCCGGAAGCGGGGCAAAGCCTCGAACAGGCGCGGGGGCGACAGTTTTGGCAGGGCGGGGGTAGGCATGGGGCCGCGGCCGGGATGCGGATGGAATGAAGGCGTGACTGTACCTGCGTCGCGGCCGGTTCGGGCCTTCGGCAAGCGCTCGAAGTTGTATGCGTCGAGGCGCGTGATCGTGGTTTCAACGAACCGTTTTCCGCAGCGGGGCTCCAGGTTGCGGTGTGATGCGGCGCGCCTCCTTGTCCGACTGTCGATGCGCGGTGCTCAGCGACCCCCGCAGCGGACGATGGAATGCTCCGACCATCCGCTGCGGGGGCATTGCGTCCAACTCCGGCCCGCCGGAGCGCTGCGGTTGCCCGGGCGTGGGCGAGACCCCATGCCGGCGGGCAATCGACAGCGTTCGGCGTGTCAGTGCCGTCGCGCGGTGCGCTGGCGCTGGCGCTGGTGCAGGGCGGCGGCGAACAGCGCCAGTGCGAGCAGCAGCAAGGCGCCGTGCGACAGGCTGGGCACCGGCGTCAACGCGCCGGCCGCGGCGGGCAGCGCCAGGGCTACCGGGTCGTCGATGACGCCCGGGGTGGCGTTGCCGTCGCCGGTGCTGGCGCCGGTTTCGGCGGGCAGCTCGGCATCGCGCACCTGATAGCTCAGGGTGTCGCCGACGATCGTCGCCGGCCAGACCACCCAGCCCTGGCCGGTAATGAACTTGCGGAGCTGGGCGCCCGGGGGAATCGTCTCGGGCAGCTTTAGGGTGACGGTCAGGGGCGCGCCCGGCGTGCAGTTGATGGCGCGGAAGCTGAACTGGCCGTAGGGCAGTTGCAGTCCGGCGGGGGTGCCGGCCGCCTCGAAGCGTGCATCGGCGAACTCGCACGAACTGGCCGGGTCGAGCGTTGCGGTGGTGCTCTGGCCATCCACCGCGCCGGTGTGCGCATGCCGGACGAACTTCGCCGTGACGCTGCGGTTGGCCGTCATCCCGAGGGTACAGGCGCCGGAGGTCGCGCCGCAGTCGCCGCTCCAGCCCGCGAAGCGGTAGCCGGGGGCGGGGGTGGCGGTCAGCGTCGGCAGCAGGGTGCCTTCGCTGTGCGAGGTGGTGCAGGTGCCGGTGTTCCCCGTGTCGCACTGCAGGCTGGCGGCGTGGGTGGCGTCGCCGGTCACCGACCCCTGGCCGGTCACGGTGACCTGCAGGGTCCGCGCGGTGACGATGCGTTCCACCGCACCCAGATCGCAACCCGCTCCGTCCGGTCGGGCGACGCCGCGCTGATCGGTGAGGCCGACGCTGGGGCACGCGCCGTAGCCATCCACCGCCGGGCTGGCCGCGGCCGGCAGCGCGCTGCGGGTGGCGCCCCCGTTGTCCTGCAGCGCGCCGAGGAGCGGATCGACATCGACCAGCCCGCCGTTGTCCTGCACGTATGTGCCGGCGCCGCCCTTGAAGATGCTGCGGGTGACATAGATGCCGACCTTGGGCAGGGCGTTGACATAGCTCTGGCTGCTGCTGCCCGCGCCCCACACGATGCTGCCGGTGACGGTGGCGTAGGCGCCGAAGGTCGAGGTGTTGTCGGCGCTCACCGCGTAGGCGTTGTTGTACAGCAGCGGGCCGGTGACGGTGGTGGCGGTGAGCGTGCTGAACTCGATCACCGGGTGGGCGTGCCCTTTGCCGTAGCCGATGTTGTAGATCGCGCTGCCCTGTCCGGCGAGATTGTTATGGAACGTGCTGTGCGAGATGGTCGGCCGGGCTTCCCCCGCTGCACTCGCCGGATTGATGCTGCCCAGGTTGTAGATCGCGCCGCCGTCGCTGGATGCGCGGTTGTACTCGAACAGGCTGTAGCGGATGACCGGATTGCTCCTGCCGCCCTCGCCGCTGTTGTACAGGGCGGCACCGTAGGCGGCCCGGTTGTGGCGAAACGTGAGGTGCTGCAGCAAGGGGCTGCATTCCCGTCCCGTGCCGGCGCCGTTGCACAGCAGTCCGGCGCCCACCTCGCCCAGCGCGTCGCCGCCCTGAAGGGTGAAACCGTCGACCACGGTATAGCTCGGGTCGCCTTCGTTCGCGGTGTAGAGGCCGTTGCCCAGCGCCGAGTCGGTGCCGCCGATGATCAGCACATGGCGGCTGTTGTCGGTGCGGTTGACTTCGCTGGGCGCGGCCAGGTCGTCGCCGTTGAGATCGCCGGAGAGGATGGATTGCGCGGCGCTGTCGGCCGACAGCCTGCGTTGCGCCAGCGTGGTTTCGGTACCGGCGAAGCCGCCGTACAGACGCAGGGGACGGTTAATTGCGAAGTGAACGGTGGTGTCGCCCGAGGCGCTTGGACGGTAGACGCCGCGGGCGACCCAGATTTCCTGGCAGGCGCTGTCGGCGAGCGCGGCGTGCAGCGTGGTGGTCGTGGCCCAGCCGTTCGCGACCGGCGCGCCGTCGGGGGTGACGTGGCAGGTTGTGGCGGCGAGGGCGCTCAGGCTGAAACACTGCGCAAGCGTGGCGAACGCCAATGTGCGACGCGAAAGGCGGGGACGTACCGGTGGCATGCAAGGGTCCTGTAACGCTGTGGTGGGGAAAACCGCGCCACGCTTGTTGCGGGTAGGCCGTTGCAGCGATGGCCGGGCACGATCGTGACATCATGTTACATGACTTTGGACTAAGTCTTAAAGAGCGAATAAATGCTCTTTATGTACCTACCCGCCATCGGCGACGTCAAGCCGCGGCTCACCCCCGGTACGCCACCACCGCGTAGCGGCCCTTGTCGCGGCCTGTGGTGGGCGGGTTGATGAACTCCGAGATCACCGGCACGAAGCCGCGCGCGGCGAGCAGGTCGAGCATGCGCGGCGGGGGATGGGAGTCGTAGAAGAAGGTGTGGCCGAACATCGTGTCGGTGAACGCCGGGTGCTCGGAGCCGCCGAAGCTCAGCATGAGCCGGCCGCCGGGGCGCAGCAGCGCGGCGCAGCGGGTGAGCAGCGCGGTCTGCGCCGTGCGTTCGATGTGGAAAAGCGCGTCCCAGCACAGGATGGCGTCGACCGGGCCTTCGGGCGCGTAGTCCTGCAGGCGGCCGTGTATCCACTCCGCCGCCGGAAAGCGCGCGCGTGCCAGGTCGAGCAGGGCTTCGGCCTGATCCACGCCGGTGAGGCGGTGGCCTTGCGCCAGCACGTATTCGGCCATCGGCCGGCCGCTGCCGCAGCCGAGGTCGAGCACCCGCGAGGGCACCGGCAGACCGGCGAGCAGGGTGTCGAGGCAGGCGCGCTCGCGGCCGTAAAACGCCGTGCGCGCGGCGTCCCACTGCGTGGCGATGGCGTTGTAGCTGGCGCGGTTGAGGGCGTCGGTGGACATGGCCGGCGGGCGACGGGCGAGGCTCAGGCCTCGTTCGCCGGCGGCGTGCAGCGCGCGATTTCGTCCACCGTGGTGATGCCGGCGGCAACGTGGCGGGCGCCGGCGAGGCGCAGCGGCTGCATGCCTTCGCGCACCGCCTGTTCGCGGAACGGCGCCAGATCCATGCCGGGCTGCACCAGGCGGCGCAGCGCGGGCGACATCACCAGCATTTCGTGGATGCTGATGCGGCCCATGTAGCCGGTCATGCGGCATTCGAGGCAGCCCTTGGGGCCGCGCGCGTGCTGCGGCACCGGCGCCTTCCACGGCTTCACCAGCTCGGCCCAGTCGTCGGCGGCGGGCGGCATGGGCTGGCGGCAATGCGGGCACAGCGTGCGCGCCAGGCGCTGGGCGAGCACGCCGAGCAGGGTGGAGCGGATGAGGTAGGGCGGCACGCCGAGGTCCATCAGCCGGGTGATCGCGGTGGGGGCGTCGTTGGTGTGCAGCGTGGACAGCACCAGATGGCTGGTGAGCGCGGCCTGCACCGCCATTTCGGCGGTTTCGAGGTCGCGGATCTCGCCCACCATGACCACGTCCGGGTCCTGGCGCAGCAGGGTGCGCACGCCGGCGGCGAAATCGAGCCCGATGTTGTGCTGCACCTGCATCTGGTTGAGGTGCGGATAGACCATCTCGATCGGGTCTTCCACCGTGCACACGTTCATCTCCGGTGTGGCCAGCGCCTTGAGCGTGGAGTAGAGCGTGGTGGTCTTGCCCGAGCCGGTGGGGCCGGTGACGAGGATGATGCCGTGCGGCTGCTGGTAGAGCGCGCGCCAGCGCGCCTCGTCGTCGCGGCCGAAACCGAGGTCGGCAAAGCTCTTGAGCTGCACGCTGGGGTCGAAGATGCGCAGCACCAGCTTCTCGCCGAAGGCGGTGGGCATGGTCGACAGCCGCAGCTCGATCTCCTCGCCCTTGGGCGACACCGTCTTGATGCGGCCGTCCTGCGGGCGGCGCTTTTCCACCACGTCCATGCGCCCCATCAGCTTCACGCGGTTGGTGATCGCGCTCATCACCGCCGGCGGCGTCTGGTACACCACGTGCATCACGCCGTCGATCCGGAAGCGCACGTTGCCCACCTCGCGCCGCGGCTCCATGTGGATGTCGCTCGCGCGCTGCTCGAAGGCGTACTGCAGCAGCCAATCGACGATGTGCACAATGGCCTGGTCGTTGGCGTCCAGGCTCTTCTTGCTGCCCAGTTGCACCAGCTGCTCGAAGTTGCCGATGCCGGTGGGCAGCGCCTGATGCTTGTCCACCGCCTGCTTCATCGACCGCGCCAGGCTGTAGAACTCCGCCAGATAGCGCACGATGTCGGCGGGGTGGGCGAGCACGCGGCGGATGCGGATGCGCAGCGCCTGCTCCAGCACGCTCACCCACTCGGTTTCGTACGGCTCGGCGGTGGCAATGGTGACCTCGCCGGCCTCCACCGCCACCGGCAGAATGCCGAAGCGCGTCGCATACGCATGCGACACCAGCCCGCACACCGCCGGCACGTCGATCTTCAGCGGGTCGATGTGGAAATACGGCACCCCGCTATGCCCGGCCAGCCACTCCACCAGCGTCTCCGCGGTGAGCAGATCGTGCGGCGGCACCGCCCGCACCAACTGCCGCTCCGCCACCCACTGCAAGGGATGCAGCTCGCTGCGCGCGCGCAGGCGCAGCGTGGTCACCGCCTCGTCGTAATCCTTGCGCGCAATCTGGCCGCTGTCGTGCAGCGCCTCGAGCAGGTCGGAAGTGTTGAGGCGGCGGTTCGCGGCAGGGCTGGCGGCGTGCATC
>JAEWVQ010000238.1 GCA_023459095.1 Pseudomonadota bacterium | reverse complement strand
CAGCCCAATCTGCTGCTGCTCGACGAACCGACCAACCACCTCGACCTCGAAATGCGCCACGCGCTGACCCTGGCGCTGCAGGACTACGAGGGCGCGATGGTGCTGGTGTCGCACGACCGCGCGCTGCTGCGCGCGACCTGCGACCGCTTCCTGCTGGTGGACGACGGCCGCATCCAGCCCTTCGACGGCGACCTCGACGACTACCGCGACTGGCTGGCCGCGCGCCGCGCCGAAACCGCCGCCGCGGCGCAGTGCCCCGATCAGGCCGCCGACAAGGCGGCGCGCAAGGCCGACCGCGCCCAGGCCGCGGCCGACCGCCAGGCGCGGCTGGCGGCGCGCCGGCCGCTGGTGAAGGAGCTCGACCAGATCGACAAGAAGCTCGCCGGCTGGAACGGCGAGAAGACGCTGCTCGACGCGCGTCTGGCCGACCCGGCGCTGTATAGCGGCGGCGACAGCGCCCAGCTGCAGACCCTGCTCAAGCGCCAGGCCGAGCTTGCCGGTTGGATCGAGGAGGCGGAGCTGCGCTGGCTGGCGCTCTCGGAGCAGCTCGAAGGCCTGCCCGCGGACTGAATGCCGCGCGGCGCGCGCTCAGTCCGCGAGCCCGCGCGCCGGATCGATGTTCCAGGTCTCGAACGCCTCGTAGCCGACGATGCGGTCTTGCGAGTGGCGCAGGTCGACCGTCTCCGGGGGGAGGTAATGTCCCTTGGTGTGGAAGATCACCGTCACCGCGGGCTGCATCAGGCGGTCGGCGTGCTGGGTCCGCACCACCGCCAGGCGGCCGCTTTCGAGCCGCACCAGCGAGCCGCTCGGGTAGATGCCGATGGCGCGGATGAAGGCCTGCACCAGTTCTGGCTTGAAGTGGAACTTGCTCCATTCGAGCAGCTTGCGCAGCGCCTCGGTGGGCGGCATGCCCTTGTGATAGACGCGGTTGGAGGTGAGCGCGTCATAGACGTCGACGATCGCCCCCATCTGACCATAGAGGCTGATCGCCTCGCCCTGCAGCTTGTTGGGGTAGCCAGTGCCGTCGAAGCGTTCGTGGTGCTGGGCGGCGACGTCGAGCGCGATGTCGCTGATGCCCGGGGTGTCGAGCAGAATCAGTTTGCTCTGCACGACGTGGTTCTTCATCTTGTCGAACTCGGCGTCGGTGAGCTTGGCCGGTTTGTTGAGAATGGCGTCGGGCACCCGCGCCTTGCCGACGTCGTGCAGCAGTGCGCCGATCGCGATCTCGCGGATGATCTCGCGCGGCAGCTCCAGGGCGCGCGCGAAGGCGGTCATTAGCGCGCACACCGATACCGAATGCAGAAAGGTGTATTCGTCGTGGGTCTTGAGGCGGGCCAGCGGCAGCAGCGCGTCCTGCTGGCGGAAGATCGAATCGACGATGCGTTCGACCAGCGGCTCGATCTGCTCGATCTCGATCTGCTTGCCCAGCCGCACGTCGCCCATCATGCCGCGCACGATGCGGTGGGCGTCGCGGTGCAGGCCGCGTGCGCGCTGCCTTTCGTCGGCGAGGGCCGTGCGCGGCAGCGCCGGTGCGGCGTCGGTGGCGATCGCGTCGATCTTGCGGTCGACCGCGCGCGCCGCCTCCTCGTGGGTGAGGGCGTCGGCCACGTCCAGGCCGCGCGCGGTGTCGATGTAGATCTCGTGCACGCCGAGCGCGCGCACTTTGGCCACGGTGGCCTCGTCGCCGACGGCGAAGCGGTTGCGCACGAAGTTGTGTTCGATCCAGCCGCAGTTGAGGTCATGGATGTACATGCCGGTCTGCAGCTGTGCGATCGGAATCAGCTTGATCATCGGGGGCGGCTGGGGGCGTGCGGTGTTTTTGCGCGCAGTATGTCGGCCCGCATACGGGCTGGCCAGCGCCCGCGCGCCGCGGGCGAGAACTCCGCCACGTCCGCCGGCAAATCGCCCCCCCGGCTGCTAGAATCGCCGGCCTATCGTCTTTTCGCTCACAGGAGTGCCGCGGTGCGTATCGTCTGTCTCGACCTCGAAGGTGTGCTGGTTCCTGAAATCTGGATCGAATTCGCCGAGCGCACCGGCATTCCCGAACTGCGCCGCACCACGCGCGACGAGCCGAACTACGACACGCTGATGAAGTACCGCCTCGACATCCTCGCGCAGAAGAAGCTCGGCCTGCCCGACATCCAGGAGGTGATCGCCGGCATGGGGCCGATGGCCGGCGCGCGCGCCTTCCTCGACGACCTGCGCGAGGCCTACCAGGTGGTGATCCTGTCCGACACCTTCTACGAGTTCGCCCACCCGCTGATGCGTCAGCTCGGCTGGCCGACGCTGTTCTGCCACAGCCTGGAGGCGGGCGCCGACGGCATCCTGGTGAACTACCACCTGCGCATGGCCGACCAGAAGCGCGAGGCGGTCAAGCGCTTCAAGGAACTCAACTTCAAGGTGGTCGCCGCCGGCGACTCCTACAACGACACCGCGATGCTCGGCGAGGCCCACGGCGGCATCCTGTTCCATCCCCCGGAAAACGTCGTGCGCGAGTTCCCGCAGTTCCCGGTGGTGCGCGACTACGCGGCGCTGCGCAGCGAAATCGACAAGGCCTTCGCCAAGGTCGCCTGACCCCGTTCGGGCCGTCCGGCGAGGCGATGCCTCGCCGCCCCCCAGGGGGTCCTGTTTTTTCAACGAACCCCGGCAGTCAACAGTCATGCATCGCGAACGCTACTACACGCTTTCCGCTTCTTGCCCCGACCGCGTCGGCATCGTCGCCAAGGTGTCGAACTTCATCGCCCAGCACAACGGCTGGATTCTCGAGACCTCGCTGCACGCCGAGCGCTCCGACAACGGCGAGGGCGGCGACCGCTACTTCA
>JAEWVQ010000237.1 GCA_023459095.1 Pseudomonadota bacterium | reverse complement strand
GTAACGGCATGGTATTGCTACATTGTTAATCCCAAGCTTCCTGCCAAGATCTACAGTGCGTTTTCCGGCATCAACCGTATTCTGGAAAATAAATACTATGCTGACTGGTTTAATGAGAACGTTATCGCCCGCGCAGTTCGTGGATTAGGTAGCGTATTCTGGAAAGTTGGCGATAAAGGTATTATTGATGGCGCAATTATTGGTGGAAGTACAAGGCTGGTAGGCTGGATTGCCGCCGTCAGCCGCTACTTGCAGTCCGGCTATATCTATCACTACGCGTTTGCGATGATTGCTGGCGTGATTGCATTAATTACTTTCTTTGTGCTGGTAAACTAAGATGGGCGAAATGACTACTACTATTCCTTGGCTTTCCTTGTCGATATTCGTGCCAATTATTGCGGGTATACTGGTGTTGATCTTCGGTCGAGATGACCGGGCCGACTATACTCGCAAGATGGCTCTGGTTGGCGCTATCGTCAGTTTTCTGGTTACCCTGCCCATTTATTTCGGGTTCGATTCATCAACGGCCAATATGCAGTTCGTTGAGAATATTTCCTGGATTGCGGCATTCAACGCTTCCTACCATTTGGGGGTTGACGGCATTTCCATCTGGTTTGTGCTGTTAACCGCTTTCATCACTATCATTGTGGTGCTGGCCGGCTGGGAAGTCATTACCAATCGTGTTGCCCAATACATGGCTGCCTTCCTGATTTTGTCAGGTCTTATGGTGGGCGTGTTTGTGGCGCTTGACGGTTTGCTGTTCTACGTGTTCTTTGAGGCAACCCTGATACCGATGTATATCATTATCGGTGTCTGGGGTGGCCCCAACCGCGTTTATGCCGCCTTCAAGTTTTTCCTGTATACCTTGCTGGGTTCACTGCTTACTTTGGTTGCGTTTATCTATCTGTATACCGTTACCGGTACCTTTGATATCGCCGCCTGGCAGGCTGCCAAACTGGGTTATACACCACAGGTATTGATCTTTATCGCTTTGTTTGCCGCTTTTGCCGTGAAGGTACCCATGTGGCCGGTTCATACCTGGTTGCCCGATGCCCACGTTGAAGCACCTACCGGTGGTTCTATCGTACTGGCGGCCATCATGCTGAAGCTGGGTGCCTACGGCTTCCTGCGCTTTTCCTTGCCGATTGCCCCTGATGCCTCACAAAGCCTGGCCGGCATCATGATAGCCCTGTCCCTGATTGCGGTTATCTATATTGGTCTGGTGGCGATTGTTCAGGATGACATGAAAAAACTGGTGGCTTACTCATCGGTTGCTCACATGGGTTTTGTCACACTGGGCTTTTTCATGTTCAACGTGACCGGTCTTGAAGGTGCTGTGGTTCAGATGATTTCCCACGGTTTCGTTTCTGGTGCCATGTTCATGTGTATCGGGGTACTGTATGACCGCGTACACAGTCGCCAGATTTCCGATTACGGTGGTGTGGTCAATGTAATGCCTAAATTCGTGACCTTCTTTGTGCTGTTTTCCATGGCGAATGCCGGCTTGCCAGCCACCAGCGGTTTTATCGGCGAATTCCTGGTTATCCTGGGTGCCGTCGAATTCAACTTCTGGATTGGTTTGCTGACTGCAACCGCTTTATTATGGGGTGCATCGTATTCCCTCTGGATGGTCAAACGTGTGGCTTATGGCGAAATCAAACATGACCATGTCCGTGAATTGAAAGACATCAATTGCCGCGAATTCCTGATTCTGGGCTTGCTGGCTGTTTTTGTGCTGTACATGGGTATTCATCCGAAACCCTTCACCGATGTGATGCACGTTTCTCTCCAACAATTGTTGGAGCATGTTGCAATTTCTAAACTGTAAGTCTGGACAATGATGGAAAATCAATTTAATTTTGCACTCGCCTTGCCGGAGATTACATTAAGTGTCCTGGCAACGCTGATCCTGCTGGTGGATGTGTTCATTCCTTCCAAAAACAGGTCACTTACCTACGTTCTCTCGCTAGGCGCACTGGTCATTGTCACTTTGGTGTCACTGTACCAGTGGAATGCCGGTGTCGCTGGCCAAACTTTCTATGGTCACTACGTTACCGATCCTCTTGCGCACCTTCTGAAAGTGGCGTCATACCTGGCAGTCATGGTGACACTGATTTACAGCCGTCAATACGTGATTGATCGTGACATGGTCAAGGGAGGAGAGCTTTATTCCCTGACCCTGTTTGCCCTGGTCGGTCAGATGGTCATGATTTCAGCATCCAGCATGCTTACCATTTATCTGGGTCTGGAGTTGATGTCATTGGCTCTGTATGCACTGGTTGCCGTTCGTCGTGATTCACTGGTTGCGGTTGAGTCAGCCATGAAATATTTCGTGCTGGGTTCACTGGCCTCCGGTTTCATGCTGTATGGTATTTCCATGGTTTACGGTGCCACCGGTCATATCGACCTGGCAGGTGTTGCCGAGGTCATCAAGGCCGGTAATGTCAGCTACATGGCCATGGTACTGGGCACGGTGTTTGTGGTTTGCGGCCTGGCGTTCAAGCTGGGTGCCGTGCCTTTCCACATGTGGCTCCCTGACGTGTACATGGGTGCGCCTACCTCGATCACCTTGACTATTGGTGCTGCCCCCAAACTGGCTGCACTGGCCATGGTGTTGCGCTTCCTGATTGAGGGTCTGCACGGCCTGGCCGAAAGCTGGCAACAAATGCTGGTGATCCTGGCTGTATTGTCATTGGCTATCGGTAACCTGACTGCCATCATGCAAACCAACTTCAAGCGTATGCTGGCTTACTCCACCATTTCGCACGTGGGTTTTGTGCTGCTTGGGCTGCTGTCTGGCGTGAATGCCAACGGTACCCTGGCGATTGGTGCTTACGGTTCAGCCGTGTTTTACATGATTACCTATGTGTTGACCACGCTGGCCAGCTTTGGCATTATCCTGCTACTTAGCCGTCAGGGTTTTGAGTGCGAGGAAATCAGTGACCTGAAAGGTCTTAATCGCCGCAGTCCAATGATGGCATTCGGGGTTCTTGTCCTGATGTTCTCATTGGCTGGTATTCCCCCGCTGGTTGGTTTCTATGCGAAACTGGTTGTCCTGCAGGCAGCGATTGCCGCCGGTTACCTGTCTCTGTCCATTATTGCCATTCTGTTCTCGTTAATTGGTGCGTTCTACTACCTGCGCGTGGTCAAGGTCATGTACTTTGACGAACCGGCAGCCGATGCACCGGTTATTGGCAACCAACTGTCTTTCCGTAGTGGTGTCATGTCTGTCAACGTATTGCTTATTATCCTGTTGGGCATCTTGCCTGGCGGTTTAATGACATTGTGTGTGCAGGTGATTGACGCCTCACTGAAATTCTAGGGTTCTGCATATGTTTCCTGCTTCTGCCATTTGGTTACTGATTCTTCTGGCTTTTGCCACGGCATTGT
>JAEWVQ010000236.1 GCA_023459095.1 Pseudomonadota bacterium | reverse complement strand
CCCGCGAGCCGCTCCCCGCGTTGCCTGCCGCGCCCGCCGCCCCGGCGACGGAGGTGCCGGCGCCGGCCGTCCCGGCGCAGCCTGCCGCGCCGCGCCAGTGAGGGGGATGCGATGCGTGCATTGATCTGGCTGATCGGCATCTTCGGCATCGCCGTCGGTGTCGCCATGCTCGCCGGGCTCAACGACGGTTACGTGCTCGTCGTGCTGCCGCCGTGGCGCGTGCAGCTGTCGCTGAACATGCTTGTCGTGCTGCTTGTGGTCGCGTTCATGCTCGGTTATGCGCTGCTGCGCGTGATCGGGCGCACCCTCGAGCTGCCTGCCCGCGTGCAGCAGTGGCGTGAGCGCCGTCGCCGCGAGAAGGCTGGCAAGGCCTTGCGCGACGCCTTGCGGGCAATGTTCGAAGGGCGTTTCTCGCAGGCGCTCAAGTTCGCGTCGTCGGCGTTCGCCGGTGGCGATGGTGGCGATGGCGGTGCGATGGCGGCGCTGGTCGCCGCGCGTGCCGCGCACGCGATGCGCGACGATACGCGCTACCGGATCTGGCTCGGCCGTGCCGCTGACCAGGGCGAGGAGGCGCGCGTCGCCCGCCTGATGACCGAAGCCGAGCTCGCGGTCGAGGCGCGCCGCTTCGACGAAGCGGCCGAGCACCTCGAAGCCCTCAGGCTCGCCGGTCATCGCCACATTGCCGCGCTGCGCCTGTCGCTCAAGGTCGCGGCGGCGCGTCTGCAGTGGGACGAAGTGCTGCGCCTGACCCGCCAGCTGCGCAAGCACAAGGCCTTGTCCGACGAGGCCGCGGAGCCGTTGCTGCGCCGCGCCCACGTCGAGCGCATGACCGGCCTGGCATCCGATGCGCCGGCGCTCGCGGCGTACTGGAACGACATTCCGGCGGACGAACTGCGCGACCGCCGCCTGGTCGAGCGCGCGGTACCTCTGCTCGCCGCCGCCGGACAGGGCGCGCTCGCACGGCGCACGCTGGAGCGCCTGCTCGACGAGGAGTGGGACAGCAATCTGGCGCGGCTGTACGGCTATTGCGGCGACGGCGAGGGCGACGAGGTCGCCTGTCTGGCCAAGGCCGAGTCGTGGCTGACGGCGCAACCGCGCGACGGTGGTCTGTTGCTTGCGCTCGGCCGGCTGTGCATCGCTTCGCAGTTGTGGGGCAAGGCGCAGAGCTATCTGGAAGCCTCGCTCGGCCGCGCGCCGTCGGTGGAGGCTCATCTCGCGCTGGCACGGCTGCTCGAGCAGCTCGGGCGCGCCGACGACGTCCAGCGTCACTATCGCGCAGCCGCCGAACTCGCCGCGGGCTGACCTCGCGGTCTGTCCGGCCCGTGTAACGCTCCCCTTGAAGGACCTTCCGCCCCGGCGGCCGCAGCCCGGCCGCCGGGGCGGGGCCTATTGGGAGGGGCTCATTCGGTCGGACGCATCGCGAAGCCGCCGTCATGAGTTTGAGGAAGATCGGTGGCGCTGATTTCGACGCGCTCCACTGCAGCGGCGGGCGGCCCCTGGCGCGCCCAGTCGATGAAGCGCTCGATGGCGGCCTCGCTGCCGACGGCGAGCACTTCGACGCTGCCGTCGCGGCGGTTCCTCACCCAGCCCGCCAGCCCGAGCAGCATCGCCTCGTCGAGCGCGGCGGCGCGGTAGCCCACGCCCTGCACCCGGCCGCGGATGCGCAGCAGGCGGGCGACGAGTGCGCTGTCGGTGTTGTCGGGGCGTGGGTCAGGCATAGGAAACCTCCGGTTCGTGGTCGCGGATCTGCTGGGCGCGGATCAGCGCCGTGGTGATGTTGGCGGCAATATTGCCGTCGCCGAGGCGTTCGGCAAAGCCCGAGCGGCGCACCAGCGATTCGGGCTGGGCGTTGAGGTCGCACAGGATCAGGGTGGCGCCGCGCTTGTCGAGGTTGCGCTGCAGGGTCTGCAGGATGTCGAGGCCGGTGGTGTCGATGTTGATCACTTTGCCGAGGTCGAGGATCACCGCGTCGGGATGGCCGTCCTGCATCAGCAGCAGGTTCTCGAGCTTGTTGGCGGCCCCGAAGAACAGACTGCCGTAGGCGCGGTAGGCGAGGATGCGCGGCGTGCCGTCGGGCCGCGACAGCGCGACCACGCCGTAGTGGTCCTCGAGCGGAATACGCTCGATGCGGGTCAGGTCGGACATGCGGTAGATGAAGAACAGGCTGGCGAGAATCAGACCCAGCTCGACCGCGAGGGTGAGGTCGAAGACCACGGTGACGAGGAAGGTGCCGAGCAGGATGGTGCGGTACTGCAGCGAGTAGCGCTTCAGTTCGCGGGGGGCGAAGGCGTGCCATTCGCCCATGTTCACCGCGACGATGACGACGATCGCCGACAGCGTGGCGAGCGGGATGTCGGCGGCGAGCGGGGCGAGCACGAGGACGATGGCGAGCAGCACCGCGGCGTGGATCATGCCGGCCACCGGTGTGCGTCCACCGGTGCGGATGTTGGTCGCGGTGCGGGCAATCGCCCCGGTCGCGGCGAAGCCGCCGAACAGCGGCGCGGCGATGTTGGCGATGCCTTGGGCCATCAGCTCCTGGTTGGGGTCGTGGCGGTCGTCGATCTGGCTGTCGGCGACGCGCGCCGACAGCAGCGATTCGATGGCGCCGAGCAGGGCGATGGTGAGCGCGGGGGGGATCAGCTTGCCGAGCGCGGCCAGCGACAGCTCGGGGAGGGCGAAGGCGGCGACCTCGCGCGGGATGCCGCCGAAGCGGCTGCCGATGGTGTCCACCGGCAGGCCGACGAGCGCATTGACCGCGGTGGCGATGATCAGCACCGCGAGCGGGCCGGGAATGCGCCGCATCCACGGCGTGCGCAACGCGCGCCGATTCCAGCCCAGCAGCACGGCGAGCGAGGCCACGGCCAGGGCCACGGTGGGCAGGTGGAGCGTGGGCAGGGCGTTGAACAGGGCCTGCATCCGGGTGAAGAACTCGCCCGGCAGGGCATCGATCTTGAGCCCGAGGAAGTCCTTGATCTGCGAGAGGAAGATCACCACGGCGATGCCGTTGGTGAAGCCGATCACCACCGACAGCGGGATGAAGCGGATCATGTTGCCGAGGCGGAAGGCGCCCATCGCCAGCAGCATGACGCCGGACATCATGGTGGCGATGAGCAGGTTCTGCACGCCGTAGTCGGCGACGATGGCGAAGATGATCGGGATGAAGGCACCGGTGGGGCCGCCGATCTGCACCCGCGAGCCGCCGAGCAGCGAGATCAGGAAGCCGGCGACGATCGCGGTCCAGATGCCCGCGGTCGGGCTCATCCCCGAGGCGATGGCAAAGGCCATCGCCAGCGGCAGGGCGAGCACGCCGACGGTGATGCCGGCGGACAGGTCGTTGGTGAATGTCGTCCGGTCGTAGGCCGGCAGGGTGTCAAAGAGCTTGGGGCGAAACGGGAAGTTCATGGTGTCTCCGCGCTGAGGATCTGGAACCGTTGACGCATGCGGCGTCGGTCTGCAGATGCCATCGGCCCGGCGCGGTGCGCTGTTGCACGATCCAGCGTTTGGACGGTGTCAGGGGCATGGCCGGGCGGGCGCGGAGAGGGAAGGAAGGGACATATTCTTGGCCCGGCGCACGGTGCTTGTCCAGCCGTGCGCCGGTGCGGCGGGGCGCGGTGGCGCGCCTGCCTGCTACTTGACCCGCATGCCGGCGGCGGCGCCGGCGTCGGGCGACAGGATGTAGAGGCCGCCGGTCTTGCCCTCGGGGTCGGAGGCGGCAAGGACCATGCCTTCGCTCATGCCGAACTTCATCTTGCGCGGCGCGAGGTTGGCGACCATCACCGTCAAGCGGCCGACCAGCGCGGCCGGGTCGTAGGCCGACTTGATGCCGGCGAACACCTGGCGCGGACGCGGGTTGCCGGCCTCGTCGGTTTCGCCGATGTCGAGCTGCAGGCGGATCAGCTTGTCGGCGCCGTCGACGTGCTGGGCGTCGACGATCCGCGCGATGCGCAGGTCGACCTTGGTGAAGTCGTCGATCGAAATATGCGCGGGCGCGGCTTCGGCGGCCTGTGCGGCGTGTTGCTGCTTCTCGCCGTGGCGCTGTGGCGAGGCGGCGGTCGCAGACTTAGCGCTTTTTTCCGGTACCGCCGCGGCGGGCGCGAGGGAGGCGCGGTTGGCCTCGAGCAGGGCGTCGATCTGCTTGCGCTCGATGCGCGTCATCAGGTGCTGGTAGGGCTTCACCGCGTGGCCGGCGGGCAGTGCCTGCCAGTCGCCCTGCCAGTCGAATGCGGGCACGGCGAGGAAGGCCTCGACCTCGGCGGCGAGCGCGGGCAGCACCGGCTTCAGGTAGCGCGCGAGATCGCGGAACATGGTCAGCGCGGTGCTGCACACCGTGTGCAGGCGGGCGTCGGCGCCGTCCTGCTTGGCCAGTTCCCACGGCTTGTGGTCGTTCACGTAGAGGTTGGCGAGGTCGGCGAGGCGCATGATCTCGCGCAGCGCGCGGCTGTAGTCGCGTTCCTCGTAGGCGGCGGCGATCGCGCCGCCCTGCCAGGCAGCGACGAACTCGTCGAGCGCCGCGGTGTCGCTGGCGCCGAGCTTGCCGTCGAAGCGCTTGGCGACGAAGCCGGCGCAGCGGCTGGCGATGTTCACGAACTTGCCGACCAGATCGGCATTGACCTTGGCGATCATGTCGTCGAGGTTGAGGTCGACGTCTTCCATGGTGCCGTTGGACTTGCCGGCGAAGTAGTAGCGCAGCCACTCCGGATTGAGCTTTTGCTCGATGTAGGAGCGCGCGGTGATGAAGGTGCCGCGGCTCTTGCTCATCTTCGCGCCGTCCACGGTCAGGAAGCCGTTCACGCACAGCTGCGAGGGCGTGCGGTAGCCGGCGAACTGCAGCATCGCCGGCCAGAACAGGGCGTGGAAGTAGAGAATGTCCTTGCCGATGAAGTGCACCAGCTCGGTGCCGGCCGCGGCGGCGCGCGCGCCGTCGGTGTAGTCCTCGACGGCGATGGGGGCGCCGGCGGCGGCGCGCTGCTCGGCGAGGTTGCGGAAGCTCGCGAAGTAGCCGATCGGCGCATCGAGCCAGACGTAGAAGTATTTGCCCGGCGCGCCCGGAATCTCGAAGCCGAAGTAGGGCGCATCGCGCGAGATGTCCCAGTCGGAGAGCTTGTTCTCGCCCTCCTCGCCGAGCCACTCCTTCATCTTGTTGGCGGCTTCCGCTTGCAGGCGGCGCTGGCCGGCGGCGTTGCTGCCGCGCGTCCATTCGCGCAGGAAGGCGACCGCGCGCGCGTCGGAGAGCTTGAAGAAGTAGTGCTCGGAGGTGCGCAGTTCGGGCTTGGCGCCGGACACCGCCGAGTACGGGTTCTTCAGCTCGGTGGGCGCATAGGCCGCGCCGCAGGCTTCGCAGTTGTCACCGTACTGGTCGGCAGCCCCGCACTTGGGACACTCGCCCTTGATGAAGCGGTCGGGCAGGAACATTTCCTTGACCGGGTCGTAGAACTGCTCGATCGCGCGCGTGGCGATGAGGCCGGCGCCCTGCAGCCGGGCGTAGATGTCTTCGGCGTAGGCGCGGTTCTCCGCGCTATGCGTGGAGTGGTAGTGGTCGAAGGCGACGCCGAAATCGGTGAAGTCGCGCAGGTGCTCGCCGTGCACGCGGTCGATCAGCTGCTCCGGGGTGAGCCCTTCCTTTTCGGCGCGCAGCATCACCGGCGTGCCGTGGGTGTCGTCCGCGCACACGTAGTGCACCGTGTTGCCCCGCATGCGCTGATAGCGCACCCAGATGTCGCCCTGGATGTAGCCGACCAGGTGGCCGAGGTGGATGTCGCCGTTGGCGTAGGGAAGGGCGTTGGTGACGAGGATCTTGCGGGACATGGTTGCGGGTCGCGGAGCAAAAGAAGGGAAGTTTAACAAAGCCGCGCCCCGCACCCGGTGTGCGATGCCGGCGGCGGGGCATGCGTTGCGGGCGCCGGTTAGGCGCCCGTGCCTCAGGGCATGGCGCGCAGGTAGAACTCGACGCGGCGGTTGCGTGCGCGCGCCGATTCGTTGGCGTTGTCGGCGATCGGTTCAGCTTCGCCCTTGCCGTCGGCGCTGAGGCGCTCGAAGGCAAGGCCGCGGCTGCGCAGGTATTCCATGACCGCCTCGGCGCGCGCGATCGACAGCTTGAGGTTGTACATCTCGCTGCCGACGCTGTCGGTGTGGCCGACGACGTGGATCGCCACCCGCGGATAGGCCGCCAGCGGCGCGATCACGGTGTCGAGGGCGCGGGTCAGCGAGGCGTGGGGGCGGGCGGTGCCGAAGGCGAAGCCGTCGGTCGCGGGCAGGCGCAGTTGCAGGCCTTCGGGGGCGGGGCTGACTTCGGCGCCGGGCACGTCGCGCAGCGCGGTGCTCAGGTCGGTGCGCAGCATGTTCCAGTTGACCGTGCCGGCCGGCGGGGCGCTGCGTGCACTCGGCGCGGTGCGGGGCGTGTCGGCGGTGCCGGCGGTCTCGGGTGTGCCGCCGGTGCCGGCGCAGGCGGACAGCAGCAGGGCGAGACCGAGGGGAAGGAGGGCAGGAATTCGGATCATGATCGTTACGGTACGGTTGGTGAAGGAGGCGGTGAAGGAGGCGCTCGCAGGCAAGGGCGCGGGCGCCGGGCGGGGCGCCTGCGGAATATGGCGACCGGATCGGCAGCAGGATAAACCCTGATGCGGGCGAGGGTGAGCGGAATCGAGGGCTCCGGTATCATTCGCAGGTTATCGCCCGGGGGGCCGGGCGCGCCGATCATCGAGGAATGCGAGCAATGAGCCTGACCCAGGAAACCGTGACCGAAGCGCTGAAAGCGGTCATCGACCCCAACACCGGCAAGGATCTGGTGTCCACGCGCTGTGTGCGCAGCGTGAAACTCACCGGCAGCGACGTGCACATCGAGGTCGAGCTCGGCTATCCGGCGAAGAGCCAGCACGAGCCGATCGCGCACATGCTGCGCGAGGCGGTGGCCGGACTGCCGGGCATCGGTCGCATCGAGGTCGCGGTGAGCAGCCGCGTGGTCGCGCATGCGGTGCAGCACGGCGTGAAGCTGCTGCCGGGGGTGAAGAACATCGTTGCCGTGGCTTCGGGCAAGGGCGGCGTGGGCAAGAGCACCACCGCGGTCAATCTGGCGCTGGCGCTGGCCGCCGAGGGCGCGCGCGTCGGCATTCTCGATGCCGACATCTACGGTCCGTCGCAGCCGCAGATGCTCGGCATTGGCGACCGCCGGCCGGAGTCGCTCGACGGCAAGACCATGGAGCCGCTCGAAGCCTACGGCGTGCAGGCGATGTCGATCGGTTTCCTGATCGAGACCGACACCCCGATGGTGTGGCGCGGTCCGATGGCGACGCAGGCGCTCAACCAGATGCTCAAGGAGACGCACTGGCAGGATCTCGACTACCTCGTCATCGACATGCCGCCGGGCACCGGCGACATCCAGCTCACGCTGTCGCAGAGCGTGCCGGTGACCGGCGCGGTGATCGTCACCACGCCGCAGGACATCGCGCTCCTCGACGCGCGCAAGGGCCTCAAGATGTTCGAGAAGGTGGGCGTGCCCATTCTCGGCGTGGTCGAGAACATGAGCATCCACATCTGCTCCAAGTGCGGCCACGAGGAGCACATCTTCGGTCACGGCGGCGGCGAGCAGATGTGCGCGGACTACAACATCCCCTTCCTCGGCGCGTTGCCGCTCGACATCCAGATCCGCTCCGAGGCCGACAGCGGCGCGCCCACCGTGGTGTCCGATCCGGACGGCCGGATCGCCGCGCTCTACAAGGCGATCGCGCGCAAGGTCGCGGTGCGCATCGCGGAAAAGGCGAAGGACATGACCCACAAATTCCCCAACATCGTGATCCAGAACACCTGATCGCGAAAAGCGCCGCCGGTCGCTTCCGGTTCGGCGGCGCTTGTCCTACACTACGCGACTTTTCGCAGTCGGCTCGCGCCGGCTGGTCGCACAGGAAGCGCTGCCCGATGTCCATCAAGTCCGACAAGTGGATCCGCCGCATGGCGGAACAGGAAGGCATGATCGAACCGTTCGCCCCCGAACTGGTTCGCACCAATGACGGCGGCAAGATCGTTTCCTACGGTACCTCGAGTTACGGCTACGACGTCCGCTGCGCCAACGAATTCAAGATCTTCACCAACATCAACTCGACCATCGTCGACCCCAAGGATTTCGACGCCCGCAACTTCGTCGATTTCACCGGCGACGTGTGCATCATTCCGCCGAACTCCTTCGCGCTCGCGCGCACCGTCGAGTACTTCCGCATTCCGCGCAGCGTGCTCACCGTGTGCCTGGGCAAGAGCACCTACGCGCGCTGCGGCATCATCGTCAATGTGACGCCGCTCGAACCCGAGTGGGAGGGCCACGTGACCCTCGAGTTCTCCAACACCACGCCGCTGCCGGCGAAGATCTACGCCAACGAGGGCGTCGCCCAGATGCTGTTCTTCGAGTCCGACGAGCCCTGCGAGACCTCGTACAAGGACCGCGGCGGCAAGTATTTCGGGCAGACCGGCGTGACGCTGCCGAAGATCTGAGCGATGGCGACGCGCGCGCTTTCCCTGGTGTTGTGCTGCGCGGTCGTGCTCGGCGGCTGCGCGACCCTGTCCGAAGACGAGTGCCGAAGTGCGGACTGGGGCGAGATCGGTTATGCGGACGGTCGCGAGGGCGAGCCGCGCAGCCTGATCGAAGGGCACGTGGAATCCTGCGCCAAGCTCGGCATCCAGCCCGACCGGGCGCGCTATTTCAACGGCCGCGAACGCGGTCTGCGGGAATACTGCCGCGCCGAGAACGGTTACCGGGTCGGGCGCGCGGGCGAGAGCTATCACGATGTCTGCCCGGCCGCGCTCGAGCCCGCCTTCCTCGAGCGCTACCGCACCGGCAAGCGCATCCACGAGGTGGATCGGCGCATCAGCAACCTCGAGTCCGAGCGTCGGTTGAAAGAGACCCAACTCGACAAGGCCAAGACCGACGACGAGCGCCGCCGCTTGCGCAGCGAGTTGCGCAATCTCGACTACAGCCTGCGGACGGCGCGCGACGAGCTGCATTTCCTCCAGCCCAGGCACTATTGATCCGTTCCGCAGGGCGGCCGCAGCCGTTCCGCGGAGCCCGCGATTTTTGTCATCTGGCGGTCCTATACTCCGCCGTTTCCCGCAGCACACCACCGAGACAGGCCCATGCGATTCCATTTTCCGATCATCATCATCGATGAGGACTTCCGTTCCGAGAACACTTCGGGTCTGGGGATTCGTGCGCTGGCGAAAGCCATCGAGGAGGAGGGTATGGAGGTGCTGGGCGTCACCAGCTACGGTGACCTGACCTCTTTCGCCCAGCAGCAGAGCCGTGGCTCGGCCTTCATCCTGTCGATCGACGATGAGGAGTTCTCTTCGCCCGAGGCGGCGTCGAAGGCGATCGCCGACCTGCGCGCCTTCGTCGAGGAAATCCGCTTCCGCAACGCCGACATCCCGATCTTCCTGCACGGCGAGACGCGCACCACGCGCCACATTCCCAACGACGTGCTGCGCGAGATGCACGGCTTCATCCACATGTTCGAGGACACCCCGGAGTTCATCGCGCGCTACGTGGTGCGCGAGGCCAAAAATTACCTCGACTCGCTGGCGCCGCCGTTCTTCCGGGCGCTCACCCACTACGCCGCCGACGGCTCCTACTCCTGGCACTGTCCGGGGCACTCCGGCGGGGTCGCGTTCCTGAAGAGCCCGGTGGGACAGATGTTCCACCAGTTCTTCGGCGAAAACATGCTGCGCGCGGACGTCTGCAACGCGGTGGACGAGCTCGGCCAACTGCTCGACCACACCGGCCCGGTGGCGGCCTCCGAGCGCAACGCCGCGCGCATCTTCAACTGCGACCACCTGTACTTCGTCACCAACGGCACCTCGACCTCGAACAAGATGGTGTGGCACACCACGGTGGCGCCGGGCGACATCGTCGTCGTCGACCGCAACTGCCACAAGTCCATCCTCCACTCGATCATCATGACCGGGGCGGTGCCGGTGTTCCTGACGCCGACGCGCAACCACTACGGCATCATCGGCCCGATTCCGCTCGAGGAGTTCTCGATGGAGAACATCCAGAAGAAGATCGAGGCCAACCCGTTCGCACGCGAGGCGAAGAACAAGAAGCCGCGCATCCTCACCATCACCCAGTCGACCTACGACGGCGTGGTGTACAACGTCGAGACCATCAAGGAAATGCTCGACGGCCGGATCGACACCCTGCATTTCGACGAAGCCTGGCTGCCGCACGCCGCGTTCCACGATTTCTACGGCGACTATCACGCGATCGGCGCCGAGCGTCCGCGCTGCAAGGCGTCGATGGTGTTCTCCACGCAATCGACGCACAAGCTGCTCGCCGGCCTGAGCCAAGCCTCGCAGATCCTGGTGCAGGATTCGGAGACCCGCAAGCTCGACCGCGACATCTTCAATGAGGCCTACCTGATGCACACGTCGACCTCGCCGCAGTACGCGATCATCGCCTCGTGCGATGTGGCGGCGGCGATGATGGAGGCGCCGGGCGGCCCCGCGCTGGTCAATGAATCGCTCTCCGAGGCAGTCGAGTTCCGCCGCGCGATGCGCAAGGTCGATGCCGAGTTCGGCGACGACGAATGGTGGTTCCAGGTCTGGGGGCCGGAATTCCTCGCCGAGGAAGGCATCGGCACGCGCGAGGACTGGACGCTGCGCGCCGGCGAGCGCTGGCACGGCTTCGGCGCGCTTGCCGATGGCTTCAACATGCTCGACCCGATCAAGGCCACGATCATCACCCCGGGGCTGAACATGGACGGCGACTTCGCCGAACATACCGGCATTCCGGCGGCGATCGTCACCAAGTACCTTGCCGAGCACGGCATCATCGTCGAGAAGACCGGGCTCTATTCGTTCTTCATCATGTTCACGATCGGCATCACCAAGGGACGCTGGAACACGATGGTGACCGAGTTGCAACAGTTCAAGGACGATTACGACCGCAATCAGCCGCTGTGGCGGGTGATGCCGGAGTTCATCGCCAAGCATCCGCGGTACGAGCGCGTGGGGCTGAAGGATTTGTGCGACGAGATCCACCGTTTCTACAAGGCCCACGATGTCGCCCGCCTGACCACCGAGATGTACCTGTCGGACATGGTGCCGGCGATGAAGCCGGCCGACGCCTTCGCCCGCATGGCGCATCGCGAGATCGAGCGCGTGCATATCGACGAACTCGAGGGGCGCGTCACCGCGATGCTGGTCACGCCTTATCCGCCGGGCATTCCGCTGCTGATTCCAGGCGAGCGTTTCAATGCGACCATCGTGCGCTATCTGCAGTTCGCGCGCGACTTCAACGCCCGCTTCCCCGGCTTCGAGACCGATATCCACGGTCTGGTGAAGGACGAGCAGGGCCGCTATCACGTCGATTGCGTGAAGGCGGACTGATCCGCGCGCCGCGCACGAACGAAAAAAGGGCCGCGATTGCGGCCTTTTTTCGTGCATGCCTTGGGTGGGCTCAGCGTCGGCGATATTCGACGAATGCGAAATCGTGGTCGTTGTCGGCGTCGGCGCGCTGCGCGCTGCGGCTGACCTCGGCGAAGGCGTCGCGCGCGAAGGCCGGAAAGAAGGCGTCGCCCGTGACCTCGGCGTCAATCTCGGTGAGGATCAGCGCACTGGCCCGTGGTAGCACCTGCCGGTAGATGTCGGCGCCGCCGATGACGAACACCTTGCCTTCGGTCACCGCAGCCAGCGCCGCATCGAGGCTGGTGTGCACCTCGGCGCCGTTCGCCGCGAACTGCGCGTCGCGCGTGACCACGATGTTGCGTCGGCCGGGGAGCGGGCGGCCGAGCGACTCCCAGGTCTTGCGTCCCATCAGGATGGGGTGGCCGAGGGTGGTTGCCTTGAAGTGCGCGAGGTCGGCCTTCAGCCGCCAGGGCAGGGCGTTGTCGCGGCCGATCACGCCATTGCGTGCGACCGCGGCGATCAGGACGATGTCGGGCTGCGCGCTCATACCGCCACCGGCGCCTTGATGTGCGGGTGCGGATCGTAGCCTTCGAGGGTGAAGTCCTCGAAACGGAAGGCGAACAGGTCGCGCACTTCGGGGTTGATGCGCAGCGTGGGCAGGGCGCGCGGCTCGCGTGCGAGCTGCTCGCGAGCCTGGTCGAGGTGGTTGAGGTAGAGGTGACAGTCGCCGCCCGTCCACACGAAATCACCCGGCTCCAGTTCGCACACCTGGGCGACCATCAGGGTCAGCAGCGCGTAGGAGGCGATATTGAAGGGCACGCCGAGAAAGATGTCGGCGCTGCGCTGATAAAGCTGGCACGACAGCCGGCCGTTGGCGACGTAGAACTGGAACAGGGCGTGGCAGGGCGGCAGGGCCATGCGCTCGACTTCGCCGGGGTTCCATGCCGAGACCAGATGGCGGCGCGAGTCGGGGTTGCGGCGCAGACCATCGATCAGCTGCGCGATCTGGTCGATGCTGCGGCCGTCGGCGGTCTCCCAGCGTCGCCACTGCTTGCCGTAGACCGGGCCGAGCTCACCCGCTTCGTCCGCCCATTCGTCCCAGATCGACACTCCGTGCTCCTTGAGGTAGCGGATGTTGGTGTCGCCTTGCAGGAACCACAGCAGCTCGTGAATGATCGAGCGCGTGTGCAGCTTCTTGGTGGTCAGCAGCGGAAAGCCGTCGGCGAGGCGGAACCGCATCTGCCAGCCGAACACCGACAGCGTGCCGGTGCCGGTGCGGTCGGTCTTGCGGTCGCCGTGTTCGAGCACGTGGCGCATCAGGTCGAGGTACTGTCTCATCGCCAATCCCGGGCAAAGCGTCCATTCTACCGATAGGTGGGCGACGGCGTTTCAAGCCGAGAACCTCGAAAAGCGCACGATCGATGCCCTTGTGCTCGATATATGCGAAGGCCATTGTGCTAATCTGCGCCGCTTGACTCGGAGTGCTCCGGTAGTGCATTGACAGTGCTCCCCGGTGTCTTGAAGTGCGGTCGTCCGGAGAGGAGTGTGGAAGAGAGAGTGGGGGGATTCGATTTCGTCGAAGGTCATGGCGGCCCGCGGGCGGCCGACCCGTTTGCTCCGTTCGAGGCGCTGGCGACCGCGCTGCGCCCCGAAGGCGGTGCCGGCAGTACGCTGCTTGCCGGATCGGCGGTCACCGGATTGATGCGTGATCTGCAGGCTGCGGTGCAGGGGGCGAGTCCCGACCGGCAGCCCATACCGGTGAACGGCAGTGGCGACGCGCAGCGTTGGCTGACCGCGGCGCGCGAAGCCGCTGCCGCGGTGTTCGAGACCTGTCGCCTGGCGTTGGACGAACAGGGGGCGGCGGCGGACGCAGATCTGCGCGCTGCGGCCGCCAATGCCGCCGCGGAGTGCATCAAGTGGAGTCTTTGCGATCGCAGGGCAACCGAGGCGCTGGCCTGGGCGCTCCTCGGTCAGGCATTGCATGTCGACGCTGGAGTGGAGTCTCTGGTTGCGATCGAGTCCGTGCCCGGGGCGTACATTCGGGCGATCGCTTACCGTTCGGCGGCCTTGGATCAGCTGCCGCTGCGCACGGCGGTTTCGGTTTGCCGCCTGATCGAACTCGTCCTCCCCCATCTTGCCCTTGAGCGCGGTTCCGCGCCCGGGCCCCATTACTTCGTGGCAACCGCGGCAGCGGCTGAGCCGGCCCGTCTTACCAAGGCCTCCGCCGCTGATGGCTGGCGTTTTGTTCCGATTGCGGCGCTGCCGGTGCTCGAGCGTGTACATGCGACCTTGCGCGCGGGCGGTGTTCCGTCCCCGCTGAGCGGAGTTGATCCGCTTTCGCTGTGCGATGCCGTAGTTCGTCTCCTGCGCCTGTGGTCGCCGACGCCCCCCGTGAGGCGCTTCCGGCGGCACGCCAGTGGCGGGCAGTTGTTGGCAGTGTGCGGGTTCGCCGAAATCCGCAGGCTCTTTGAAGCCAAGCCGTCGGTCGATCGCCGCGAATGGCAGATCAACGACCTGAGTCGTGGTGGCGTGGGGGCCATGGTGGTGGGCGAGTTGGGCGGCGCCCACCCCGAGCAGGACGAGCTCGTTGCGTTTCGCCCGGTCGATGGCGCGCACTGGCATCTGGGCATAGTGCGCAGGGTGAGACGAGTCGGGAGCAATGCCGAGGTCGGCATCGAAACCTTGTCGCCACGCCCCGAACTGGTCAGGGTCGATGACGGAATGGCGGCGATGGAATTGTTCTTTGCCGGCCCGGTGCAGCGTGGCGAGGCCGTGCGCGTGATCGCGCCGCTGGGAGGGCTGCGGCAAGGGGTCGCACTGTTTGTAAGTGCCGACGGCAAAGTTCTCAAGTTGAAACCGCTGGATGTAAGCATGAGTGGGCGCGAGTTCGAATTGCGGGTTTATCAGGTCCTGTAAGCACTTCACGCATGTTTTCATGGGTCAGGCTAACAATCGACCTTTCTTCAAAAATAATCTTGACCTTCGTGATTGTTTGTCTATAATGCGCACCTCTTCAGCGCTGCAGCGGTTTGGGCGGCGGTGAAGAGGAAGCGGGAAAGCGCTTCGGTTCGAGTCGGCGGCACAATGATTTGAACGGAAGG
>JAEWVQ010000235.1 GCA_023459095.1 Pseudomonadota bacterium | reverse complement strand
GTTCAAGATCCAGGACGTCGCCGAAGACCTCGTGGTGCCGATCATGGACTTCCCGATCCGCATCGACCGCGACGCGCTCACCCTGGGCTACGCCGGCGTCTATGGCTCCTTCCTGCTCTTCGCCAAGCGCGCCGAGAAGAAGTACGGCGTGCCCGCGCGCGAGATCCTGGTCGAGATGGGCCGGCGCGGCATGGTCGGCGGCCAGGAGGACATGATCGAGGACACCGCCATCACCCTGGCGAAGGCGAAACAGGCACAAGGAGCCGCAGCATGAAACTGTCGCGCGAAATCATCGAACAACTCGCCATCCGGCTCGAAACCTGCGAGCTGGAAGCGAAGGACACCCCCAAGATCACCGACGATCATCCCGACATGGACTGGGACGACGCCTACGCCATCCAGGACGAGATCAAGCGCCGCAAGATCGCCCGCGGTGCCCGCATCCTCGGCCTCAAGGCCGGGCTGACCTCGCATGCCAAGATGAAGCAGATGGGCGTGGAAACGCCGGTGTTCGGCTTCCTCGCCGACTACTTCAGCGTGGCCGAGGGCGGCGAGATCGATACCAGCAAGTTGATCCACCCCAAGGTGGAGCCGGAAATCGCCTTCGTCACCAAGGCGCCGCTGAAGGGGCCGGGCTGCCACATCGGCGCGGTGCTCGCCGCCACCGACTTCGTGATCCCGGCGATCGAGATCATCGACAGCCGCTACCGCGACTTCAAGTTCGACCTCAAGAGCGTGGTCGCCGACAACTGCTCGTCGAGCCGCTTCGTGGTCGGCGGGCGGATGGGCAATGTCACCGAACTCGACCTGCGCACCACCGGCATCGTGCTGGAGAAGAATGGCGAACCGGTGGCCTTCGGTGCCGGCGCCGCCGTCCTCGGCCATCCGGCGGCAGCGATCGCGATGCTGGCCAACATGCTGGGCGAGAAGGGCGAGGAGATTCCGGCGGGCACCTTGATCCTGTCCGGCGGCATCACCGAGGCGGTGGCGGTGCAGCCGGGTGATGCGATCACGCTGCGGGTGCAGGACCTCGGTTCGGTATCCTGCCGTTTCAAGTAAGGAGCCTGCCATGCCGTTCGCTCAGATCTACATGCTCGAAGGCCGCAGCGAGGAGCAGAAGCGCGCGGTGATCGAGAAGGTCACCGACGCCCTGGTCGAGGCCGTGGGCGCGCCGCGCGAAACCGTGCGCGTCTGGATCCACGACATGCCCAAGGAGAACTGGGGCATCGCCGGCGTCTCGGCGAAGGATCTCGGCCGCTAGGCGTCCGCGCGCCCGCGGTCACGCCGCGGCGGGGTACAGGATGGGCCGCGACCGGTGACGGTCGCGGCCGTTGTCGTTGGCGGTTTGACGGGGCTGCGTCGCGGCGCCGATCGGGAGGACTCCAGATGAAGCCGGAAGACATCAAGGCCGAGGCGCGGGGCGCAGCCGCCCCTGCGCCGATCACGCGCATCGCCCGCCGCCGTGCGCGCGAGGGCCGGGCGCGCGACTACGAAGCGCTGATCCGTGAGATGTTCGCCGCGATGCGCGCGCACCGCGGCTTTCTGGGCGCCGACCTGATCCCGCCCGAGGCCGAGGGCGGCGACTATCAGGTGGTGACCCGCTTTGCTTCCGAAGACGACCTGATGGCGTGGGATCGCTCGCCGGCGCGTGAGACCTTTCACCTTCGCCTGCGCGAGGTCGCCGTCGGTGAGCCCGAATACCGCAAGCTGAGCGGGCTGGAGGCGTGGTTCGAGCCGGCGGTGGTGCCGGCTTCAATGCATCCGCCGCGTGCGCGCATGGCCTTCGTCACCTGGCTGGGCATCTTTCCGACCGTGGCCCTGTACCTGTGGCTGGTCGTGCCTTGGCTGGAACCGCTGCCATTCCTGCCGCGCGTCGCGGTGCTGACCGCGCTGATCGTGGCGACCATGACCTGGGTGGTGATGCCGCGGCTGACGCGCTGGCTGCGCGGCTGGCTCAATCCGGGGCGCTGAGCGAACGCTCTCGAGCCGGGGCTGCAAAACCGGGGCCACTGAACCCGGCGCGCCGGGTTCGAGCCCTTTCCGTGCCGCCGGCTCAGCCGTGCAGGCGGAAGCGGCGCACGGTCTCGCGCAGCTGCGAGGACAGCGTGGCGAGCTGGCGGGTGGCGTCGTCGACCTTGCGCGCCGATTCGCTGTTGCGCCCGCTCATCGCGGCGATTTCCTCGATGCCGCGGGCGATTTCGGTGCTCGTGGTCGATTGCTCGGCGAGCGCCGAGGACACGTCGGTGACCGTCGCCACCACGCGCTCCGAGGCTTCGTTGATCTGCGCGATCGCCTCGCCGGCTTCCGCGGCGAGTTCCACGCTGGTCTGCACGTTGCGCACCTGGGCGTCCATCGCCTTGACCGCGGAGTCGGTGCCCGAGGTGATGCGGCCAACGATGCGCGCGATGTCCTCGGTGGATGCGGCGGTGCGTTCGGCGAGCTTGCGCACCTCGTCGGCGACCACGGCGAAGCCGCGGCCCTGTTCGCCGGCGCGCGCGGCCTCGATCGCGGCGTTGAGCGCGAGCAGGTTGGTCTGGTCGGCGACTTCCTTGATCACGGTGACCACCGAGGCGATTTCCTTGGAGTACTGGCCGAGGTCGCGGATCGCCGACGACGACTGGTTCACCGAATCGGCGATGCGCTCGATGTCGCCGACCACGCGGCGGATGACCTCCGCGCCGCGGTGCGAGGCCGCGCCCGACTCGGTGGCGATGTCGCGGGCGTCGGCGGTGAAGGACGACACGTGGCTGATCGAGGTCGTCATCTGCTCGATGGCGGCGGCGATCGATTCGGCGGCGCCGGATTGCTGCACGGTGGCGGTGGAAATCGCGCCGGTGCTGCTCGCCAGGTGTTCGCTGGCGCCGGCGATCTGGTCGGCGTTGTTCTGGATCAGCTCGACCATGTTGCGCAGCTCGCTCTGCATCGTGCGCAGGGCCTCGATCAGGCTGCCGATCTCGTCGTCGCGGTGGCTGCTGATGCGGCTGCCCAGGTTGCCGGAGGCGATGTCGTTGGCGAAGCGGCGCGCCTCGTCGAGCGGGCGCATCAGGAAGTTGCGTGCGAACACCACGCCGCCGATGCCCGACAGCGCGGCCGCGGCGATGATCATCCCGATCATGATCGCGGTGGCGTTGCGGAATCCGGTCTGTTCGGCCTCGTAGTCGAGGCGCGCCTGCTCGAGCTGGGTGTCGGTGAGCTTGAGGATGATTCCCGCGATGGGGTCGATGGTCGGGTACAGCGTGCGCTCGGCGATGGCGTGGATCTCGCTCAGCGCGCCGAGGTTGAGGCGCTCGACCATCAGGTCGATGAGCTCGTTGCCCTTGGCCATCAGCGGCTCGGCGGTCTTGATCAGCTCGCGCTCGGTCGCCGACAGGTTGTCGCTGCGGGTGTAGGTCAGCCACTTCTCGTCGATGCGCTGGCGGGCGCGGCTCAGCGCCGCGGCGCCGTTCTCCGGGGTCAGGGTGCCGTCGCGCACCTTCTGCGTGGCGTCCACCACGTCGACCGCGAAGGCGTCGGAAATGACCTTGAGGTCGCGCAGCGGAATCAGACGTTCGTTATAGACCGCATCGAGGCCGTTGAGCGTCGAGTACATGCCGCGTACCCCCAGCAGGCCGAGCAGCACGGCAACCCCGATCTGCAGGGCGATGGCGAGATAGAGCAGGCGGCGCACCGAGAGCTTGCCGCTGCCTGTGCGCTTGAGGGTGTCGTTCATGGTCTCCTCTCTCGTCGTCGGACGACGTTTGTTGTATGGGGTATGCGGTCGTGGCCGGCGCTGCGCGCGCGCCCGCCGCATAATCCTTAGCGGCGGACGGCGAGAATTCTTTAGGGGTTCCGGGCCGGACGCGCGGGCCGAACCGGTTCCTGCCGGGCGCGCGAAGATGATAGGGGATGTACGGCGACCGAGCGATCGCAAACCGTTCTATCAGTTATCGCCCAGGTGACGGGCCGCTCAGGCCGGGCGGGCGGCGAGCAGTGCGCCGGCCACCGCCTGCACCTCGTCGCGCAGCCAGACGTGGGCGGGGTCGAGGTGGTTGCGCTGGTGCCAGACCAGATACATCGGCAGCCGGTGTGCGCCGAACGGCAGCGGGCAGCTGGCGAAGCCGCGCAGGGCGCCGTGCACCAGCATGGCCGGCAGGGTTGCGAGCAGCGGCGAGGCGCGCAGGAAGGCGGCGACGCCGGAGAAGCTCTGCACGGTGGCGACGACGTCGCGGTGGATGCCGCGCGCGCCCAGTTCGAGATCGAACTGCAGCGGGCCGCGGTCATCGTGCACGACGGCGATGTGGCCGGCGGCGAGGTAGTCGTGCTCGGTGCGCGGCGCGGCGCGCACGGTGTCGTCGTAATAGCAGACGTACTGGTCTTCGAGCAGCAGCTTCTGCAGGATGTCGGCGCCTTCGGGCGGGCGCGGGGTGAGCAGCAGGTCGCAGCGGTCGGTGCGCAGCAGCTCGGGCGCGGGCGTGCCGGCGGCGATCACGCGCAGGCGGAAGTCGGCGGTCTGCGCGCGCACGCGATGGAACAGCCCGGGCAGCAGCAGGTCGCGCTGGAAGTCGTTGGCGGCGATGGTTACCGCCAGGCGGGCGGCGGCAGGCTCGAAGCGGGTGCGCGCGGAGAATGCCTTCAGGCGGTCGAGGATGTCCTGCGCCTGGGCGGCGAGCTCACGCGCGTGGGCGGTGGCGACGATGCCGCGCCCGGATTTGACGAACAGCGGCTCGCCGGTGATCGCGCGCAGGCGGTCGAGCGCATGGCTGACCGCGGACTGGGTGAGGCCGAGCCGGTTGGCGGCGCCGGTCACCGAGCCTTCCTCGAGCACGGTGACGAGCAGGCGCAGGCTGTGGCCGTCGAGCGCGAGATGGTCGGCGCGGTTCATCCGGGCGTCTTCAGCAGCTCGGTGCAGAACTCGGCGAGCAGTTCGAGCATGGACTGCTGCGTGGCGGTGGTGGGGCGCCGCGAACTCACCGCCACCGACAGCTTGCTGCGCAGCGGCGGTGTGCCGAGCGGGCGGACCTCGAACGCGTCCTCCTTGCCCGAGGTCGTGACCGCGTTCATCGACAGCACGGCGCAGCCGGCGCCGTCGGCGACGAGGTCGAGGATGGCGGCGACGCCGTCGATCTCGAGCGCGATGCGCGGGGCGAGGCCGATGTTCGCCAGTTCGGCCTCGACCAGCATGCGGATGGAGTGGGGGCGGCTGGGAATCACCAGCGGCAGCTCGGCGAGCGCATCGCAGCCGAGCGCGCCGCTTGCCGCGCCGGCGCCGCGAGCCTGCACCAGGTAGAGCGCCTCTTCGAGGATGGGCGCGGTCTCGATGTCGGGGGAGGGCACCGCGTTGTAGAGCAGGGCGATGTCGAGGCGGCCGTTGACCAGCGATTCCTGCATGGTCGCCGATAGCCCCTCGCTGATCGACAGCGAGGCGTCGGGCAGGCGACGGCGGAATTCGCGTGTCAGCGGCACGGTGAGCACCTTCGACAGGCTGGGCGGCAGGCCGAGGGCGACGCGGCCGGCGAGCGCGCCGCGCACGCGGGCGAGCTCCTCCTTGGCGCGCTCGATCTGGTGCAGCACACCGCGGCCGTGCTCGAGCAGCAGCTTGCCGGCCTCGGTGGTGGTGACGCCGCGGCCGTTGCGGATCAGCAGGTTCTGGCGCAGCTCCACTTCGAGCAGGCGGATCTGGCGGCTGAGCGCCGGTTGCGCGATGTCGAGCGCAATCGAGGCGCGGGTGAAGCTCCCCAGTTCGGCGACGCGGACAAAGTACTCGAGCTGCTTCAGATCCATCGGCCCAGTTTACTCCCAGTTCACCAATACAAAGAATAACTGCCTTATGGTTATAACGGGTTGCTATAACTGATAGTGCGTTGCCGGCCTGTCGAAAGGGCAGGGGCCATACCATAATTTGGCCATGCAGACATCCATTCCCACACTCTTCATGCGCGGCGGCACCTCGCGGGGGCCGTTTTTCAACGAAGCAGATCTGCCGGCCGACAAGGCCTTGCGCGATCGTGTGCTGCTGGCGGTCATGGGGTCGCCGGACCGGCGCCAGATCGATGGTGTGGGCGGGGCCAATCCGCTCACCAGCAAGGTCGGCATCGTGCGCCGGAGCGAGGTGCCCGGGGTCGATCTGGACTTCCTGTTCGCTCAGGTGGTGCCCGACAAGGATATCGTGGACACCACCCCGAACTGCGGCAACATGCTCGCCGCCGTGGTGCCGTTCGCGCTCGAAATCGGTCTGGTGCAAGCCCAGGGCGAGACCTCGACCTTCCGCGTGCTCACCCTCAACACCGACATGCAGTGCGACATCACCGTGCGCACACCGGGCGGCGTGGTGAGCTACGAGGGCGATGCGCGCATCGACGGCGTGCCCGGCAGCTCGGCGCCGATCACGATCAATTTCCTCGATACCGCGGGCTCGGTGTGTTCGGGCCTGCTGCCTACCGGCAAGGTGCGCGACGTGATCGACGGCATCGAGGTTACCTGCATCGACAACGGCATGCCGTTGGTCATGTTCCGCGCCGCCGACGTCGGCCGCAGCGGCTACGAGAGCGTGGCCGAGATGAACGCCGACACCGAGCTCAAGGCCCGCGTCGAGGCGCTGCGCCTGAAGGCCGGCGAGGCCATGGGGCTGGGCGACGTCAGCAAGAAGACCTATCCGAAGATGTGCCTGATCGCGCCGCCGCGCGACGGCGGTTCGATCGCCACGCGCTGCTTCATTCCGCACGTGTGCCACGACGCCATCGGCGTGCTCGCCGCGGTTACCGTCGGCACCGCCTGCGTGCTCGAGGGCTCGATCACCGAGGGCATCGCCGTGGTGCCCGCGGGCAACGTCAAGAAAGTCTCGGTCGAACATCCGACCGGCGAATTCTCGGTCGAGCTCGAAGTCGATCCGGCCCATCCGCAGAACGTCACGCGTGCCGCGCTGCTGCGCACCGCGCGCCTGATCATGCGCGGCGAAGTCATGGTGCCCGCGGCGGTGTGGCCGAAAGGCTGAGCACCTCCGCGCCCCAGTCCGGGCGCGCACCGATCATCGTTCCGGCCGCCCGCCGCGGCCGGACGCCACACCAACCTGATTGATTCACCGAACTCCGGGGGAGCACACATGAGCCTCATCATCGATTGCCACGGTCACTACACCACCGCGCCCAAGGCGCTGGAGGAGTGGCGCAACAAGCAGATCGCCGGCATCAAGGATCCGTCGGTGATGCCCAAGGTCGCCGACCTGAAGATCTCCGACGACGAGCTGCGCGAGACCATCGAGAAGAACCAGCTGCGCCTGATGAAGGAGCGCGGTTCGGACCTCACCATCTTCTCGCCGCGCGCGAGCTTCATGGCGCACCACATCGGCGACTTCAACATCAGCTCGACCTGGGCGGCGATCTGCAACGAGCTGTGCTATCGCGTCGCACAGCTGTTCCCGGACAACTTCATCGGCGCGGCGATGCTGCCGCAGTCGCCCGGCGTCGATCCGGCGAGCTGCATTCCCGAGCTGGAAAAGTGCATCAAGGAATACGGCTTCGTCGGCATCAACCTGAACCCCGATCCGTCCGGCGGCCACTGGACCAGCCCGCCGCTGTCCGACCGCCACTGGTACCCGATCTACGAGAAGATGGTCGAGTACGACATCCCGGCGATGGTGCACGTCTCCACGAGCTGCAATGCCTGCTTCCACACCACCGGCGCGCACTACCTCAACGCCGACACCACCGCGTTCATGCAGTGCCTGACCTCGGACCTGTTCAAGGATTTCCCGACGCTGAAGTTCGTGATTCCGCACGGCGGCGGCGCCGCGCCCTACCACTGGGGCCGTTTCCGCGGTCTGGCGCAGGAACTCAAGAAGCCGCTGCTGAAGGATCACCTGCTCAACAACATCTTCTTCGACACCTGTGTGTACCACCAGCCGGGTATCGATCTGCTGACCAAGGTGATTCCGGTCGACAACGTGCTGTTCGCCTCCGAGATGATCGGCGCGGTGCGCGGCATCGACCCCGAAACCGGCCACTACTACGACGACACGAAGCGCTACATCGAAGCCGCCAACATCAGCGCCGAAGACCGTCACAAGATCTACGAAGGCAATGCCCGTCGCGTCTATCCGCGCCTGGATGCCGCACTGAAGGCCAAGGGCCTGTAAGGAGAACGCCGCCATGACCCAACTCGGTATCGTCAAGCGCAACATCGTGCGCGCCGACCGCGCCGCGGTTGAAAAACTGTCGCGCTTCGGCGTCGCCACCATCCACGAGGCGATGGGGCGCGTCGGCCTGATGAAGCCCTACATGCGCCCGGTCTACACCGGGGCGAAGATGTGCGGCACCGCGGTCACCATCCTGCTGCAGCCCGGCGACAACTGGATGATGCACGTCGCCGCCGAGCAGCTGCAGGAAGGCGACGTCGCGGTCGCCGCGTGCACCACCGACAACGCCGACGGCTTCTTCGGCGACCTGCTCGCGACCTCGTTCAAGGCGCGCGGCGCGCGCGGCCTGATCATCGACGGCGGCGTGCGCGACGTCGCCGATCTGGAGCAGATGGGCTTCCCGGTGTTCGCCAAGGCGATCAACGCCAAGGGCACGATCAAGGCCACGCTCGGTTCGGTGAACATCCCCGTGGTGTGCGCCGGCGCGCTGGTCAATCCGGGCGACGTGGTGATCGCCGATGTCGATGGCGTGGTCGTGGTGCCGGCGGCGATGGCGCAGCAGGTCGCCGACGCCGCCGAGAAGCGCGAATCGTTCGAAGGCGAGAAGCGCGCCCGCTTCGCCGCCGGCGAACTCGGCCTGGACATGTACAAGATGCGCGAGCCGCTGGAAAAGGCCGGGCTCAAGTACATCGACTGAGGCGCATCGGCCGCGCCGCATGGCCGGGGCGCGCCCTCCGTGGGGGCGCCCGCCACACCATCAAGGATCGCAAAAAATGGAATTTCAGAAGACCCCCGGCTGGCTGGACTGGTACAGCGGCCCCTCCAAACCGCGCTTCCAGCTGCCGGCCGGCGCCGTCGACGCGCACTGCCACGTGTTCGGCCCGGGCGCCGAGTTCCCCTACGCGCCGGAGCGCAAGTACACGCCCTGCGACGCGAGCAAGGCGCAGCTCTTCGCGCTGCGCGACCACCTGGGCTTCGCCCGCAACGTGGTCGTGCAGGCCACCTGCCACGGCGCCGACAACCGCGCCATGGTCGATGCCTGCAAGGCTTCCGGCGGCAAGGCGCGCGGCGTGGCCACCGTGCGCCGCACGGTCACCGACCAGGAACTGCAGGACATGCACGCGGCCGGCGTGCGCGGGGTGCGCTTCAACTTCGTCAAGCGGCTGGTGGATTTCACCCCGAAGGACGAGCTGATGGAGATCGCCAGCCGCATCGCGCCGCTGGGCTGGCACGTGGTGATCTATTTCGAGGCGGTCGATCTGCCCGAACTGTGGGATTTCTTCACCGCGCTGCCGACCACGGTGGTGGTGGACCACATGGGCCGGCCCGACGTCTCCAAGCCGGTCGACGGCCCGGAGTTCGAGCTGTTCGTGAAGTTCATGCGCGACAACCCCAACGTGTGGTCCAAGGTGAGCTGCCCGGAACGCCTGTCGGTAACCGGCCCGAAGGCGCTCGATGGCGAGCAGGCCGCCTACCGCGACGTGGTGCCGTTCGCGCGCCGCATCGTCGAGGAGTTCCCCGATCGCGTGCTGTGGGGCACCGACTGGCCGCATCCGAACCTCAAGGACCACATGCCCGACGACGGCCTGCTGGTCGATTTCATCCCCCACATCGCGACCACTGCGGCGCTTCAGCGCAAGCTGCTGGTGGATAATCCGATGCGGCTCTATTGGCCGGAGGAATGCTGATCATGGCGCTCGACAAACCGTACAAGGACATTCCCGGCACGATCATTTTCGATGCCGACCAGTCCCGCAAGGGCTACTGGCTCAACCAGTTCTGCATGTCGCTGATGAAGGCCGAGAACCGCGTGCGCTTCAAAGCCGACGAGCGCGCCTATCTCGACGAATGGCCGATGACCGAGGAGCAGAAGCAGGCCGTGCTCGCGCGCGATCTCAACTGGTGCATGCGCACCGGCGGCAACATCTACTTCCTCGCCAAGATCGGCGCCACCGACGGCCTCAGCTTCCAGCAGATGGCCGGCAGCATGACCGGCATGACCGAAGCCGAATACCGCGACATGATGCTCAAGGGTGGCCGTTCGGCAGACGGCAACCGCTACCTCGGCGAGGACGGCGACGCCCAGCCGCAGCACCAGCCGCAAGGCTCGGCCGGCAAGAAACAAGGGAACTGACCATGGCCAAGATCACCGCATCCGTCTACACCTCGCACGTGCCCGCGATCGGCGCCGCGATCGACCTCAAGAAAACCGGCGAAGCCTACTGGCAGCCGCTGTTCGCGGGCTACGAGTACTCCAAGCAGTGGATGAAGGAGAACACGCCCGACGTGATCTTCCTGGTCTTCAACGACCACGCCACCGCGTTCAGCCTGGACATGATCCCGACCTTCGCGATCGGCACCGCGGCCGAATTCCAGCCCGCCGACGAAGGCTGGGGGCCGCGCCCGGTGCCCAAGGTGATCGGCCATCCGGAACTCGCCTCGCACATCGCGCAGAGCGTGATCCAGGACGACTTCGACCTCACCATCGTCAACAAGATGGACGTCGACCACGGCCTCACCGTGCCGCTGTCGCTGATGTTCGGCGAACCCGAAGCGTGGCCGTGCAAGGTCATTCCGTTCGCGGTCAACGTGGTGCAGTACCCGGTGCCGTCGGGCCGCCGCTGCTTCCAGCTCGGCCAGGCGATCCGCAAGGCGGTGGAGTCCTACGACGAAGACCTCAAGATCCAGATCTGGGGCACCGGCGGCATGAGCCACCAGCTGCAGGGCGCGCGCGCCGGCCTGATCAACGCCGAGTGGGACAACCGCTTCCTCGATCGCCTGATCGCCGATCCGGCCGATCTGTCGACCATGGGTCACATCGAATACGTGCGCGAAGCCGGCTCCGAAGGCATCGAGCTGGTGATGTGGCTGATCGCGCGCGGCGCGATGAGCGACGTCAAGGGCGGTCCCGCGCCCACCGTCAAGCACCGCTTCTTCCATGTCCCGGCGTCGAACACCGCCGTGGGCCACCTCATTCTGGAGAACAACTGACATGAGCAAGACGATCAAGGTTGCGCTGGCCGGCGCCGGCGCCTTCGGCATCAAGCACCTGGACGGCATCAAGAACATCGACGGCGTCGAAGTCATCTCGCTGATCGGCCGTGACCTCGCCAAGACCCAGGAAGTCGCCGACAAGTACGGCGTCAAGCACGTCACCACCGATCTTGCCGACAGCCTGGCGCTGGCCGAGCTCGACGCCGTGATCCTGTGCACGCCGACCCAGATGCACGCCGAGCAGTCGATCCAGTGCCTGAAGGCGGGCAAGCACGTGCAGGTCGAGATTCCGCTGTGCGACAAGCTCGCCGACGGCCAGGAAGTCGCCCGCCTGCAGAAGGAAACCGGCCTGGTGGCGATGGTCGGCCACACCCGCCGCTTCAATCCCAGCCACCAGTGGGTGCACAATAAGATCAAGGCCGGCGAGTTCAACGTCCAGCAGATGGACGTGCAGACCTACTTCTTCCGCCGCACCAACATGAACGCGCTCGGCCAGCCGCGCAGCTGGACCGACCACCTGCTGTGGCACCACGCCGCCCACACCGTCGATCTGTTCGCCTACCAGGCCAACAGCCCGATCGTGCAGGCCAACGCCGTGCAGGGGCCGATCCACCCGACCCTGGGCATCGCCATGGACATGTCGATCCAGTTGAAGGCCGCCAACGGCGCGATCTGCACGCTGTCGCTGTCGTTCAACAACGACGGCCCGCTCGGCACCTTCTTCCGCTACATCGGCGATACCGGCACCTACATCGCGCGCTACGACGACCTCTACACCGGCAAGGACGAGCAGATCGACGTCTCCAAGGTCGATGTGTCGATGAACGGCATCGAGCTGCAGGACCGCGAGTTCTTCGCCGCCATCCGCGAAGGCCGCGAGCCGAACTCGAGCGTGGCCTCGGTGCTGGCCTGCTACGAAGTGCTGCACAAGCTCGAGCAGCAGCTCGAAGCCTGAGTTCCGGCAGGGGCTCGCCGGGCGGCTTGCGCCCGGTGACGTGCCGTCCGGCCCCATCCTCGCGGATGGGGCCGTTTTCGTGTTTCCGCAACAGGAGTTCCGCATGCAACAACGCAAACTCGGCCCCTTCCAGGTCGGCGCCATCGGCCTGGGCTGCATGAACCTCTCTCACGCCTACGGCGTGCCGCCGTCGGCCGAGCAGGGCGAGGCGGTGCTGCTGAAGGCGCTCGATCTGGGCGTGACCCATTTCGATACTGCCGCGCTCTACGGCTTCGGTGCCAACGAGCAGCTGCTCGGCCGCGTGTTGGCCAGGCATCGCTCGCGCTTCACGCTGGCGAGCAAGTGCGGCATGACCGGCGTGGACGGCAAGCGCGTGATCGACGGCCGCCCGGAAACGCTCAAGCGCACCTGCGAGGAAGCGCTGCAGCGCCTGCAGACCGAGGTCATCGACCTCTACTACCTGCACCGCTGGGACAAGAGCGTGCCGATCGAGGACAGCGTCGGCGCGCTCGCCGAGCTGGTGCGCGAAGGCAAGATCCGCAGCATCGGCCTCTCCGAAGTCTCCGCGGAAACCTTGCGCCGCGCCCACGCCGTGCATCCGGTGGCGGCGCTGCAGACCGAGTATTCGCTGTGGACGCGCAACCCGGAGATCGCCGTGCTCGAGGCCTGCCGCGAGCTGGGGGTGGCCTTCGTCGCCTTCAGTCCGGTGGGGCGCGGCTTCCTGACCGGCGCGCTGAGCACACCGGCCGACGTGGCCGGGTTCGACGCCAAGGACATCCGCCGCGCGATGCCGCGCTTCCAGGGCGAGCACTTCGCCGCCAACCTGCGCCTGCTCGACGGCTACCGGGCGCTCGCCGCCGAAGCCGGCTGCACCCCGGCGCAGCTCGCGCTCGCCTGGCTGCTCGCCCAGGGTGAGCACATCCTGCCGATTCCGGGCACGACCCGCATCGACCACCTGGAAGAGGACGTGGCCGCGGCCGACCTCGTGCTGCCGGCCGGACTCATCGCCCGCGTCGAGGCGCTGATCAACCGCGCCACGGTCAGCGGTCCGCGCTACAACGCCGCCACCCAGACCGAGATCGACACCGAGGAGTTCTGATCCTCGCTCACGACGCGCGGCGGCGCCGGGCGCATCGCCCCGGGCCGCCCGCGCGTCGCTGTTCGCCGCCTATCAAAACAACACCAGCCGCCGTCCGCCACGGGTGCGGGGGCGGACCGCGGAGACTGCTGCCTTGCTCGACATCCTGGCCATCACCGGGCCCATCTTCATCCTCATCGCGGTCGGCTACGCCGCGGTGCGCTCCGGCCTCTTCGCCAAGAGCGACACGCGCGCGCTCGGCGCCTTCGTGATCAACATCGCGCTGCCGGCGGTGCTGTTCAAGGCGCTGTCGCAGCGCGCCTTCGGCGACGTGGTCGATGGCGGCTTTCTCGCCGCCTACATCGTCGGCTCGCTGGCCGCGCTCGGCTTCGGCCTCCTCGTCGCGCGCCGCGTGCGCGCCCAGCCCATGCCCAAGGCGGCGATGGTCGGCATGGGCATGGCGATGTCGAACACCGCCTTCATCGGCTTTCCGGTCGGCCTGCAGCTCTTCGGCCAGAGTGCGGCAGTGGCGCTCGCGCTGGCGATGATCGTGGAGAACCTGATCATGCTGCCGCTGATCCTGATGCTCGCCGAGCGCGGCGGCGGTGGCGGGCGGCTGGCGGTGCTGCGCCAGACCCTGACGCGGCTGCTGAAGAACCCGATCGTGCTCGCCATCGTCGCCGGCTTTGTCGCCGCCGGCCTGGGCTGGCAGCCGCCGACGATCGCCGCCAAGGCCATCGACATGGCGGCGATGGCCTCCGCGCCGGTGGCGCTGTTCGCGATCGGCGGGGCGCTGGTCGGCCAGAAGGTGCGCGGCATGGTCGGTGATCTGTCCCTGATCGCCGCGGGCAAGCTGCTCATCCACCCGCTGGCGGTGTTCGCCATGCTGCTCGTGCTGCCGCCGATGGACCCGACCCTGCAACTGGCGGCGGTGCTGTTCGCGAGCGCGCCGATGTTCACCATCTACCCGATTTTCGGCCAGAAGTACGGCCAGGAAGGCATGTTCGCGGCGGCCCTGGTGGTGACCACGCTGCTCTCCTTCGTCACCTTGAGCGTGGTCGTCGGCCTGCTGCAGTCGGGGCGTCTCGCCGCGGGCTTGGGCTGAGTCCGGCAGGGGCGCCTGCGTGGCTCAATGTTCGCTGATGTCGCGAAAGCGCGCGGCGATCGCGCGGAATTCGTCCTGCAGGGCGAGGAAGGCGTCGAGGATGTCGGGGTCGAAGTGGCTGCCGCGCCCCTCGCGCATGATCGCCACCGCGGTGTCGTGGTCGAAGGCCGGCTTGTAGGTGCGCTTCGAGATCAGCGCGTCATAGACGTCGGCCACCGCCATCAGCCGCGCGGACACCGGGATCGCTTCGCCGGCGAGCCCCTCGGGGTAGCCGGAGCCGTCCCATTTCTCCTGGTGGGAGAGGGCGATCTCGCGCGCATAGCGCAGGAAGGGGGTGGTGCCGCCGAGGTAGTTCTCGACGTCGAGCACCGCGTCGCGGCCGTAGAGCGTGTGCAGCTTCATGATTTCCCACTCGTCGGCGTCGAGCTTGCCCGGCTTGAGCAGGATGTGGTCGGGCACCGCGACCTTGCCGATGTCGTGGAGCGGCGCCGACTTGTAGAGCAGGTCGATGCTGCGCTCGTCGAGCTCGGCGCGAAAGCGCGGGTGTTCGCACAACGCCTCGGCGAGCGCGCGCACGTAATGCTGGGTGCGGCGGATGTGGTTGCCGGTTTCGTTGTCGCGCGTTTCGGCAAGGCTGGCCATGGCGTAGATCACCGCGTCGCGCATGCGCTCGTATTCGGCGGTGCGCGCGCGCACCAGGCTTTCGAGGTGGGCGTTGCGGTCGGCGAGCTGATGGCGCGCGCGCGCCAGCGACAGGTGGGTGTGTACGCGGGCGCGCAGGATGTCCGGAAAAATCGGCTTGGTGAGGTAGTCCACCGCGCCCAGGGTGAGGCCGCGGTACTCGTCGTCGGTCTCGCTGCGCGCGGTGAGGAAGATCACCGGAATCGCCGCGGTCACCGGGTCGGCCTTGAGCCGGCGCAGCACCTCGTAGCCGTCGATCGCGGGCATCATGATGTCGAGCAGGATGAGCTCGGGGAGCGGTTCGCGTGCGGCGAGTTCGAGCGCCTTGGCGCCGCCGGTGGCGATGCGCAGGCGGTAGTCCGGCTTGAGCAGGTCGGTGATCAGCTTGAGGTTGGCAGGGGTGTCGTCGACCGCGAGGATCAGGGGTTTGTCCGACGGCTCAGGCATGGTCGGTTTCCTCGTCGACAGGGGCGGCGGGCGCGGGGTAGGAGCGCAGCAGGGAAAGGGCGGCGTCGAAGTCGAAGGCCTCGAGCCGGTGTTTGAGTGCGGCGGCGGCGTCGATGCCGAACAGGGCGGTGAGCGTGGCGGCGTGGCGGTCGAAGTAATCGGCGGCTTCCGGGTCGCAGTCCTCGACCAGGCGCTGCAGCGCGTGGCCGCGTGCGCGTGCCTCGTCGCCATCGATCGGGGCGGCCGGCGCTGCGGCGGCTGGGGCCGAGGGAGCGGCGAGCACGCGCTGCGGCAGCAGGGCGGCGAGTAGGCGGGACAGCTCGGCCGGGTCAATGGGTTTGGCGATGTGACCGTTCATGCCCGCGGCGCGGCAGCGCATGCGCTCCTCGGCCATCGCGTGTGCGGTCACGGCGACGACGGGCAGGTCGCGGAAGCGCGGATCGGCGCGGATGTGCGCGGTGGCCTGGTGGCCGTCCATCTCCGGCATCTGCAGGTCGGTGAGGACGAGGTCGTAGTGCGTGGGGCGGGCTTCCAGCGCGGCGACCAGTTCGCGGCCGTTGACCACGGCATCGACTTCGATTCCGCTGGCGCGCAGCAGCTCGCAGGCGATCTGGCGATTGAGCTCGTTGTCCTCGGCGAGCAGCACGCGCGCACCGGCAAAGCGCGGACCGGCGAGGGTGACGCCGGGCACGGGGGAGGGCGAACGCGGGGACGCGTCGTGCGCGGCGATCTCGACGAAGGCGTCGAGCAGGTCGGATTCGGTGATCGGTTTGGTGAGGAACCACTGCACGCCGAGCGCCTCGGCTTCGCGGCGGACCGC
>JAEWVQ010000234.1 GCA_023459095.1 Pseudomonadota bacterium | reverse complement strand
GCGCAGGCCCAGCTTGTCGGCGCCCGGTCGACGGTGGCAGCGGCGGCGGCGACGGTGGCGCGCATCGATGCCGACATCGCCGACAGCCAGCTGAAGTCGCCGCGCGACGGCCGCGTGCAGTTCCGCGTCGCGCAGCCCGGCGAAGTGCTGGGCGCGGGCGGCAAGGTGCTCAACCTGGTCGACCTGTCCGATGTGTACATGACCTTCTTCCTGCCCGAGACCGTGGTCGGCCGCGTCGCCCTCGGCAGCGAGGCGCGCATCGTGCTCGATGCCGCCCCCGGCTACGTGATTCCGGCCAGGGTGTCGTTCGTCGCCAGCACCGCGCAGTTCACGCCGAAGACGGTGGAGACCGCGAGCGAGCGCCAGAAGCTGATGTTCCGCGTCAAGGCGCAGCTCGATCCCGAGCTGCTGCGCAAGCACCTGGCCCAGGTCAAGACCGGCGTCCCCGGGGTCACCTGGCTCAAGCTCGATCCCGCCGCCGAGTGGCCGGCGGAACTGGCGCTGCGGGTACCGGAATGAGCGGCGCGGCGGCTGCCGCGCCGGTACTGCGGCTCGCCGGCGTCGGCCTGCGCTACGGTGCCACGGTGGCGCTCGACGCCGTCGATCTGGAGGTTCCCGCTGCTCGCATGGTCGGCCTGATCGGCCCCGACGGGGTCGGCAAATCCAGCCTGCTGGCGCTGGTCGCGGGGGCGCGTGCGGTGCAGCAGGGCCGCGTGGAGGCGCTCGGCGGCGACATGGCCGACGCCCGCCACCGCCGCGCGGTGTGCCCGCACATCGCCTACATGCCGCAGGGCCTGGGCCGGAATCTGTACCCGACGCTGTCGGTGGAGGAGAACCTGCAGTTCTTCGGCCGCCTGTTCGGCCACGACGCCGCCGAGCGCCGCCGGCGCATCGACGACCTCACCACCGCGACCGGCCTGCACCCCTTCCTCGCGCGGCCGGCGGGCAAGCTCTCCGGCGGCATGAAGCAGAAGCTCGGCCTGTGCTGCGCGCTGATCCACGATCCCGAGCTGCTGATCCTCGACGAGCCCACCACCGGCGTCGATCCGCTCGCGCGGGCACAGTTCTGGGAGTTGATCGCGCGCATCCGCCGCGGGCGGCCGTCGATGAGCGTGATCGTCGCCACCGCCTACATGGACGAAGCCGAGCGCTTCGACTGGCTGGTGGCGATGGACGCCGGGCGCGTGCTCGCCACCGGCACGCCGGCCGAGCTGCATCGGCGCACCGCCACCGCGACCCTGGAGGCGGCCTTCATCGCGCTGCTGCCCGAGGAGAAGCGGCGCGGCCACCGCGCGGTCGAGGTGCCGCCGCTGGTCATCGACGCCGCGGCCGGCGGCAACGGCGACGGCGTGGCGATCGAGGCCCGTGGGCTGACCATGCGCTTCGGCGACTTCACCGCGGTCGACCACGCCAGCTTCCGCATCCGCCGCGGCGAGATCTTCGGTTTCCTCGGCTCCAACGGCTGCGGCAAATCGACCACGATGAAGATGCTCACCGGCCTGCTGCCGGCGAGCGAGGGCGAGGCCTGGCTGTTCGGCCACAAGGTCGATGCGCGCGACATCGCCACGCGGCGCCGCGTGGGTTACATGTCGCAGGCGTTCTCGCTGTATTCAGAGCTCACCGTGCGCCAGAACCTGGTGCTGCACGCGCGCCTGTTCAGCGTGCCCGAGGATGAGGTCGCGGGCCGCGTGGCCGAGATGGCGGCGCGCTTCGAGCTCGACGGCGTGCTCGATGCGCTTCCCGACCAGCTGCCGCTGGGCATCCGCCAGCGCTTGTCGCTGGCGGTGGCGATGGTCCATCGCCCGGAACTGCTGATTCTCGACGAGCCGACCTCGGGGGTGGACCCGGTGGCGCGCGACAACTTCTGGCGGCTGATGATCGACCTCGCACGCCACGACCAGGTCACCATCTTCATCTCCACCCACTTCATGAACGAGGCCGAGCGCTGCGACCGCATCTCGCTGATGCACGCCGGCAGGGTGCTGGTGAGCGATGCGCCGGCGGCGCTGGTCGCGCAGCGCGGCGCGGCCTCGCTGGAGGACGCCTTCATCGGCTATCTGGAGGAGGCCGGCGCGCAGGGCGAGGCGGCCGCGGCAGTGCCCTCGGGGGCGGATGCCGCCGATGCGCCCCCCGCGGTGCCGGTTCCGGCCACGGGAGCGGCGCACGGCGCCCCGGCGCGCCAGCGTTTCAGCTTCGCGCGGGCCTTCAGCTACTCGCGGCGCGAGGCGCTCGAACTGCAGCGCGACCCGATGCGCGGCACCCTGGCACTGCTCGGCAGCCTGCTGCTGATGCTGATCATGGGCTACGGCATCAGCCTCGACGTCGAAGACCTGAGCTTTGCCGTGCTCGATCGCGACCAGAGCACGCTGAGCCAGAACTACGCGCTCAATCTCGCCGGTTCGCGCTACTTCATCGAGCGCCCGCCGATCGCCGACTACGGCGAACTCGACCGCCGCATGCGCAGCGGCGAACTGGCGCTGGCGATCGAGATTCCGCCCGGCTTCGGTCGCGACCTGCTGCGCGGCAAGCAGGTCGAGATCGCGGCCTGGATCGACGGCGCGATGCCGCAGCGCGCGGAGACGGTCAAGGGCTACGTCGGCGGCATGCATCAGGGCTGGCTCGCCGAGATGGCGCGCCAGCGCGGGGTGGCGACCGGCGCCGGGGCGGCGACGGTGGAGACGCGCTACCGCTACAACCCCGACGTGAAGAGCCTGCCGGCGATGGTGCCGGCGGTGATTCCGCTGCTGCTGCTGATGATTCCGGCGATGCTCACCGCGCTCTCGGTGGTGCGCGAGAAGGAGCTGGGCTCGATCATCAACCTCTACGTCACCCCGGTGACGCGCGCCGAATTCCTGCTCGGCAAGCAGTTGCCCTACATCGTCCTCGGCATGGTCAATTTCCTGCTGATGACGCTGCTCGCGGTGACTCTGTTCGGCGTGCCGGTGAAGGGCGACCTGCTCACCCTGGCGCTGGCGACGCTGGTGTTCGTGAGTTTTTCGACCGGCTTCGGGCTCTTCGCCTCGACCTTCACGCGCAGCCAGATCGCCGCCATGTTCGTCGCCATGATCGGCACCATCCTGCCCGCGATCCAGTTCGCCGGCCTGCTCAATCCGGTGTCCTCGCTCGAGGGCGCGGGGCGGGCGATCGGCAACGTCTATCCCGCCACCCACATGCTGACGATCAGTCGCGGCGTGTTCACCAAGGCCCTGGGGTTGGGCGACCTGCATGCCAGCTTCGTGCCGATGCTGCTCGCCGTGCCGCTCATCGTCGGCCTCGCGGTGGTGCTGCTGAAGAAGCAGGAGCGCTGAGATGCGTCACGCCGCCAACATCTACCGCCTCGGCACCAAGGAGTTGTGGAGCCTGTGGCGCGACCCGACGATGCTCGTGCTCATCGTCTACACGTTCACGGTGGCGATCTACGCCGCGGCCACGGCGATGCCCGAGACGCTGCACAAGGCCTCGATCGCGATCGTCGACGAGGACCGCTCGCCGCTGTCGGCGCGCATCGTCGGCGCCTTCTACCCGCCGCACTTCAATCCGCCGCAGCTGATCACGCTCTCCGAGGTCGACCCCGGCATGGACGAGGGTCGCTACACCTTCGTCCTCGACATTCCGCCCGACTTCCAGCGCGACGTGCTCGCCGGGCGCGCGCCCGCGCTGCAATTGAACGTCGACGCCACGCGCATGAGCCAGGCCTTCACCGGCGCCGGCTACATCCAGCAGATCGCGCTCGCCGAGGTCACCGAGTTCGTCCAGCGCCACCGCAGCAACGCCGCGCTGCCGGTCGACCTGGTGCTGCGCGCACGCTTCAACCCCGGCCTGGTGCAGGCCTGGTTCGGCGCGCTGATGGAGATCATCAACCAGGTCACCATGCTGTCCATCATCCTCACCGGCGCGGCGCTGATCCGCGAGCGCGAGCACGGCACCATCGAGCATCTGCTGGTGATGCCGGTGACCCCGGGCGAGATCATGCTCGCCAAGGTGTGGTCGATGGGGCTGGTGGTGCTGCTCGCGGTCGGCGTATCGCTCGCGGTCGTGGTGCGCGGCGCGCTGCAGGTGCCGATCGAGGGCTCGGTGGCGCTGTTCCTGTGCTGCGTCACCCTGCACCTGTTCGCGACCACGTCGATGGGCATCTTCATGGCCACGATCGCGCGTTCGATGCCGCAGTTCGGCCTGCTCATGCTGCTCACCCTGCTGCCGCTGCAGATGCTCTCGGGCGGCAGCACGCCGCGCGAGAGCATGCCCGAACTGGCGCAGAACCTGATGCTGGCCGCGCCCACCACGCACTTCGTCGCCGCCGCCCAGGCCATTCTCTACCGCGGCGCCGGGCTCGACGTGGTGTGGCCGCAGTTCCTCGCCATCCTGGCGATCGGCGCGGTGTTCTTCCTCGTCGCCCTCGGCCGTTTCCGCAAGACGATCACGCGCATGGCCTGAGCGCCGCGCCGCTGCCCGCAAGGCGGCGGATTGTCGGGGGGCGGGGAATCGCCGATGATGCCGGCGCCGCCCGCGCGGCGGCATCCAGACCAACAACGACATCGAGATTTCCCCATGCTCCCCGGCACCCCACTTGCCTGCGTGCGGCGTTTTGCGCCGTGCGCTCGCCCCCTCCCGTTTCCACCCGCGCGCCCGGAGGCGGGGCGATGAAGGGCGCGTCCACGCCGCGCCTCGCGCTCGCCGCCCTGGCCGTGCTATCGCTGATCTGGGGCTACAACTGGGTGGTGATGAAGCAGGTCCTGCGCTACATCGACCCGTTCGACTTCTCCGCGATCCGCGCTCTGCTCGGCGCCGCCACGCTGTTTCTGGTGATCGTGGTCACGCGTCGCCCCGCCGGCCTGGTGGCGGCGCCGCAGGTGGCGCTGCTCGGCGTGCTGCAGACCGCCGCGTTTACCGCGCTGATCCAGTGGGCGCTGGTCGCTGGCGGCGCGGGCAAGACCGCGGTGCTCGTCTACACCATGCCGTTCTGGCTGCTGGCACTTGCCTGGTGGCTGCTCGGCGAGCGCATTCGTGGCGTGCAATGGGTGGCGATCGCGGTCGCCGCGGTCGGGCTGGTGCTGATTCTGGAACCGTGGGCGCTGGGCGGCAGCGCCTTCAGCAACCTGCTGGCAATCGGCGGTGGCCTGACCTGGGCGCTGTCGGCGGTGGTCGCCAAGCGGCTGCGCGCACGCGCCAACATCGACCTGCTCGCGCTCACCGCGTGGCAGATGCTGTTCGGCGCGCTCGCACTGTGCATCGTCGCCGCGCTGCTGCCGTCGCGGCCGATCGAGACCACGGCGTACTTCTACGGTGCGCTCGCGTTCAACGCGGTGTTCGCCACCGCGCTCGCCTGGCTGCTCTGGCTGTACGTGCTGCAGCACCTGTCGGCGGGCATGGCGGGGCTGTCGGCGCTGGGCATTCCGCTGATCGGCGTGCTCGCCGGCTGGATCGAGCTCGGCGAGCGCCCGGGCGGGCTGGAACTGGCCGGCATGCTGGCGATCGGCGCCGCGCTTGCGCTCACCAGCCTGTGGTCGCTGCGCGCGGCGCGCCGGCAGGCGGGGTGAGGCCGGGCCGGTGTGTGTTCAGCGCAGGTTGGAGGCGTTGAACAGCACCACTTGGTCGGCGACGAAACTGACCGTGATGGAGCGCTGGGCGTCACCCCATGTGCAGTTGCGCATCGCCAGCACGTCGGTGCACGAACTCGGGTCGCCGAGCAGGGTTTTGACTTCGGCATAGGGCATGCCCATCTTCAGCTTGTCGTAGTTCTCCACCGTGAGCTTGCTGCAGCCGGCAAGGACGAGGAGGGCGAACAGGGGGGCAAGCAGCGCGGCAAACGGGATGCGGAACGCGGGGCGGGTGGGCATGGCGGCTCGGTGTGCGGGATCGAAGGCCGATTATGCCGCAGTCGGCGGCAGTCGCCGCGTGCTGCCTGCGCCCGCTTTCAGCGCTCCGGCAGCGGGATGCGTTCGGTTTCCCCCGGAATGCGCGGAAAGCGGTCGGCGGCCCAGTCGGCCTTGGCCTGCTCGATGCGTTCGCGGCGGCTGGAGACGAAGTTCCACCCCATGAAGCGCGGGCCGTCGAGCGCCGCGCCGGCGATCAGCACCGCGCGCGTGCCGGCGCGGGCGCGCGCCACGACCTCGGCGCCCGGCGACAGCAGCGCCATGGTGCGCGGCGGCGTCCGGCGGCCGTCGAGCTCGAGTTCGCCGTGCACCACATAGACCGCGCGCTCGGCATGCTCGGGGGCGATCAGCCACTGGCCGTCGCCCTGCCAGTGCAGGTCGAGGTAGCACAGCGGCGAATGCACGCCGACCGGCGACTGCCGGCCTTCGGCGCTGCCCAGCAGCAGGCGCAGCGCGAGCGGGCCGGATTGCCACGCCGGCAGTGTGGTGGCGGGGTGGTGATGGAAGGCCGGCGCATCCTCCTCATGGGCCTGCGGCAGCCCCACCCACAGCTGCAGGCCGTGACTGCGCCAGGATCGAGCGCGGTTGTCCGCGGTGACGCGCTCGGAATGGACGATGCCGCTTCCGGCGGTCATCCAGTTGATCGCGCCCGGCTCGATGCGCTGTACCGAGCCCAGACTGTCGCGATGCATCAGCGCGCCGTCGAACAGATAGGTCACGGTGGCGAGGCCGATGTGCGGATGCGGGCGGACGTCGATGTTCTGCCCGGCGGCGACTTCGGTGGGGCCGAAATGATCGAAGAACACGAAGGGCCCGACGTGGCGCTGCGGATGGCCGGGGAGCAGGCGGCGGACGACGAAGCCGCCGCCCAGATCCTTGTCGTGGCCGGTGTAGAGGTGGGCGATGCTCATCGGAATGTCTCCAGGTCGCGCGTGCCGCTCACCGGCGCCGCGCCGACCACCATGCGTCCACGCTGAACGCGCCCGCGCCGTGCAGGCACAGCAGCAGGAAGCCGCCGGCCATGGCGAGGTTCTTCATGAACTGCACCGATTGCCCGGCGGCGGCGAAGTCGCCGTGGAACAGGACCGCCGAGGCCAGGCAGAAGATCGCCAGGCCGGCGGCGGCGAGCCGGGTCAGGGTGCCGGTGAGCACCGCCAGCCCGCCACCGAGTTCGAGGGCGATCACCAGCGGCAGCAGCAGGCCGGGCACGCCCATCGCGGCCATGTACTGCAGAGTGCCGGCGTAGCCGGTGCCGAGCTTGCCCCAGCCGGCGGCGATGAACAGGATCGCCATCAGCACGCGGGCGAGAAGGGTGCCGAAATCTTTCATGATTGTTCTCCTGGAGCCGTCGCTGTGGGGACGGCCGGTATTCATGTGATAGCCCAGGCGGCGGCCGCTTTCAGCCCCGGTGCGCGCCGGGGGCTGCCGCGAAGGCCGCTGCGGCGCCGATTTCATGAAGGATTTCTCATTCCGATCAAACTCATGCGCAGGCCGTGGATATGCAATCTGGTGATCCGTGGTGGGATGTGTGATGATCGCCCGGTGTTCAGGCATTCACTCAAGCTGACTCATCTTGCGTCTGCGCTGTTCATCACGCTGACCGTCGTGGGCATGCAGGCAGTGGAGTTCGGCGACCGTCCCCAGACACCGCTCGAGCGCGTGCGGCAGGGCGGGGTATTGAATGTCGGTTACGCACTCGAGCCGCCGTTCGCCTTCATCGACGAGGACGGCCGTGTCACCGGCGAGGCGCCCGAGGTCTTCCGCGTCGCGGTGAAGGCGCTCGGTGGTGCGGAGCCGCGCTGGGTGTATGCCGATTTCGGCACCCTGATCCACGAGCTCGAGGCCGGGCGCGTCGATGTCATCGCCGCGGGCCTGTTCATCACCCCGGAGCGCCGTCGCCGGGTGCTGTTCTCGCGCCCCACCGCGTGGGTCTGCCCGGCCTTGCTGGTGGCCGTGGGCAACCCGGGCGGCATCGTCGATCATGCCGCGCTCGCCGCCGGCGGGCACCGCCTCGGGGTGATCGCCGGCGCCGCGGAGGCGGCCGATGCGCAGGCCGCGGGCATCGCCGCCGATCATGTGTTTGCCTTTCCCGACCTGCCCGGTGCGCTCGCCGCATTGCGTGCCGGGGAAGTCGATGCGTTCGCGCTGTCCGCGGTGTCGCTGCGCCATCTGGTGGTTACCGGCAGGGCCGACGGTCTCGAACTGGTGACGCTGCGCCCGCAGCGCGGATCGCGCGGGCTCGCCCCCGGGCAGCCCGCATTCGCGTTCCGCGTCGCTGACGCTGCGTTGCGCGACGCGATCGACGGCGCCCTGGAGGCTTATCTGGGCAGCGCCGGACATGCCGCCCTGGTCGGCCGTTTCGGTTTTGGTGCCGCCGAACTGGCGCGCGTCGACGACGCCCCGGAGTGCGGGCGGTGAGTGGCCGCGCCAGTCCGATTCCGGGGCGCGACGGCGGCATCGTGCTCGTGGTGATGACCGTGATCGGGGCCTTGGTGCTGCTCATCATCGCGTGGTCGGGCGGGCGCTGGGAGGCGGCCTTGCGCGACAGCGTGGTGCCGCTCGACCGCCTGGCGCAGTCGCGCCAGTACGCCACCCAGGCCGAACTGCTCGCCGAGCGTCTGGTGCAGAACGACCCCGCGAGTTCGCCCGAACTCGTGCTCGCCACCCTGGAGCGCGCGCTCCATGCCGGGCGTTCGGTGGTCGCCGGCGGGGTGCGGCTCGGTGCGCTGGTCACGGCGCGGCCGGGCTCGGCCGAACTGCAGGCGGCAGTCGGTGATTATCTGCTGGTGCTGGAGGGTACCGCGGCCACGGTGCGCGCGCGCATCTCCCGCCCCGACCAGATCTCCGGCAGCGAACTGCGTCTGCTCCATGCCGCGCTGCGCGAGGCGAGCGCCCGCGTCGAGGCCGTGCTGCTCGCCGACGTGCAGAGCCGCTACCGCGTCCAGCGCGAGGTGCAGCGCCTGGCCATCGTCCTCGTCGGCGCGCTGCTGCTGATCGTCATCGCTTTCCGCTATCACGCGATGACGCGCCGCCGCGAGGCGGTGGTGCGCGTGGTGGCGAGCGAGGAGCGCCTGCGCGCGTTCGTCTCGGCGATGCCCGACGTGGCGCTGATGCTCGACCGCGACGGGCGCTACCTCGAAGTGTTCGGCACCGCCGCCAGCCTGCTGCTGCGTCCGCGCGAGCACCTGCTCGGCGCGACCGTGTTCGACGTCCTGCCGGCCGCCGTTGCGCAGGGCTTCGTCGACGTGATCCGGCGCGCGATCGCCGGCGGCGGCGTGCTCTGCCACGAGTACGAGCTGGAGATCGACGGCAGCGTGCATTGCTTCGAGGCGCGGGTGTCGCCGGTCGGCGAGCTCGACCAGGTGGTGTGGCTGAGCCGCGACGTCACCGAGCGCCGACGGGCGGAGGAGCGCAATCGCCTGCATTCGGTGGCGCTCGAGGGCACGCGCGACGGCATCATGGTCACCGATGCGCAGGGCCGCATCCTGTCGGTGAATCCGGCGCTGGGCGCGATCACCGGCTACCACGGCGACGAGCTGATCGGCGCCACCCCGCAGGTGCTCAAGTCGGGCCGCCACGACGTCGCGTTCTTCCGCAACCTGTGGGCCACGCTGCAGCGCGACGGCCACTGGCAGGGCGAGTTGTGGATCCGGCGCAAGAACGGCGACGTCGCGCCGCAATGGGTGTCGATCAGCGCGGTGACCGACGCCGGCGGCCACGTCGCCCAGTATGTCGCGATCTACACCGACATCAGCCAGTTGCGCCAGTTCGAGGAGCGGGTCGCCTATCTGGCGCGCCACGACGCGCTCACCGATCTGCCCAACCGCGTGCTGATGGGCGTGCATCTCGACCACGCGATCGAGAGCGCGCGCCGTGAGGGCGCGCTGGCCGCGGTGCTGCTGCTCGATCTCGACCGCTTCAAGAACGTCAACGATGCGCTCGGCCATGAAGCCGGCGACGAGCTGCTCGCCGCCGTCGCCCTGCGTCTCGCCCAACGCTTGCGCCGCGACGATACCCTGGGGCGCCACGGCGGCGACGAGTTCCTCGCCGTGCTGGGCATGCTGCGCGAGCCCAACGACGCCGCGGTGGTCGCGCGCGACCTGCTCGCCGCGCTCGAGCAGCCCTTCGTGCTGCGCGGCGGCTACGAGCTCTACATCAACGCCAGCATCGGCATCAGCCTGTTTCCCGCCGATGCGCAGCGCGCCACCGAGCTGATCAAGAACGCCGATGCCGCCATGTACCAGGCCAAGCGCCTGGGGCGCAACACCTTCAGCTTCTACCAGGCCGAGCTCACCCGCCTCGCCAACACCCGGCTGGCGCTGGAGTCGCGGTTGCGCCGGGCGCTCGACGAGCAGCGGTTCGAGATGCATTACCAGCCGCTGGTCGGGCTCGACGACGGACGCATCCTCGGTGCCGAGGCGCTGGTCCGCCTGCGCGCCGACGACGGCGGGGCGCCGATCGGGCCGGCGGAATTCATCCCGGTGATGGAGGACAGCGGCCTCATCGTCGAGCTCGGGCGCTGGGTGCAGCGCGAGGTCTGCCGCCAGGGTCGGCAGTGGCTCGACGAGGGGCTGTGCTTCGACATGCTTGCGGTCAATCTGTCGGCTGAGGAGGTGCGCCGCGGCGGCGTCGTCGAACAGCTGCGCGCGGTGCTGGAGGAAACCGGCTTCCCGCCCGCGCGCCTCGAGCTGGAAATCACCGAGTCCGGGCTGATGCAGCGCGGCGACGAGGCGCTCGCCTTCCTGCACGAGCTGAAGGCGCTCGGGGTGGGGTTGTCGATCGACGACTTCGGCACCGGCTATTCCTCGCTGTCCTATCTGAAGCGCTTTCCGGTGAACAAGCTGAAGATCGACCGCGGCTTCATCCGCGACATTCCGGAGGACCAGAACGACGTCCAGCTCACCGCGACGATCATCGAGCTGGCGCGCGGGCTCGGCCTCAAGGTGCTCGCCGAGGGCGTCGAGAGCCCTGCCCAGCGCGATTTCCTCGCGGCGCGCGGCTGCGACGTCTATCAGGGTTATCTGTGCAGCCCGCCGGTGCCGGCGGAGGCGTTCCGCGCCCGCTTCCTGCGCCGCGCCGATTGACGGCGCGGCGCGCAGCCTGCAGCCTTGCGCGCATGTCGTCCTTTCGTCTGCCGGGTCGCGTTTCCCGTGTCGCTCGCGCCCGCCGTGGCGCCCGTGTGCCTCTCGTGCTGCCAATGCTGCGTGCGCTCCTCGTGGCCGCGCTGGGTACGCTGTCGGGCGGCGCTGCGGCGGCCGAGGTCCGCCTCGGCGTGCTCGCCTTTCTCGGCGAGGACGCGGCGGCCCACGCCTGGGCGCCGGTCGTCGCCCGCCTCGGCGCGGCCCTGCCCGGTACGCCGGTGAGCCTGCGCCGTCTCGACCATCGCGGCCTGGAGGCGGCGGTGGCCGCGGGCGAGATCGATTTCGTCATCACCAACCCCGGCCATTACGTCGAACTCGAGGCTGCTTTCGGCGTCAGCCGCATCCTCACCCTCGACAGCGGCGAAGGCGCCGAAGTGGCGCGCGCGATCGGCTCCGCGGTGGTGGTGCCGGCGGCGCGCACCGATCTGCGCACGCTCGCCGACCTGCGCGGCGCGCGCGTCGCCATCGTCGGCCGCGAGGCCTTCGGCGGCTTCCAGCTGGTGTGGCGCGAACTGGCGGCGGCGGGGGTGAGTCCCGAGGCGCTCGGCGCGTTGCCCGCGCTCGGGTTGCCGATGGACCGCGTGCTCGAGGCCGTCGCCCGTGGCGAGGCCGACGCCGGCGTGGTCCGCGCCTGCCTGCTCGAACGCCGGCCGCAGTGGGCGGGGCAACTGCGCGTGCTGGCGCCGCGCGCGGAACCCGGCTTTCCGTGCGCGACCTCGACCCGGCTGTATCCCGACTGGCCGCTCGCCGCGCTGCGCCAGACTCCGCCGGAGCTGGCGCGCCGGGTGGCGATCGCGCTGCTGTCGATGCCCGCGGTCGAGGGCGTCGCCTGGTCGGTACCGGCCGACTATCAGTCGGTGCACGAGCTGTTCCGCGAACTGCACATCGGCCCCTACGCCTATTTGCAGGAGCCCACGCTGATCGTGCTCGCCGAGCGCTACTGGCCGTGGGTGGCCGGGTTCGCGCTCGCCCTCGTCGCCTGGGTGTTGTACACGGTGCGTGTCGAGCATCTGGTGCATGTGCGCACCGCGGCGCTGCGCGAAGCGCTGGCAGGGCGCGAGCAGGCCGAGGCGCGCATCCGCGCCGGGCAGGAGCAGGCCGACCATCTGGCGCGGCTGTCGGTGCTCGGCGAGCTGTCGGGCACGCTCGCCCACGAGCTCAACCAGCCGCTCGCCACCATCGGCAACTACGCGCACAGCCTGGTGCGGCGCGCCGACGGCGGGCGTCTGACCGAGGCTGCGGTGCGCGAGGCCGCGGGCGAGGTCGCCGCCCAGGCCGAGCGCGCCGCGGCCATCCTCGCACGCATCCGCGCC
>JAEWVQ010000233.1 GCA_023459095.1 Pseudomonadota bacterium | reverse complement strand
ACCGTTCACTGCCGTGTAGGCAGCTCAGAAATTCCCAGCGTTCGAGAAACGCGACGAGGCCGAGTTCACTGCCGTGTAGGCAGCTCAGAAAGTTAGAAGCGAAGTAATGGCGTCAATGGTGCGGGTTCACTGCCGTGTAGGCAGCTCAGAAACCTGTGCAGCAATGCCGATAGGGTTCTATGCGGTTCACTGCCGTGTAGGCAGCTCAGAAATGAGCGAGGAGCTGCAGGCCGAGCGCGTCGCGGTTCACTGCCGTGTAGGCAGCTCAGAAATTCGCGGAACAGATCGATCCGCCACTGCTCGCGTTCACTGCCGTGTAGGCAGCTCAGAAATTCAGCGAGCGGCGGCTGAGCTTGAACTGCAGGTTCACTGCCGTGTAGGCAGCTCAGAAAGCACCGGCCTGCCGCATCAGCACGGGCTCCCGGTTCACTGCCGTTTAGGCAGCTCAGAAAAAGGCCGTGCGCAACGCCCTGCGCGCAGCCGGGTTCACTGCCGTGTAGGCAGCCCAGTAACTCGGAGGCCATCAGGAAAGCCCTGCCCTATCGGCAGTTCGAACAACCTCCCCCGCCAATCCACGCAGCCGGCGTGCGCTGGACTGCGGCGCGCTCAGTCCCGCTCCGTGCCGCCGGTCGGCGGCACGCTTCCCAGCCGCGCCGACACGCGCTCGGCGCAGGCCTTCACCTTGCGCGCGGTGGCGCCGTTCCAGTCGGGGTCGCAGGCGCTCGCCGGGCCCATCGCGGTGATCGCCAGGGCGATATTGCCGCTGCTGTCGAGCACCGGCGCGGAGAAGGCGTTGATGCCGGGGATGGGGTTGCTGACCGCGCGCGCGAGGCCGTGCTCGCGAACCTCGGCGATGATCTCGTCCACGTAGCGGCGCGACAGGCGCAGCGCCGGCTGCGGGCTCGCGGTGTAGCGGGCGAGTTCCTCCTCGACCAGTGGATCGATGACGCGGGCGGGCAGGAAGGTGGCGAACACGCGGCCGGTGGCCGACAGCATGAGCGGCGTCATCACCGTGCCGGGGCGCATGTTGACGTGGATCTGCTTGCTGCACTCCTCGATGCGCACGATGGTCGGGCCGTGGTTGCCCCACACCGCGATCGCGATGTTGAGGTCGACCTCGTCGGCGAGGCGGGCGATTTCGGGCGTGGCCTCCTTCAGCGGATCGAGCCCGTGGAGCGCGGTCAGCCCCATCTGCAGCGAGAAGCGGCCGAGGCCGTAACGGCCGGTCACCGGGTCCTGCTCGATCAGCCCGAGCTTGCCGAAGCTCACCAGATAGGGGTGGGCCTTGGCCGGCGGCATGCCGGCTGCGCGCGCCAGATCCTTGAGCATCATCGGCGCGCCGTGGCGCACCAGCGCCTGGAGCAGCGTGCCGCCGACCTCGATCGACTGGATGCCGCGGCGGTCGTGGCGTTCGCCGCCGTTGCCGGCGCTCGCCGGTTCTTCGTCCTGTCTGTCTTCTCTCAACATGTCTCTCCCTCGCGGCGCGGATGGTAGCAGCTTCGCCGGTGTCGCCGCGGCCGTCGGCCGGCCGCGGTCGCTTGACTCGCGTTCAACAATAGCAAATCTATTGACCATTAACTAACACTGTTCTAGGATTTGCTGCATCCCCCAAATGAAGCAGACAGGAGACGCAATGAACGCCAAAGTGTTCGCCTCGCAGGCCGACCTCGAAGAGAAGAAGATCAGCTGGGAAAAGCTGTCCGACAACGCCTATGCCTACACCGCCGAGGGCGACCCCAATACCGGGGTGATCATCGGCGACGACGGCGTGATGATCATCGACGCCACCGCCACCCCGGTGGCCGCGCAGGGCGTGATCGCCAAGGTGCGCGAGATCACCGACCTGCCGATCAAGTACGTCGTGCTCACCCACTACCACGCGGTGCGCGTGCTCGGCGCCTCGGGCTACAAGGGCGAGGGGCTGGAGCAGATCATCGCCAGCCAGGACACCTACGACCTCATCGTCGAGCGCGGCCAGCAGGACATGGACTCCGAAATCGGCCGCTTCCCGCGCCTGTTCCAGGCGGTGGAGAGCGTGCCGGGTCTGACCTGGCCGACGATCACCTTCCAGGGCGAGATGACGCTGTGGCTGGGCAAGCTGGAGGTGAAGATCAAGCAGGTCGGCCGCGGCCACACCAAGGGCGACACCATCGTCTATCTGCCCGCGCAGAACATCTGCTTTTCGGGCGACCTGGTCGAGGCCGATGCCGCCTGTTACACCGGCGACGCCTACCTCGCCGACTGGCCGCAGACCCTCGACAACCTCGCGGCGATGAACTTCGACAAGCTCATCCCCGGCCGCGGCCCCGCGCTGATGACGCCCGAGCGCGTCCAGGCCGGCCTCGCCTATACCCGCGACTTCGTGTCCACGCTGTACCGGAGCGCACAGGAAGCGGTGGCGCAAGGCATGGACCTGAAGGCGACGATGGCGCACACGCGCAAGAACATGGACCCGAAGTTCGGCCAGGTCTTCATCTACGAGCACTGTCTGCCGTTCGACGTCACCCGCGCCCACGACGAGGCCAGCGGCATCCGCGACCCGCGCATCTGGACCGCCGAGCGCGATCAGCAGATGTGGCACGCCCTGCAGCAATAAACACCCGGAGAGACCGCCCCTCCCACACCGGGGCGGCATGAACGGCCGGCGACACGCCCGAAGATGGCGGCGCCGGCCAGGACAGACACGAGGAGGAGACAACCGTGCTGAGCACGTATCAATACCCGAAGTTCGAATACCGCAAGCCGCCCGAGATCGCCGAAGGCCGCGCCGGGCATTACCCGGTGGTGGTGGTGGGCGCGGGCCCGGTGGGGCTGAGCGCCGCCATCGACCTGGCGATGCAGGGCCAGTCGGTGCTGCTGCTCGACAACGACGACACCGTGTCGATCGGCTCGCGCGGCGTGTGCTACGCCAAGCGCGCGCTCGAAGTGCTCGACCGCCTGGGCTGCGGCGACGAGATGGTCGACAAGGGCGTGTCGTGGAACGTGGGCCGCACCTTCTTCCGCGAGCAGGAAGTGTTCAACTTCAACCTCTGCCCGCAGCCCGACCACCAGCGCCCGGGCATGATCAACCTGCAGCAGTACTACCTCGAAGAGTATCTGGTGAAGCGCGCGCAGGCGCTGCCCAACCTCGAGATCCGCTTCAAGAACAACGTGATCTCGGTGCTGCCCGGCGACGACCAGGTCACCCTGCGCTGCGAGACCCCGGACGGGCCCTACTCGCTCACCGCCGACTGGCTGGTGGTGGCCGACGGCGCGCGCAGCCCGATCCGCACCCTGCTCGGGCTCGACATCGAAGGCAAGATCTTCATGGACCGCTTCCTCATCGCCGACGTGGTGATGAAGGCCGACTTCCCCACCGAGCGCTGGTTCTGGTTCGACCCGCCCTTCCACCCCAACCAGTCGGTGCTGCTCCACCGTCAGGCCGACAACGTGTTCCGCATCGACTTCCAGCTCGGCTGGGATGCCGACCCGGAAGCCGAGAAGAAGCCGGAGAACGTCATCCCGCGCATCAAGGCGATGCTCGCCCATGACGGCGATGCCGACCGCGAGTTCGAGCTGGAGTGGGTCAGCGTCTACACCTTCCAGTGCCGGCGCATGAACCGCTTCAACCACGGCCGCGTGCTGTTCGTCGGCGACGCCGCCCACCAGGTCTCGCCCTTCGGTGCGCGCGGCGCCAACTCCGGCATCCAGGACACCGACAACCTGGCGTGGAAGCTCAAGCTGGTGATCGACGGCAAGGCGCCGGCGACCCTGCTCGACACCTACACCGAGGAGCGCGCGTTCGCCGCCGACGAGAACATCATGAACTCGACGCGCTCGACCGACTTCATCACCCCCAAGAGCGCAGTCAGCAAGACCTTCCGCAACGCCGTGCTGGGGCTCGCCGAGCACTACCCGTTCGCGCGCGCGCTGGTCAATTCGGGGCGGCTGTCGGTGCCGAGCGTCCTGTCCGAGTCGAGCCTGAACACCGCCGACACCGACGCCTTTGCCGGCGACATGGTCCCCGGTGCGCCGATGGACGACGCCCCGATCGAAACCGCGGGCGGCGCGCCCTGGCTGCTGCACGTGCTCGGCAACCGCTTCCAGGCGCTGTACTACACGGAAGACGCCGGCGCGCTCGACGCCGCCACCGCGCAGCAGCTCGCCGCGCTCGCCGATGCGCCGATCCCGGTCGAGGCCATCGTGGTCGCCGCGCGCGGCACCGCGCCCGCCGGGCTGAAGACGGTGCTCGACACCAAGGGCCGCATCCGCGAGCGCTACGACCTCGCCCCCGGCACCACCTACCTCGCCCGTCCCGACCAGCACGTGGCCGCGCGCTGGCGCCAGCTGGACCCCGCCCGGGTGCGCGCCGCGGTCGCGCGCGCCACCTGCAACGCGTAAAGGAGTCGCCCCCATGGCACTGAACACTCAGCCCAACCTGTCCGAGCCCGGCAAGCGTTACTTCCGCGCCTTCAGCCCCGGCGACGACTTCTACGAGCTGCTCATCGACACCCACCGCGACCTCAGCGACGAGCAGAGCGCGATGGTCAATGCCCGCCTGATCCTGCTGCTCGCCAACCACATCGGCGACATCTCGGTGCTGCGCGAGGCCATGCAGATCGCCCGCGAAGGCGTCTGAGCCCGCCGACCGACACAAGAACCCGAGGAGACCGCACCATGAGCCTGATCAAGAAGATCCATCATGTCGCCTACCGCTGCATCGATGCCAAGGAAACCGTCGAGTGGTACCAGAAGTACCTGAAGATGGACTTCATTCTCGCCATTGCCGAGGATGAAGTGCCCTCGACCAAGGAGCCGGACCCCTACATGCACATCTTCCTCGACGCCGGTCAGGGCAACGTGCTCGCCTTCTTCGAGCTGCCGACCAAGCCGCCGATGGACCGCGACCGCAACACCCCGGTGTGGACCCAGCACCTCGCCTTCGAGGTCGGGTCGATGGAAGAGCTGCTCGACACCAAGGCCCGCCTCGAAGCCGACGGCATCGAGGTGGTCGGCCCCACCGACCACACCATCTTCAAGTCGATCTACTTCTTCGACCCCAGCGGCCACCGCCTCGAACTGGCCTGCAACACCGCCACGCCGAAGATGAGCAAAAAGCTCGACGAGGTGAAGTGGGACATGCTCAACGAATGGGCCAAGACCAAGAAGGCGCCCAAGCACGCCGCCTGGATGCACGACGGCAGCTACGCCGAAGCCTGACCCGTGGCGCGGGGCCACAAGGCCCCCGCCCCCCCCCCCCCCCCCCGCCCCCCCCAAGAAAA
>JAEWVQ010000232.1 GCA_023459095.1 Pseudomonadota bacterium | reverse complement strand
GCGCGATGCAGCGCCTGGGACGCGACCGCGAGATGTTCCTGAGCCTGGTGCAGATGTTCGTCGAGGACAACGCCGACGCCGCGGCGCGCGCGCGTGCCGAGCTCGCCGCCGGCGAGCGCGACGCCGCGGCGCGGCGCATGCACACCCTGGCGAGCAATGCCGGCTTTCTGTGCGCGCTCGAGCTCATGGACGCGGCGAAGGCGCTGGAGGAGGCCATCGACCGCGGCGAGGACGGGCTGGAGGCGCGTTTCGCCGACGTCGGCGCGCAGATCGACGCCCTCGTCGCCGCCAGCGCGCCGTGGCGGGCGCGCTGAGGCGCAGGCCGCCAGCGGTTTGGTGTAGCGTGCGCAAGGCTGGGCGAGGCGCGCCCGGGCCGCGCACCGGAGTCGTTCGATGCTTTACGGAATCACCGATCTGAGCACCTTCATCCTGGGCACGATCTTCATCGTCCTGCTGCCCGGCCCGAACTCGGTCTATGTGATGACCGTGGCTTCGCGCTGGGGCGTGGCCGCGGGCTATCGCGGCGCGGCCGGGATCTTCGTCGGCGACGCCATCCTGATGGTGCTCTCCGCCTCCGGGGTGGCCTCGCTGCTGCGCAGCACGCCGGAGCTGTTCATGGCGCTCAAGTACGCGGGCGCGGCCTACCTGTGCTGGCTGGGGCTGGGCCTGCTGCGCGCGGCGTGGCGGATGTGGCGCAGCCGTGGCGACGCCGGCCACGACACCCGTGATGAGGCCCGCGACGGGGCTGGCAACGGGGCCGCCAACGGGACCGACCGTGGCGACCGCGCGCCTGCCACGGCGCCGCCCGCCGATGGCGCACGGCCGTTCCGCACCGCGCTGCTGGTCAGCCTGATGAACCCGAAGGCGATCCTGTTCTTCGTGTCCTTCTTCATCCAGTTCGTGTCGCCGGACTATCCCTACCCGGCACTGTCCTTCCTCATCCTCGGCGCGGTGGTGCAGGTGTGCAGCGTGCTCTACCTGTCCGCGCTGATCTACGGCGGCGCCCGCCTGGCGCGCGCGTTCCGCCGCCGCGAGCGGCTGTCGGCAGCGGCGGTGGGGGGCGTGGGCGGGCTGTTCATCGGCTTCAGCCTCAAGCTCGCGGGCGCGTCGCTGGGTTAGCTCGGCGCGCGGGCGCCGCGGCGCATTCTTCCTTCTCACTGATTCTCACGGAACGCACATGACTCAACGGGTACTCGTCACCGCCGGTGCCGCCGGCATCGGCCTCGTCATCGCCCGCAGCTTCGCCGCCGCCGGCGCGCGCGTGCACATTGCCGACATCGACGCCGCGGCGGTGCGCGCAGCGACCGCGGACGGCCGCCTCAGCGGCTCGGTGGCCGACGTCGCCGGCCCCGACGATGTCGCCCGCCTGATCGACGAGGCGGCGCACGCGCTGGGCGGGCTCGACGTGCTGGTGAACAACGCCGGCATCGCCGGGCCGACCGCGCCGGTGGCCGAGTACGGCATCGCCGACTGGCAGCGCGTGGTCGAGGTGAACCTCAACGGCACCTTCTACGTCACGCGCGCGGCGATTCCGCTGCTGCGCGCCTCGCCGCGCGCCTCGATCGTGATCATGTCCTCGCTCGCCGGGCGCTTCGGCTACGCCAACCGCGCGGCGTACTCGGCGACCAAGTGGGCGCTGGTCGGGCTGGCCAAGACCCTGGCGCTCGAGCTCGGTCCCGCCGGCATCACCTGCAACACCGTGCATCCGGGGGCGGTGGAGGGGCCGCGCCTGCAGGGCGTGTTCGAGGGGCGCGCGCAGCGTTCGGGGCGCACCGTGGCCGAGGAGGTCGACGCCGCGCTCGCCAACCAGTCGATGAAGCGCTTCGTCGATCCGCAGGACATCGCCGAACTCGTCCGCTTTCTCGCCGGGCCGCATGGGCGCAGCATCTCCGGGCAGGCGTTTCCGATCGACGGCGATTCGAAGTCGGCCTGAGCCGGTTGCAGGGTGCGCGGCGGGTTGCCCGGGTCCGGCTTCGCGGCGACAATCACGCCTTTGCCGCCGCGGCAGGGGCCGATTCAGCCCGGTGCGCGCAGCGCCGCCGCGAACCCGCGTTTCGAACCCGTGTTCGCTCCCCGTTCAATTTCCCCCGGATACCCAAGATGATGAAGAAACTGAGTTCGGTCCTGATGATGTCGCTCACCGCCGGCGTGCTGCTGTCCGGCTGCGGCAAGAGCGAGGCACCGCAGCAGGCCGCGCCGACCGCCGCGCCGGCGCCGGCCGCGCCCGCGCGCATCGTCGTCGGCCTCGACGACAACTTCCCGCCGATGGGTTTCCGCAACGAGAAGAACGAGCTGGTCGGCTTCGACATCGACCTCGCCCGCGAGGCCGCGAAGCGCCTGGGCGTCGAGGTCGAGTTCAAGCCCATCGACTGGAGCGCGAAAGAGGCCGAACTCAACGGCAAGCGCGTCGATGTGCTGTGGAACGGGCTGACGATCACCGAGCAGCGCAAGCAGAACATCGCGTTCACCACGCCCTACATGGAAAACCACCAGATCATCGTGGTGCCGGCGAATTCGCCGATCAAGGCCAAGGTCGACCTCGCCGGCAAGGTGGTCGGCATTCAGGACGGCAGCAGCGCGGTCGAGGCGGTGCAGAAGGACCCGATCGCGGGCTCGATCAAGGAACTGAAGAGGTTCGGCGACAACGTCACCGCGCTCATGGACCTGACCACCGGCCGCCTCGAGGCGGTGGTGCTCGACGAGGTCGTCGGCCGCTACTACACCGCGAAGAAGCCGGGCGAGTACGAGGTGCTCGAAGACCACTTCGGCACCGAGGAGTACGGCGTGGGCGTGCGCAAGGACGATACCGAACTGCTCGGCCGCATCCAGAAGGCGATGGACGAGATGAAGCAGGACGGCAGCGCCGCGCGCATCTCCACCGAGTGGTTCGGCAAGGACATCGTCAAGTAAGCCGCCGCACCCCGCAGGCTTCCGACTCTTCGTTTCCGCCGGGCGCCGCAGCGCGCGCCCGGCCCGCGGACCGATCGCATGGATTACGTACTGAGCATACTCGGGCCGCTGGCCGAGGGTTCGCTGGTCACCCTCAAGCTGTTCTTCATCACCCTGGCGCTGGCGGTGCCGCTCGGCCTGGCGCTGGCGCTGGCGCGGGTGTCGCGCTTCGGCGCGCTCAGCGGCGCGGTCAACGGCTACATCTGGCTGATGCGCGGCACGCCGCTGATGCTGCAGCTGCTGTTCATCTACTTCGCGCTCCCCTTCGTGCCGGTGATCGGCGTGCGCCTGCCGGACTTTCCGGCCGCGATCGTGGCCTTCGCGCTCAACTACGCGGCCTACTTCGCCGAGATCTTCCGCGCCGGCATCCAGTCCATCGACCGCGGCCAGTACGAGGGCGCGCGCGTGCTCGGCATGACCTACGGCCAGACCATGCGCCGCATCGTGCTGCCGCAGGTGGTGCGGCGCATCCTGCCGCCGATGAGCAACGAGACCATCACCCTGGTGAAGGACACCTCGCTGATCTACGTGCTCGCGCTCAACGACCTGCTGCGCGCGGCGCGCGGCATCGTCCAGCGCGATTTCACGATCACCCCCTTCGTGGTCGCCGCCGCCTTCTACCTGCTGATGACCCTGGTGCTGACCTGGGGCTTCCAGCGTCTGGAAAAGCGTTATGCCGCCCATGACCAATGATGTGCCGATGATCCGCGCCGAGGCCGTGCGCAAGCGCTTCGGCGCCACCGAAGTGCTCAAGGGCGTGTCGCTGGAGATGGCCCGCGGCGAGGTGATCGCGGTGATCGGGCCTTCGGGCTCGGGCAAGAGCACCTTCCTGCGCTGCCTGAACCACCTCGAGACCATCGACGGCGGGCGTATCGACATCGAGGGCGAGACCCTGGCGCACACCGCCGACGGCGTCGTCCATTACGTGCGCGAGGCCGAGGTGCGGCGCATCTGCCGGCGCATGGGCATGGTGTTCCAGCACTTCAACCTGTTCCCGCACCTCACCGTGATGCAGAACGTCATCGAGGCGCCGCTCACGGTCAAGCGCCTGCGCCGCGAGGACATCCTGCCCAAGGCCGAGGCGCTGCTGCGCAAGGTCGGCCTCTACGACAAGCGCGACAGCTATCCGGCGCGGCTGTCGGGTGGGCAGAAGCAGCGCGTGGCGATCGCGCGCGCGCTGGCGATGGAGCCCGACATCATGCTGTTCGACGAGCCGACCTCGGCGCTCGATCCCGAACTCACCGGCGAGGTGCTGCGCACCATGCGCCAGCTCGCCGAAGAGCACATGACCATGCTGGTGGTGACCCACGAGATGGGCTTTGCGCGCGAGGTCGCCAGCCGCGTGGTGTTCATGGACGGCGGCGAGATCATCGAGGCGCGCCCCGCGGCGGAGTTCTTCGCCCGCCCCGAGCATCCGCGCACGCGCGCCTTCCTCGACCACATGCTGTAGCGCGGTGGGGCTTGCCGCCCCGCGTGCATCCGTTTCCCCGCCCCAGCGTTTCCCCCTCAGAACTCCCAGCGCTGCGACCAGTCGGCGTCGGCGCGCGTGGTTTCGCGCAGCGTCTGCAGCGCCTCGCGCAGTGCCGGCGAGGCGCGTTCGCGCGCATGCACCAGATACACCGGATAGGCGAACTCGGGCGCCTGCGCCACCCGGTGCAGTACCCCGGCATCCAGGTAAGGCTGCACCACGCGGGTGCGGAAATAGCCGCTGCCGCCGCACTGCAGCAGGTATTGCAGGGCGAGCGGGCCGAGGTCGAAGTGCAGTCCGGCGCGCGCCTGCGCCGGCAGCGCGGCGTCGTGCAGGCGGCGGAAGTCGTCGCCCCAGTCCACATACACGTACGGTTCGGGGCGCCCGGCGACGCAGATCTGAATGAGCTTTTCCTCCAGCACCTGCTCGATCTGCAGGCCGGGACGATAGTCGGGGCGATGCACCAGGGCAACGTCGAGGGTGCCGAGTTCGATCCGGCGCTGCAGCGTCGCGCCGTCGCCGACCTCGACGCGCAGCGCGTGTTGCGGCAGTGCCGCGCGCAACGCCCGCACGCCGTTGAACAGTGCCGGATTGCACAGGCTGGGTTCGCCGCCGAGCACGAGCCGGTCGGCGTAGCCCTTGGCGAGCGGCAGGTCGCGCCGCGCCGCCTCCCAGGTTTCCACCAGGCGGGCGGCGTAGGCGACGAAGCGCTCGCCGTCCGCGGTCAGGCGCGCGCCGGCACGGTTGCGCACGAACAGACGGGTGTCGAGCGCGGCTTCCAGGTTGTGGATGCGCGCGGTCACCGTGGTCTGGGTGACGTGCAGGCGTGCGGCGGCGGCGACGAAGCTGCCGCTGCGGACGATCTCGAGAAAGCTGCGGGCGAGGTCGATGTCCATCGCGAGTGGCGGTTTTTGTATCGAAAAAATCGAACTTAAGCTGCATTGAAATTCATTATACGAAGGCATGTTGCAGCCTGCAGAATCCGCCGCCTTGGTTGCGCGCCGCCGGCGTCCCGTCACCCGCGGGAGGCGGATGAGGCGCGGAAAGGCGCTGGACAAGACGGGAGACAGTCGGAGATGGCGGGCGGGAAGGGCGCGAGGGGGCTGGAAGCAAAGGGGCCGGACGGACGCGCGCGGGTTGGGCGCTGGCTGGCGGCCTGGGTGCCAGCGGCGTTCGCGGTCGGCGCGCGCGAGCGCTGGCGCGCGGTGGCGGGCGCTGCGCTCGGCATTTTGCTGGCGGCGTGGGGCAGCCGCTGGCTCAACGGCGGTGC
>JAEWVQ010000231.1 GCA_023459095.1 Pseudomonadota bacterium | reverse complement strand
CCCGTTGTCCCTGCCATGGCCGCCGGACGCATTGCGCGTCGGGCGGCCATTTTTTATGTGCGCTGCGCGCTCAGGCGCTCGCTTCGGGTTCGGCGAGCGTCTTTTCGTGCCCGGGGCGTTCGACGATGCCGGGGCCGGTCAGACCGTCGATGCCGAGTTCCAGCAGGCAGCGCGCTTCGTCGCCGGTATCGACGCCTTCGGCGATGGCGGCGAGGCCGATCGAGTGCGCGACCGTGCACAAGGCGCGCACGAACGCCTGATTGCCCGGCGAATCGCCGATGTCGCGGATCAAGGCTGCACCGATCTTGATGTAATCGAGCCCCAGATCGTGGAGCGCGGTGAACCGCGAAAAGCGCTGGCCCGCGTTCTTGAGCCCGAGCTTGCAGCCCAGCGGCCGCAGTGCGAGGCACAGGGCGCGGAACTCCACCGGATACTTGAGCGCGCTGCTCTCCTGCACTTCGACCCAGAGTCGCGGCGCAACCGCCGGATGGGCGTGCAGGATGCGCAGCAGGGCGTCGCGGAAGTCGGTGCTGCGCAGCGACTCCGCCGACACGTTGATCGCCTGCGCGGGAACGCCGGGGTCGCGCGCGAGCCGTGCGCAGGCCGTTTCGACGACCAGCGCGTCGATCCGGCTCAGCATGCCCAGCCGCGCCGCCCACGGCAGGAACACGCCGGCGGGCCACCAGTCGCCGTCGAACTTCAGGCGGACCGGCGCCTGCTGGTGGAGCAGGGCGCCGTCGCGGTCGAGCACGGGGAAATGGCCGAGCTCGATGCGCCGGGCGTCGAGCGCCTCGTCGAGCACCCGGCGCCAGTCGTCGAGGCTGGCATGGCGGGGGCCGGTGGGGGCGGTGGCGGCGATCCCCAGGGCCTGGCCGCCGTCCTGCTCAATGGTGGCCAGCGTGCCGTCCAGGCGCGCGAGCAGGGCGCCGCAGCGGTCGGCGGTGGTGTACTGGCCGGCGGCGAGCAGGATGCCGCGGCTGCGCGTGGGGGGGGCGTCGAGCGCGGGCAGGCTGGCGAGCAGGGCGCTGGCGATGGCGTGCGGGTCGTCGGCGCCGGGGGCGAGCAGGGCGAAGTCGGCGGCGTTGAGGCGGCCGCACTCCCAGCCCCCGCGGCTCGCGGCGAAGGTCTGCAGCGCGGCGGTGACGGCGACGATGAGGCGGTCGGAGCCTTGGCGGCCGAGTTCCTGGTTGAGCGCGGCCAGATTGTGCAGGCGGACGATGATCAGGGTGCCGCCTGCAGCGTCGTCGTCCTTGGCCAGCGCGGCATCGAGCTGTTTGAGGAACTGGCTGCGGTTGTACAGGCCGGTGAGCTCGTCGTACTGGGTCTGGCGGCGCAACAGCTCGAGGCGTTGCGCTTCTTCCGCCAGCATCGCCCTGACCCGATCCGACAAGGTGTTGAGCGCGCGCACCACGCTGCGGAACTCGAGCGTGTGCGGTTCCGGAGTGGTGATGAAGCGGCGGTCGCCGATGGCCTGCGCCTGTTCGACCATGCGGTCGAGCGGGCGGGTGATCAGCTTGAGCGCGACGGTGCCGATCAGGCCGGTGAGGAGGCCGCCGCCGATGAACCACAGGAACAGCTGGCGGGTGGCGTTCCACAGCGATTCGTAAGCGTAGCGGGTGTGGGTTTCGACCTGCAGGGTGCCGAACTGGCGCCAGCCGTCCTGCACCTGGGCGATGCCGGGGCGGGTGGCGATCGGCACCAGGCGGATCAGCCACTCCGGCGCGCCGCTCACCGGCCCTTCGAAACGGCGCTCGGCGAGGGTGTCGCCGGTGGGCGCGGTGAGCCGGATCAGGCTGTAGTGGCCGGCATCGAACTGGGCGGCGAGTTGCAGCTCGACGGTCACCGGGTCCTTGGGCATCTGCGACAGTGACAGCGCGAGCGAGGTCGCGTTGTCCATGTTCTTCACCGCCAGCTCCTGCTGCAGGTAGTGGCGGGCGGACAGCGTGCTGACCACGAAGCTGCCGCCGAGCGAGAGCACGGTGATCAGGGCGATGGCGATCCAGAGTTGCTTGATCAGGGACATGGCGGACAGGTTCCGGAAACGGGGCGCATGCGGTTCAGGGGGTGGGAGCAAAGTGCAGGCCCTCGCGCTGCATGCGGAATAGCGCGTCGCGCCAGCGCGACAGGCGAGCGGTGGGGTCGGCCGCCGAGGTCGTCGAGTTGCCGACCCACAGGCCCTCGCTGTCGAAGCTGAACACCGGGAACAGGTCGGGGCGGCGGGCGGCGGGGCGGATGTCACGGATCAGGTTGTCGAGCACCAGCGGCTCGCCGCCCGGTTCGGCGAAATAGCCGACGACCATGTGCGCCTGCGTTACCGTGCTACCCTCGCCGCCGATGCGGGCGCGGACGTAGATCAGCTTGAGGCGTTCCGCGGGCATGCCCAGCAGTCTCAGCGTCATGTACTTGGCAATCGAGAAGTCTTCACAGTCACCGGCGCCGCGGGCGAGGGTCTCGAGCGGGGTCGCCCAGTAGTCCTGCTGCTTCCAGATGATGTTGTCGTCATCGAATGCGATGTTGCGGTTGAAGAATGCATTGACGCGCCCGAGTTGTTCGAGCGCGGGCAGGGCCTGCGCTTCCAGCATCATTCGGCGCCACGCCGCGACGGTGCGCGCGGCGTCGGCGCCGTAACGTTCGAGGGCCAGTGCCTCCATTCGGTTCAAGTCGTGCGTCATGGAACCGAAACCGGTGCCGATGACACTCAGGAGGAGCGCGCCCCCCAGCAGCAACCCGGCCAGGGAGGGCGCAACCCGGAACGGCAGGCTGGACAGGGCTGACTTGATCGGCATCGAAGGACGGCGGCGGGCAAGGGCGATACCTTAGCCGAGATCGGCGTCGGGCAGGTGCGTGGAACGCAGATCCGGGTCGGGCGGAGCCGTGAACCTGCCGTGAGATTGCCGTGAAATGTTGAATATTCGAGGTTTTTTTTCAATCCGGGGCCAATATCATTCATCGCTCGGGAACGCCTGCCGTCCGGTGGCAAGCCATAGCGTTCCATGTATTTCTGGAGAAGTCATGAATACGATTCACCGTCTGGCCGTCGTGGCCATCATTTCGACCTTGCAGTGTGCGCCGGCGGTGGCGGCGGTGCCCGAGCCGCTGCGTGATGCGGTGCGCAAGGCGGTGGTCGCCAACCCGGAAGTACAGGCGCGCTGGCATGGTTTGCGCGCCTCGGAGGAGGAGCAGGACGCCATCCGCGGCGGTTACTATCCGCAGGTCGATGTCACCGCCGGCGTCGGGCGCGAGCGGCAGGTGCGGCCGACTACCGGCACGCAGGATTTCACCCACCGCAACGCGACGCTGTCGCTGAACCAGATGGTCTATGACGGCTTCTTCACCAAGAACGAAGTCGAGCGCATGGGCTATGCCAAGCTCGTGCGCTACTACGAACTGCTCGACGCCTCCGAGAACGCCGCGCTCGAAGTCGTGCGCGCCTACGGCGACGTCCTGCGCTATCGTGAGCTGGTGCGGCTGGCGAAGGCCAATTACGTCGAGCACAAGCAGGTCGCCGACCAGATCGCCGAGCGCGCCGGCGCCGGCGTCGGGCGGCGCGTCGATCTGGAGCAGGCCACCGGGCGGATGGCGCTCGCCGAGTCCAACCTGCTCACCGAGGTTTCCAACCTCCACGACGTCAGCACCCGCTACCTGCGGCTGGTGGGCGAACTGCCGCCCGAGGTCGCGCCCGAGTTCGGCGCCGCGCTGGTCGGCGACGGCTTGCCGGCGACCGCGGCCGAGGCGCTCAAAGTGGCGTTCAACACCAACCCCGCGCTCAATGCCGCGGTCGAGAACGTGCGCGCCGGCCAGGCCCTGGTCGAGACGCGGCGCGCGGCCAATCACCCGCGCCTCGACCTGCGCGCGCGCCACGGCATCGACCACAACCTCGACGGCATCTCCGGGCGGTCGCAGGACAGCGTGGTCGAGCTCGTGCTCAGCTACAACCTGTTCCGCGGCGGCCACGACCAGGCGCGCATCCGCCAGGCGGCCGAGGAGCTGAACCAGACCAGGGACCTGCGCGAGAAGGCCTGCCGCGACCTCCGTCAGACCCTGTCGATCGCCTACAACGACAGCCAGCGCCTGATCGAGCAACTGCGCTACCTCGATCAGCATCAGCTGTCGATCGAGAAGGCACGCGAAGCCTATCGGCGCCAGTTCGACATCGGCCAGCGCACCCTGCTCGACCTGCTCGACACCGAGAACGAATACTTCCAGGCGCGCCGCGCCTACGCCAACGCCAGCTACGACCTGATCATCGCCCAGGCGCGCACGCTGGCGGGCATGGGCACGCTGATGAACGCCCTGCAGGTCGCCCGCGAGGGGCTGCCGAGCGCGGCCGATCTCGGCCAGGACCGCGGCGGCATCGACCCCGCAACGCTGTGCCCGCCGGAGGCGCCGCTGCCGCTGCACATCGACAAGGCCGCGCTGTTCGAAGCCGCGGTGCGTGAGGCCGGCGGCGCGCCGCGCTGAGTCCGGGGGCCGGCTGCGGTGCTCGCGCGGCGCTTGCCGGCGGCGTTGAGCACTGCAGCCGTTCTCCGGACTTGAGGGTGAGGCACCCCCGCCTCGGGTGTCCTCATTTCTTCGGCCGCGGTCGATCGACGAGTTTTCTCGGCGTGTCCCCTGGCGCCGCCGACGGGGGTGTGGCGAACGGTGTGGCGTAGTGCGCCACCGGGTCAATAGAATGGCGAACCGTTCCGCCCGAGTTCCCCACCGTCGATGCGTGCCGCTGATCCCGCGTTCTCCGCCCCGCCCGCGCCGTCCCCGGCCGAGGCTGCAACGGCCGAAGGCGCGCCCGCCGCGCAGCGCGTCGTCACCATCCGCCGCGACTACAATACCTGGGTCGCGAACGAGACCCTGGAAGATTACGCGCTGCGCTTCACCCCGCGCAGCTTCCGCAAGTGGACCGAGTTCCGCGTCGGCAACACCGCCTTCGGCGCGGCCTCCTTCCTCGTTCTCGAGGCGGTGGGGGCGACCATGCTGGTCGCCTACGGTTTCGTCAATACCTTCTGGGCGGTGCTGGCGATCGGGCTGATCATCTTCCTCACCGGCCTGCCCATCAGCCTGTACGCCGCCCGCCATGGCGTCGACATGGACCTGCTGACGCGCGGGTCGGGCTTCGGTTACATCGGCTCGACGCTGTCCTCGCTGGTCTATGCCTCGTTCACCTTCATCCTGTTTGCGCTCGAAGCGGCGATCATGGCCTACGCGCTCGAGCTCGCGCTCGGCATCCCGCCGGCCTGGGGCTATCTGATCTGCGCGCTGGTGGTGATTCCGCTGGTCACCCACGGCATCACCGTGATCAGCCGGCTGCAGACCCTGACCCAGCCGTTGTGGCTGTTCCTGCTCGCCTTGCCCTTCGTGTTCGTGCTGCGCGAGGAGCCGGAGGCGATCGCCGGGTTGTGGCAGTACGGTGGCGAGCGTGGCAGCGGCGGGGTGTTCGAGCTGCATCTCTTCGCCGCGGCGATGACCGTGGGCATGGGCCTGCTGCCACAGATGGGCGAGCAGGCCGACTATCTGCGCTTCATGCCGGCGCGCACCGCGCAGAACCGCTGGCGCTGGCTCGGCGGCGTGGTGCTGGGCGGTCCGGGCTGGGTGCTGATCGGGGTGGTGAAGATGCTCGGCGGCGCGCTCCTCGCCTGGTTGCTGCTGCGCGAGGGGGTGGCCGCGGACAAGGCGGTCGACCCCAACCAGATGTACCTGCTCGGCTTCTCGCGCGTGTTCGACAGCGCGCTGTGGGCGGTCGCAGTGACCGCGCTGTTCGTCATCGTGTCGCAGCTCAAGATCAACGTCACCAACGCCTACGCGGGCTCGCTGGCGTGGTCGAATTTCTTCTCGCGGCTCACCCACAGCCATCCGGGGCGGGTGGTGTGGGTGGTGTTCAACTGCCTGATCGCGCTGCTGCTGATGGAGATGAACGTCTTCCACGCGCTTGGCCAGGTGCTCGGTCTGTATTCCAACATCGCCATCTCGTGGATGCTCGCGGTGGTCGCCGATCTCGTCATCAACAAGCCGCTCGGCCTGTCGCCGCCGGGGGTGGAGTTCAAGCGCAGCCACCTGTACGACATCAACCCGGTCGGCGTCGGCGCGATGTCGATCGCATCGGTGCTGTCGGTGGCGACCTTCGTCGGCGCCTTCGGTCCGGCCTGGCAGCCGTTCGCGCCCTTCGTCGCGATGCTCAGCGCGCTCCTCGCCTCGCCGCTGATCGCGTGGGCGACGGCAGGGCGCTACTACCTGGCCCGCCCCCCGGAAACGGTCGATACCGCCGGCAAGGCCTGGGTGAAGACGCGGCGCTGCTGTGTCTGCGGGCAGGATTTCGAGCCCGAGGACACCAGCCATTGCCCGGCCTATCAGGGCACGATCTGTTCGCTGTGCTGTTCGCTCGATGCGCGCTGCAACGACCGCTGCAAGCCGCACGCGCGTCTGTCGGCGCAGTGGGAGGCGGTGTTGCGGCGGGTGCTGCCGCGCCGCCTGCGGCCGTATCTGGCCGGCGGTGTGGGCCATTACCTGCTGCTGATGAGCGGCGTGGTCGTGGTCCTGCTGCTGCTGCTCGGCACGCTCTACCACCACGAGGCGCAGACCCCTAGTGCCGCCGCCGACGCTCTGCAGGCGGTGATGTTCAAGCTGTTCGCCGCGCTGCTGCTGGTCGGCGGCATCGTCGCGTGGTGGATGGTGCTCGCGCACAAGAGCCGTCAGGTCGCCCAGGAGGAGACCGCGCGCCAGACCCAGCTGCTGATGCAGGAGATCGAGTCGCACCGCCGCACCGACGAGCAGCTGCAGAAGGCGCGCCGCGTCGCCGAGCAGGCCAACCAGGCGAAGAGCCGCTACGTGACTTCGATCAGCCACGAGCTGCGCACGCCGCTCAACAGCATCCTCGGCTACGCGCAGATCCTCGACGGCGACGAGGCGATTCCGCCGCACCGGCGGCAGGCGGTGAGCGTGATCAAGAAGAGCGGCGAGCATCTGCTGTCGCTGATCGAGGGCACGCTCGACATCGCCCGCATCGAGAGCGGCAAGTTCGCCCTCGACATGCGCCCGCTTGCCTTCCCCGGCTTCGTCCGCCAGCTCGTCGGCATGTTCGAGCCGCAGGCCCGCGACAAGGGTCTGGGTTTCCGCTTCGAGAGCAGCGGCACGCTGCCCGAGGTGGTGCGCGCCGACGAGAAGCGCCTGCGCCAGATCCTCCTCAATATCATCGGCAACGCGGTCAAGTTCACCGCGCGCGGCGAGGTGCGGGTGCGCCTGAGCTACCGCCGCGAGATGGCGCTGTTCGAAGTCGAGGACAGCGGCCCCGGAATCGCCGCCGACGAGCTGGCGCAGATCTTCGAACCCTTCGCGCGCGGGCGCAGTGCGCGCACCACCACCGGCACCGGCCTCGGGCTGACGATCAGCCGCATGCTCACCGATCTGACCGGCGGCGAGCTCACCGTGGACAGTACGCCGGGGGTCGGCAGCGTGTTCCGCATCCGCCTGTTCCTGCCGCAGATCCACGGCGCCCAGGCCGAGGCCGCGCTGCCGCGCGCGCAGCGCATCGGCTACCAGGGGGTGCGGCGGCGCATCCTCACCGTGGACAACGAGCGCGTCGACCGCGAGCTGCTCGTCAATCTGCTCGAACCCCTCGGCTTCGAAGTCGGCCAGGCGGCCTCGGGCGAAGAGTGTCTGGAGCTGCTGCCGGCGTTCCGCCCCCACCTCGTGTTCATGGATCTGGCGATGCCCGGCATTGATGGCTGGGAGACCCTGCGTCGGCTGCGCGCCGCGGGGCTGGCGGAGATGCCGCTGGCGGTGATTTCCGCCAATGCCTTCGACAAGGGCCTGGACAACGATGCCGGGATCGCGGTCGAGGACTTCATCCTGAAGCCGATCAAGGTCGATGAACTGCTCGACTGGATCGGCCGCCGGCTGGGGCTCGAGTGGGTGTGGGCGAGCCCCGCGGCGGCGGCGCCGGCGGTCGAGGCCGCGCCCGCGGCGGCGGTTGCCTCGCCGCCGCTGCAG
>JAEWVQ010000230.1 GCA_023459095.1 Pseudomonadota bacterium | reverse complement strand
GCGCGCGACAGGCGGTGGAAGGCCGCCACCAGCGCCGCCTCCCAGGCTTCGTCGCCGCGCGCGATCGACTGGCGCAGCGCCTCGGTCTCGAGCAGCACGCGGGTGCGGGTGATGTCCTCGAAGTCGGCCATCGAGATCGGCGCGACGCGAAAGCCGCGCTGCCCCTGCGCCACCACCAGGGCATCGGTGACGAGGAGCAGCAAGGCCTCGCGCAGGGTGCCGGCGCCGACCTCGTACTGGTCCTTGAGATGCTCGACGCGCAGCTTGTCGCCGGGCGCATGCAGGCCTTCGATGATGTCGCGGCGCAGCCGGGTGTAGGCGGCCTCGACCAGCGTCTTCGGGGTCGGGGTGTCTTCGGCTTCGGCGATGGTGGCGAGCGGGCTCATGGGGGGCGGTGGCCAGGCAGGGGATGGCGCAATTCTAGCCGAGCACGCAAATCGCGCGCCAAAAAATAAATATCGAGATTTTGTATTGACGTCGATAAACGGGCGCTCTATCTTTCGGTTCATCGCAGCCGGCGGACGGCTGCGCGGAGGAGACCACACATGAATATCGCGGTGCCACAGGCCACCGTCGCCTGGGAAGCGGCCCACGCCGCGGTCGCGGCAGCGGTGCAGCACGCCGAAGCGCTGGGGGTGCGCATCAACGTCGGCGTCACCGATACCGCCGGCAACCTGATCGCCTTCCTGCGCATGCCGGGGGCGTTCACCCATTCCATCCAGATCGCCATCGACAAGGCCCGAACCGCAGGCGGTTTCGGGTTTCCCACCGCGCAGTGGATGACGGTGTGCGGCGAGGACGAAGGCATGAAGCTCGGTTTTGCCGCGCAACCGAACCTGATCGTGTTCGGCGGCGGGCTGCCGATCCGCGCCTGCGGCCAGTTGGTGGGCGGCATCGGTGTATCGGGCGCCTCCGCCGCACAGGACGAAGCATGCGCACGAGCGGGCCTGCTCGCGATCGGCGCCGACCCCATCGAAGACTGAAGGAGAGCAGGGCATGAAACAGATCCACAACTTCATCAACGGCGAGTTCGTCGCCACCGGCAAGACCTTCGACAAGTGCTCGCCGCTCGACAACCGCATCATCGCCGCGGTGCATGAAGCCGGCCGCAGCGAGGTCGATGCGGCGGTCGCCGCCGCCCAAGCCGCGCTCAAGGGGCCGTGGGGCAGGATGACGGTGGCCGAGCGGGTGGACCTGCTCAACGCGGTGGCCGACGGCATCAACCGCCGCTTCGACGACTTCCTCGCCGCCGAATGCGCCGACACCGGCAAGCCGCGCAGCCTCGCCAGCCACATCGACATTCCGCGCGGCGCGGCCAACTTCAAGATCTTCGCCGACGTCATCAAGAGCGTGCCCACCGAGTTCTTCGAGATGGCCACGCCGGACGGTCGCGGCGCGCTCAACTACGCGCTGCGCCGCCCGGTCGGCGTGGTCGGCGTGATCTGCCCGTGGAACCTGCCGCTGCTGCTGATGACCTGGAAGGTCGGCCCGGCGCTGGCCTGCGGCAACACCGTGGTGGTCAAGCCCTCGGAAGAAACCCCGCAGACCGCGACCCTGCTCGGCGAGGTGATGAACGAGGTCGGCATGCCCAAGGGCGTGTACAACGTGGTGCACGGCTTCGGGCCGGGTTCGGCCGGTGAGTTCGTCACCACCCATCCCAAGGTCAATGCGATCACCTTCACCGGCGAAACCCGCACCGGCGCGGCGATCATGAAGGCCGCCGCCGACGGCGCGCGCCCGGTGTCGCTGGAGATGGGCGGCAAGAACCCGGCCATCGTGTTCGCCGACTGCGATTTCGATGCCGCCATCGAAGGCACGATGCGTTCGGTGTTCGCCAACTGCGGCCAGGTCTGCCTCGGCACCGAGCGCGTGTATGTGGAGCGGCCGATCTTCGACCGCTTCGTCGCCGCGCTCAAGGCCGGCGCCGAGGGCCTCAAGCTCGGCGTGCCGGACGACGCCAGCACCGGCATGGGCCCGCTGATCTCGCAGGAGCACAAGAACAAGGTGCTCTCCTACTACAACAAGGCCAAGGAACTCGGCGCCACCGTGGTTACCGGCGGCGGCGTGCCGCAGATGCCGGGCGAACTCGCCAACGGCGCCTGGGTGCAACCGACGATCTGGACCGGTCTGGACGACAACTCGCCGATCGCGCGCGAAGAAATCTTCGGCCCCTGCACGCTGATCCAGCCTTTCGATGCGGAAGAGGAAGTGGTCCGCCGCGCCAACGACACCGACTACGGCCTGGCCTGCTCGGTGTGGACCAAGGACCTCGCCCGCGCCCACCGCGTCGCCGGCCAGATCGAAGCCGGTCTGGTGTGGGTGAACTCCTGGTTCCTGCGCGACCTGCGCACCCCCTTCGGCGGCGCCAAGCAGTCCGGCATCGGCCGCGAGGGCGGGGTGCATTCGCTCGAGTTCTATACCGAGCAGAAGAACATCTGCATCAAGCTCTGAGGGTGAGACAGGGGTTTCGCGGCGCGCGCGCCGCGCCTGTCGAGCGGGCCGGCTGTGCAAACCCGGCACTCCACGGGTCACCCCTCTTCGCGCAGCGACAAATTGGAGGTAGTAAATGGACAAGAACCTGATCGAACAGCTCGGCGACGAGCTCTACCAGGCGATGGTGAAGCGCGAAGTGCTGGCGCCGCTGACCGAACGCCATCCCGGCATCACGGTTGAAGACGCCTACCGCATCCAGCAGCGCATGAACGCGCGCCGCCTGGAAGCGGGCGAGCGCGTGGTGGGCAAGAAGATCGGCGTCACCTCGAAGGCAGTGATGAACATGCTGGGCGTCTATCAGCCCGACTTCGGCCTCCTCACCGACGGCATGCTCTACAACGAGGGCGAGGCGATTGCCGCCGACACCCTGATCCAGCCCAAGGCCGAAGGCGAGATCGCCTTCGTGCTGAAGAAAGATCTGAAAGGCCCCGGCGTCACCGCCGCCGACGTGCTTGCCGCCACCGAAGGCGTGATGACCTGCTTCGAGATCGTCGATTCGCGCATCCGCGACTGGAAGATCAAGATCCAGGACACCGTCGCCGACAACGCTTCCTGCGGCGTATTCGTGCTCGGCGACAGCCTGGTCGATCCGCGCAAGGTGGATCTCAACACCTGCGGCATGATCCTCGAGAAGAACGGCGAGATCGTCGCCACCGGCGCCGGTGCCGCGGCGCTGGGCGCGCCCGCCAACGCGGTCGCCTGGCTCGCCAACACGCTGGGTAGCCTCGACATTCCGCTGAAGGCGGGCGAGGTCATCCTGTCCGGTTCGCTGGCGATCATGGTGCCGGTGAAGGCCGGCGACAACCTGCGCGTCACCATCGGCGGCATCGGCGGCTGTTCGGTGCGCTTCGTCTGAAACGGAGAACTCTCACGATGAGCAACAAGATCAAATGCGCGCTGATCGGCCCGGGCAACATCGGCACCGATCTGCTGTACAAACTGAAGCGCAGCCCGGTGCTGGAGCCGGTGTGGATGGTGGGCATCGACGCCACCTCCGAGGGCCTGGCGCGCGCCCGCGAGCTCGGGCTCAAGACCACCGCCGAGGGCATCGATGGCCTGTTGCCGCATGTGAAGGCCGACGGCGTGCAGATCGCCTTCGACGCGACCTCCGCCTACGTCCATGCCGAGAACAGCCGCAAGTTGAATGAACTGGGCGTGCTGATGATCGACCTCAC
>JAEWVQ010000229.1 GCA_023459095.1 Pseudomonadota bacterium | reverse complement strand
AGCTCACGCACAGATAAGGCTGAAAATTGGTGTGCGGCTGACTGCCGCCGGTGGAGGTGACCGCCACCGGGTTCAGGGCGGCGGAGGCCGGGTCCTCGACGTACAGGCCGGTGCCGGGCGGTGCGGCGAGCAGATGCTGACCGGGGGTGGCTGCGGTGCCGGGTGCCGTACTGGCCAGCAGCGCATGGCTGTGTGCCGGAATCTGGTTGACGGTGAGGGTGATCTCTTCGGCGCCGCCGGTTTCGGCGAGGATGAAGCCATTGCCCTGGTGGATGGGGATGCGGCCGCGCAGGTCGGGCAGGGCGAAGGTCGATTCGCCGTCGCCGCCATAGGTGGTGCCGATCAGTTGAAACAGGGTTTCGTTTTCCGCGATCGACAGCAACTGGCCTTCGCAGAACATCCACCCGGCGGGGGCGAAGTTACCGGCGAACATGCGGATTTCGCCGACATAGGGTTGAGCCATGGGGGCGCCTGCCTCAGGTGGGGGACGGAAAGATGCCCTGCAGCGCGATGCAGAAGCTCAAGGTCAGGAAGGGCTGCATGTTCAGGTGCGCCTGCGAGCCGCCGCGGTTGGGCGAGGCCGTCGGGTGCAGCGCCACCAGATCCTCGGCCTGACCATAGGCGTTGTTGGCCGCGGCGAGCACGTTGTCGGCGGCAATCGGCGTGGTCGCGTTGTTGGGCGAGGCCTGCAGGAGGTGGGTATGGGTGGGCAACTCGGCGATCGACAAGGTGTGCGCCTGTTCGCCGCCGCGCTCGCCTAGGGTGTGCCCGCTGCCGACGTGGATGGGGGTGCGTCCGCGCAGGTCGGGGAGGGCGAAATTGACCTGACCGTTGCCGCCGAAGGTCGTGCCCAGCAGCGAAAACAGCGCCTGGTTCTGGTTGATCGGCAGCAACTGGCCATCGCACAGTGCCCAGCCCTTCGGTGCGAACACGAAGGACATCAGGCGGATTTCGGAGAGGAAAGGTTCAGCCATGGCGGGTTCCGGGTTGGATCGTCGTCCGCGGCGCGGTAATCGGTGTCGGCATTTTCGTAATCACGGGGTGGGGCAGGCCGCGGCGTTGGTGAAGCCGGCGCCGGCGCCGGAAACCGCGGCGTTGCCGCTGCCATTGATGCGGCCGGCCTGGACATAAGCGGTGACCGCCGCGGTATCGCTCGCGCCGCCACTGTAGCCCGGCAGGCGGACCGTGGTCGCCTGGCGCTGGCGTAGCCGGAAGTCGGTGTAGCCGAAAGCGCTGTTGCCTGCCCCGGCCATCTGGTTGTTGTCGAGGGCGAGGCAGACCGTGCCGGCGTCGCTGGCGACGAGCCCGGCATTGAGCTGGAAGCCGTTCGCGGCCAGTTCGCCAGCGGGCTCGCTGACCGTGTTGCCGCTCAGGGTGCCATTGAACGTGCCGCTACCGTCGCCGGTCACGAACTGGATGCCGAAGGCGTTGGCATACTGCCTGATCGTGTTGTTGCTGATCAGCGTTGTCAGCGTGCCGCTGCCGTTCTGGGTCACGGTGATGCCGTCGCCCTGGGCCGACCCCGAGTTCGCCACGCCGGAACTGCCGATGACGTTGTTGGCCAGCGTCGCCTTCAGCGCGGCACCGGCATGCGCGTTGTTGTAGCCCTGAGAGACGGTGATTGCCGAGGCCACGGCGCCGGTGATCGTGTTGTCGGATACCGTTGCCGTCGTCATGGCGCCGTCGGCGCTGGCGATCGTGACCCCCGCGCCGACGCTGCCGCTGGTGTGGCTGAGGGTGTTGCCGGTGAAGCTGACGTTCATCGTCGCGGTGTTCGACCCCGAGGTCGAAGCCTGGAAGTGATCGCCGCGGTGGTTGGTGAAGCTGCAGTTCGATACCGCAACCGACATGGTGGCGGTGCTGTCGCCGACGATGAGGATGCCGTCGTTGCCGTTCGCGCCCAAGGTGTTGGAGAAGGTGCAGCCGGGGCCGGCGATGTTCAGCTGCGTCAGCGTGCCGGAACTGTTGGCGACGTAGAGGTTGTCGCTCGCCGAGGCGGTGACGATGGTGCCGGTGATGCTCGCGGTCCCGTACAGGCCGTTGAAGTTCAGCCCGCGCTCGTTGGCGGCATTGCCGTTGGCGCTCACCGTGCTGTTGGTGAGGCTGAAGTGGGTCAGGTTGCTCGCGTCGAGGCCGTGAGTCTGGCAGTTCTGCAGCACCATCGAGGCCAGATGCAGGTCGCGGCTGTTGCTGACGCTGATGCACGACGCGGCTTTGCCCTGGATGGTGCCGCCGCTGCCGGCACTGCCGTCGCCGAGCACGCTGAGGCCGCCGGTGGCGCCGGTATTGCTGAGCACGATGCCTGCAGTGGCGCCGCCGTTCGAGCCGATGCGCTTGAAGCGCAGGCCGCCGGCGCCGATCGTGGTGTTGGTGACGTTGAGCGCGGTCGCGGTGGTGGTGCTCAGCGTGTTGTCCGGATTGGTTGCCTGCACGGTACCGCCGCCGGTGGCGGTGAAGGCGGCGTTGGTGGTGGTGTCCAGCGCCAGTACCCCGGACAGGGAAATCGTGCCGGTGTTGCTGGTCAGCGTCACGCCCTGGGTGGTGTTGGTGATCGAGCCTGCGTAACTGATGGCGCCGCCGCTGTTGTTGACCACGAGTGCCGCCCCGGTCGCACCCGACAAGGCGCCGCTGCCCAGGACGACGGTGCCGCTGACCCCGGAAAGGGCAACGTTGTTGGTGCCGCCATTGGAGTTCGTGCTGCTCAGCAGCACGCTGCCGGTGGTGCTGCTCAGACTCACGGCGGTAGCGCTGGCCGCGGCGACGCTGGTGTCGGCGATGTCGAGGCCGGTGGCGCCGCTGGCGCTCAGCGCGGTCACCGCACCTGCCGAAATCGCCACGCCGCGGATCTGCACGTTGGCGGAACTGCCGATGGTGACGGCGCCGATGGTGGGGGTGGCGCCGCCCAGCGTCGGTCGCGCGACCGCATGGGTGGGCAGGGTGCCGAGGCCGAGCGCGGTGTCGAAATCGCCGCTCGCGCCGTGGCCGATGAGGCGGCTGGTCGCGGGCAGGATGATGCCGTCGGCGTAGCTGCCGGCGGCCACGAAGACGCGGCTGCCGGCGCTGGCAGCGCTGCTCGCTGCGGCCAGCGTCTTGAACGGCGCGCTCTGCGTGCCGTTACCGCCCGCGGCGGCGTTGGCATCGACGAACCACACTGCCGGGCCGGCGACGGTCACGGTCACTGTGTTGCTGCCGCACAGCGCGCCGGCGTCGCACGCCTGGTAGGTGAAGGAGACCGGGCCGGTGACGCCGGGCGGCGGGGTGAAGGTGAAGCTGCCGTCGGCCGCTGCGTTGATGACGGCGCCCGCCGGGGTGCTGGCGGAGACCATGCCCACGCTCAGGCTGTCGCCTTCGGGGTCGACGCTGCCGACGAGCAGGCCGCTGCCCGCCGGCACGCTGATCGGCAGGTTGGTGTGGGCGTCGTAACTTCTCGCGGCCGCGCTCGGCGCTTCGTTGACGTCGGTCAGGCTCACGGTCACGGTGGCGGTGTCGGTGAGCGCCGGCGTGCCGTTGTCGGTGACCTGGATGGTCAGCGTCAGCGTGCGCATGCCGGGGGTTTCGTAGTCGAGCACGCCGCCATTGGCGACCGTGATCTGGCCGCCGGCCCCGATCGCGTAGGCGCCGCCGGTGTTGCCCGACAGGATCGCGTAGCTGTGGCTCTGGCCGGCGTCGGGGTCGGTCACCGGCACGCTGCCGACCACGGTGCCGTTGGCGCTGTTTTCGGCGACCGAGAAGGCGGTGTCGGCGATCGACGGGGCCTCGTTCACGTCGACGATGCTGAGAGTGATCGTGGTGCTCGCGGACAGCGCCGGCGTGCCGTTGTCGGTGGCCTGCACGGTCAGCGAGTAGGCATTCTTGGTCTCGAAGTTGAGGGCCACGTTGCCGGAGACGGTGATCTGGCCGCTCGCCGGATCGATGGCGAAGGCCGTCGCGCCGTCGCCGCCGGTGATCGCGAAGCTGTGGCTCTGGCCGCTGTCGGGGTCGTTGGCCGCCACCGTGCCGACGATGGCACCCGCGGTACTGTTCTCAAGCACGGCGAACGGGCCGCCCGCCGGTGCCGGCGGATCGTTGATGTCGTTGAGCGTGACCGTCACCGTGGCGCTGCCGCTGCGCGCCGGGCTGCCGTTGTCGGTGGCCTGGACGGTGAGCGAGAAGGTCGGCTGGGTGGCGTGGTCGAGCGCGCTCGAGTTGGCCACGGTGAGTGCGCCGCTGGCCGCGTCGAGGGCGAAGGCGGTGCCGGTGTTGCCGGCGGTGATCGCGTAGCTCAGCGTCTGCGCCGGCAGATCGGCATCGCTGGCGGTCACCGTGCCGACCGCGGTGCCGTTGGCGCTGCGCTCATCCAGCGCGAAGCTGGCGGCCTGCACCACCGGGGCGTCGTTGATGTCGTTGAGGGTGACGGTCAGGGTGCCGGTGGCGGACAGCGCGGGGCTGCCGTTGTCGGTGACGGTGACGGTGAGGGTGAAGCTCGGCGTGGTTTCGAAGTCGAGCGCGGCGGGGTTGGCGACGGTGACCGCGCCTGCGGCGTCGATCGCGAAGGCGCCGCTGCCGTTGCCGGCGGTGAGCGCGTAGCTCAGGGTCTGCGCCGGCAGGTCGGGATCGCTGGCGACGACGGTGCCGACCGCGGTGCCGGCCGCGCTGTGTTCGTCGAGGCTGAAACTGGCGTCGGTGACCACGGGGGGGTCGTTGACGTCGGTGACATTGATGGTGACCGCCGCCGTGCCGCTTTGCGCGGGGCTGCCGTTGTCGGTGACGCTGACGGTCAGGGTGAATCCGGCCCCTGCGACGATCTGTGCCGCATCGGCCACGGTGATCTGTCCGCTGCCCGCGTTGATGCTGAAGGCGTTGCCGGTGTTGCCCGCGGTGATTGCGAAGCTGTGGCTCTGGCCGGCATCCGGGTCGCTGAAGCCGACCGTGCCGAGGACGGTGCCAATCGGGCTGTGTTCGGCGACCGCGAAGCTGGCCGCAGTGACCACCGGCGCTTCGTTGACGTCGCTCAGGGTCACGGTGATCAGTCCGCTGCCGCTGCGCGGCGGGACATGGTCGTCGGTCACCTCGACGGTGAGGGCGAACGTCGGCGTGGTTTCGAAATTGAGCGCGCCGGAACTGGCCACGGTGAGCTGGCCGCTGGCGGGGTCGATCGCGAACGCGCCGCCGGTATTGCCCGCGGTGATCGCAAAGCTGTGGCTGGCGCCGCCGCCGTGGTTGATGAAGCCGACCGTGCCGACGGTGCTGCCCGCGGCACTGTTCTCGGCGAGGGTGTAACTTGCCGGCGTGACTTCCGGAGCATTGCTGCCGAGATTGCGGACGTCGATGCGGAAGAAGGCCTTGCCGGCCTCCTGGGCCACGAAGCCGGCGACGATGTCGATGCCGTTGTCGGCGGCGTCGCCGCCCGGGTCGGAGACCAGCGGCGCGACGCCGGCCCAGTCGCTGACGTCGCCATCGACGACGAACTGGGCGGCGATCAGTATGCCGCCGCTGGTGCACAGCAAGACCAGGGTGAGGCCGAGGTGGCGTCCGGCGCCGCCACCGCGCCTGCCGAACGCAGCGATGAGCAGGGCGAGCACGATCAGCGCACCCGCGGACAGGCTGGGAATGGCCGCGGCGCTGGCGGTGGAGACGAAATGGAAGGGGGCGGCGACGGTGAGGTCGGCGCCGCCGCTGCCCACCGAGACGAAATGGAGGGTGGCGTCGCCATTGACCACGGCCGAACCGATCAGCCCCTCGCTGACCGCGAGTTCGATGACGTCGGCCGCGCCGATGCCGTTGTTGTTGCCGAGCGGCTGGCCGCCGCCGATCGTCGCCGCCGGGCCGAAACTGCCGCTCTGGCATTCCTCCAGGGTCACGCTGGTGACCGTGGTGGGGGCCGGGACGTCGGCGACGGTGGCGATGATGCGGAATTCGACGCCGTCCACCGTGGGCGGCAGGTTCACCTGGCAACCGGTCGCGGTGCTCTGGTCGTTGTCGATCAGGACCATGAACTGGGCGGCGAAGGCGGCTGCGGGCCACCCGATCAGCATCGTGCAGATCAGCAGGAGGCGCATCGCGAAGCGCATGGAAATTTCCTTCGGATGGCCAGGCATCGTTGTCCGCATCATTGAAGTCAGGAAAGGGGGGCGCCGAGGTCGAAAACCGGGCGATATCCTGCGTCGCCGTATTCGGCTCAAAGGCGACTTAAATCAGGGCGACCTAAATCAGGGGTGGATTTTCCTTGCAGAGTGGATATTGCACAAGTATTTGTTTAGCTATGAACAAATGCTTCCGTTTTGGATGTTGTCAATGATGAACACGCCCCGGGCTCGGGGGCGAGGCCGGGGCGTGTGCGGTTGCTGCGATGGGCCTGGGCTCAGAACGACAGCTTCACCCCCATGGTCAGGCTGCGCCCGGTCAGCGGGGCGGCGCGCTTGATGAAGGAGGCATGGTTGTAGGCCAGCTCGTCGGTCAGGTTGTTGGCCTTCACGTAGAACAGCCAGGGCACCGACTGGAACTTGCCGTGGTAGCTGACGCCCAGGTTGAGCAGGGTGTAGCCGGCGGTTTCGCTCTCGAATTCGGCGACCTGGTCCTGGCGACCGACGCGGTACAGCTCGGCCTCGCCGGCCCAGTTCTGCCAGCGCGCGTCGAGGCCGAGGCCGATGCGGTGTGCGGGGATGCGCGGCAAGTCGCGCCCGCCGCCGGCGGCGCTGTCGAAGCGCGCGCGCACGTAGTCGCCGAACAGGCTGAGGCCGAACACCGGGGTCAGCTGCTGGCGGATGCGGCCTTCGACGCCGGTGAAGGTGGCGTCGCGCTGCGCGTACTCGATGAGCTGGAAGCCTTCATGGGCATCGAGGGTGTGGGCGTGGATGTAGTCGTCGACGCGGTTGTGGAAGGCCGCCACCGTGAACGTGGTGGGGCCGGCGGTCTTGCGCAGCGAGAGATCGAGATTGTGCGAGGTTTCCGCCTTCAGCTCGGGGTTGCCGCGTTCCCAGGTGCTGGTCGCCATGTGGATGCCCTTGGCGTAGAGCTCCTCGGCGCTGGGCAGGCGCTGCGCACGCGACAGTGAAACGCCGAACGCGTATTGCGGGGCGAAGTTCCACACCGCGCCGAGCGAGACCGAGTTGCCGCGGTGGCTGCGGTCGCGCTGCGCGGAATCGACCTCGATGTCCTGCCATTCGTGGCGCAGGCCGGCTTCGAGGCGCCAGTCGCCGAGGGTGTATTCCTCGACCAGGAAGGCGGCGTGCCGTGTTGTCAGCGTCGGCGGCACATAGGCCTCCTCGCCGTCGGCGCGGAAGTCGCGGCGCGAGGTCTGCAGCCCGATCACGCCGCGCAGGCCGGCGAGCGGTGCGTGCTCGAGTTCGACGCGACCGTCGTGGGCGCGGCTGCGAAAGCGCGTGGTGACGTGCTCTTCACCGTCTTCGTCCTCGATTTCGTCGTGTACATAGTTGGTGTGCGCGGCGCGCATGCGCAGGCGGGTGAAGCCGGGGAGCGGGTCGAACAGTTCGCCGCGCAGGTCCCAGCGCTCGCTGTCGAGCTTCACGAAGGGGATGCCGTTAGCATGGTCGTGCTCATGCTCGTCATCCTCGTGCTCATGGTCATGGCCGTGGCCGCCGCAGTGCAGATGGCTGCCGTGCGGGTGGCAGTCCTCGTACTCATGGCTGTGGCCGGGCAGGCCGTAGTCGTTTTGCTGGCGGCTCCAGGCGAGGCCGAGGTAGCCGCGCTCGCCGACCCAGGACAGCCCCAGGCTACCGCTCTCCGCCGCGCTGTAGCTGCCGTCGACGCGGCTGCCGCCGTCCCAGCCGTCGCCGACGCGGTAGTCGCGGGCGTCGCGCTTGAGGCCTTCGGCGTGGATCGCCAGATTGCCGGCGCCCGCGGTGAGTTCGAAGGCGCCCGCGCCCGAGCGCGCGGCGGTGCCGGCCTGCAGTTCGACGCTGCCTTCGAAGCCGTTCTTCGGGATCGCCATCGGCACGCGGTGGTCGAGCACATTGACCACGCCGCCGATCGCACCGCCGCCGTAGGCGAGCGCCGAAGGGCCGCGCAGCACTTCGATCTGGCGGCTCAGCATGGGGTCGAGGGCGACGGCGTGATCGGGGCTGATTGTGGAGGCATCCATGACTTCGGCGCCGTCGGCCAGCACCTTGACGCGCGGGCCATCCATGCCGCGGATGATCGGGCGGCTGGCGCCGGCGCCGAAATGGCTGGCGGCGATGCCGGGCTCGCCGGCGAGGGTTTCGCCCAGCGTGGCGGCGCGGCGGCGTACCAGTTCGTCGCCTTCGAGCACGCTCACCGGCGTGCTCATGTCGTCGCTGCCCAGGGTCAGCGCGCTCGCCGAGACCGTGACCGGGGCCAGCGTGGCGTCGTCGGCGATGGCGAGGGCAGGAGCGAAGGCAAGGATGAAGGCCAGCGCGAGCGGGCGCCGGGCGGTGCGAAACGGGGTGGACATCGAGGAATCCCTTGTTCTTTCTGTGTAATCGGAGGGTGCGCGCCGGCGCTGCCATGCCGATGGGGGCGGCAGCGGGCGACGCGGGACGGCCGGTTGCCGCCGAAGGGCGGTACGGCGCGAGGTCACGGCGACGGCCGTGGCTCAGACGGTGGCGAGG
>JAEWVQ010000228.1 GCA_023459095.1 Pseudomonadota bacterium | reverse complement strand
GCCAGCGGTTGACCGCGCTGCGGCCGCGCTTGAGTTCGACATTCATCGCCGCGCGCGGGAACTCGTACATCAGCCGCGGCGCCATCGGCTGGCCGTTGTTGAGCGACAGGATGAGTTCGTCGCTGGTCGCCGGAATCTTGCCGCCCTTGACGGCATGGGTGACGTCGGCGAGCGCTTCGGCGCCGATGAAGGGCACGACCTCGCCGGCGGCGAGGCCGGCCCTGATCTGTGCGAACACTGCTGCGGTCATGGGAGCTTCCTTGTCGAGTCGGTCGGGGAGGGCGGTGGGGCCGCGGTCGACATGAGCTTGCGCAAGAACGGTGCCACCTTCGCGCGCGTCGGCGGTGCGCCGCGCCTGGGGGCGCGGGTGGCGGGCGTACGCCGTGCGCCCTGGGGCGATGTCGGTGGTACGCGGGGGGATTGTCGGATACGCGACAGTCGGCGGGGCTGACGCGGGCGGGGGCTGGCGGTCGGGGCGAACCCGGGGATGATCGCCGCCTGCCGGAACCGTGGTGTTCCGCCGAGCGTGAGGTCGATCAACCGTCGTGCGTACCGTGCCGTCGTCTGCCCTGGGGTCGATCCGGGGGTGCCTTGAATATTAGAGCGGTCCAGCATCCGGCCGGGATCGTGCCGCTGGCCTTTCTGGTCACGATGCTGATCGGCACCGCGGTGTTGATGCTGCCGGTTTCGCATGCGGCGGGCAGCGGCGCGCCCGTGCTGGTCGCGCTGTTTACCGCGGTGTCGGCGGTGTCGGTGACCGGCCTGGTGGTGGTCGATACCGGCACTTATTGGTCGCAGTTCGGCCAGTGGGTGATCGTCGCGCTGTTCCAGGCTGGCGGCTTCGGCATGATGACCGCGGCCACCTTGCTCGGCCTGATGGTCAATCGCTCGCTGCGCTTGCGCACGCGCCTGGTGGCGCAGGTGGAAACGCGCAGCCTGGGCGTGGGCGAAGTGACGAGCGTGGCCAAACTGGTGTTGATCGTCACCGTCGCGGTCGAACTCGTGGCCGCCTTGTGGCTGAGCGCACGTTTTCACTTCGGGCATGGCTTGCCGTGGTCGGAGGCGCTGTGGAGCGGGGTGTTCCATGCCGTGTCCGCATTCAACAACGCCGGTTTCTCGATCCACGCCGACGGCCTGACGCGCTATGCCGCGGACGTCTTCGTGCTCACCCCGGTCATGGCGGCGATCATCATCGGCGGGCTCGGGTTTCCGGTGCTGCACGATTTGCGTGCCCGATTCCGCAGTCCGCGCCACTGGTCGCTGCACACCAAGCTGACCCTGGTCGGCAGCGCCGCGCTGCTCGTCGGCGGCGCCCTCGTCCTGCTCGTGTTCGAGTGGTCCAACCCGCGCACGCTGGGACCGATGGCGGCGCCCGACAAGCTGTTGTCGGCGGTGTTCGCTTCGGTGTCGGCGCGCACCGCCGGCTTCAATTCGATCGACATCGGCGCGCTCACCCATGAGAGCCTGGGGTTGCACTACTTCCTGATGTTCATCGGCGGCGGCAGTGCCGGTACCGCGGGCGGGGTGAAGGTGGCGACGGCGATGATTCTCGTGCTGCTGGTGATCGCCGAAATCCGCGGGCGCGCCGACACCGAGGCCTTCGGCCGCCGCGTCAGCAGTTCGGCGCAGCGTCAGGCGATCACCGTGCTCGTGCTCGGCAGCGCGATGGTGGTGCTGGGGACGCTGTTCATTCTGCGCACCACCGACATCGCCACCGACCGCGTCATTTTCGAGGTGATCTCGGCGTTCGGCACGGTGGGCCTGTCCACCGGCATCACCGCCGATCTGCCCGCGGCCGCGCAGTTGATGCTCGTGCTGCTGATGTATGTCGGCCGCGTCGGTACGGTGACGCTCGCGGCGTCGCTGGCGCTGGGCGAGCATCGCATGCCTTATCGCTATCCCGAGGAGCATCCCATTGTTGGCTAGGCTATTTACCGAACGCTTCGCGTTTTTCAAGGGCGACAGTGTGGTCGTCATCGGTCTCGGGCGCTTTGGCGGCGCGGTCGCCAATTCGCTGATGCAGCTCGGCCATGACGTCATGGGGATCGATCGCGACGCGGGGCCGGTCGATGAGTGGGCCGATCTGCTCACCCACGCGGTGCAGGCCGATTCGACCAATGCGATGACCATGCGCCAGCTCGGGGTCGCCGATTTCTCGCACGCGATCGTCGGCATCGGCACCGATCTCGCCGCCAGCCTGATGACGGTGATGGCGCTCACCGAGCTCGACATTCCCGACATCTGGGTGAAGGCGATGACCCCCGAGCACGGCAAGATCGCCGAGCGCATCGGTGCCCATCACGTGGTCTATCCCGAGGCCGACATGGGCGAGCGCGTCGCCCACCTGATCAGCGGCCGCATGATGGACTACATCGAGTTCGACGACGGTTTCGCGATCGCCAAAATCCACGCCCCGGCCGACACCCACGACCGCTCGCTGGGCGAGGCCGGGGTGCGCGAGCGCTTCGGCGTCACCGTGGTCGGCATCAAGCGTGCGCACGAGGATTTCCAGCATGCGACGCCGAGCAGCGTGATCCGCCCGGGCGATCTGCTCATCGTTTCCGGGCCGACGCGCAAGGTCGAAGGCTTCGCCGCGGGCAAGGCCACGGACTAGGGCGGGGCGTCGTCGGCGACGACCACGCCGCCGATCACCAGATATTCGTCCTCGCCCTGCAGCCTCCCCGGCAGCAGGCGGGAGAAGGCCAGCACCTTGGCGAGCGGCAGGCGGCAGGCGAGCACGCGGTCGCCGAACTCGTCGG
>JAEWVQ010000227.1 GCA_023459095.1 Pseudomonadota bacterium | reverse complement strand
GCCCGGCTCCAGGCGCGCGGCGGCGGCGGGGTCGAGCGCCGCGAGTTCGGCATGGAGCGCCGGCCAGCCGCGCGTCGCGGCGGCTTCGTCGATGGCGCGGCGCAGCGCCGGATCGGCCGGCGGCAGATCGGAGAGGCCGTCGCGCAGCGCCTTGAAATACAGCATGGTGCCGCCGACGAGCAGCGGCACGCGCCCGCGCGCGCCGATCTCGGCCATCAGGCGGGCGGCGTCGGCGCAAAAGCGCGCCGCCGAGTAGGCCTCTTCCGGCGACAGGATGTCGATCAGGTGATGCGGGCACACCGCCTGTTCGGCCACGCTCGGCTTCGCGGTGCCGATGTCCATGTCGCGGTACACCAGGGCCGAGTCCACGCTGATGATTTCCACCGGCAGCGCGGCGGCGAGCGCCAGCGCCGCGGCGGTCTTGCCGCTGGCGGTGGGGCCGAGGAGGAGCAGGGCGGGCGGCAGGGCGGGCACGGCGGAGAGAGCGGGGACACGCGGCGGACGAGGCGCGCATTATCGCCGCCGTCGCCGCGCCGCGCCAGCCGCATGGCCGATGTTGCGGTTTATTTGTATGGCATTATCCGGATTCCGCCTACGCCGGGAGCCGATCGCCATGCCGCTGCGCCGCCGTCTCGATCTCCGCTGTCTTCGCGATTTCGCCCGCGGCGTCGGCCGCACCCTCCGCGCCGTGCTGGCGGCGGTCGTCGTGGCGGGGCTCTGCGCCCCGCCCGTGGTGGCGGGTGAGGCCGGGGGCGGCATGCCGGGTGTGGTGCTCGCCGAACGCTACCGCGACGGCATCGACCCCGCCGGCTACTGGGTCAGCGAAAAGCTCGACGGTGTGCGCGCGCTGTGGGACGGCGAGCGTCTGCGCTTTCGCAGCGGGCGCGAGATCGTCGCGCCGGACTGGTTTATCGCCGCGCTGCCCGCGCATGCGCTCGACGGCGAACTGTGGATGGGGCGGCGCAGCTTCGAGCGCCTGTCCGGCATCGTGCGTCAGCAGGTCGCCGACGACCACGCCTGGCGCGCGGTGCGCTACATGGTGTTCGAACTGCCGGGAGCGCCGGGCGATTTCAGCGCCCGCGTCGCGCGCATCGAGGCCATCGTCGCCGCGACCGGTGTGCCCTGGGTGCAGGCGGTGGCGCAGCGCCGCGTGGCGAGCCGCGGCGAACTGCAGCGCTGGCTCGACGAGGTCGTCGCCGGCGGCGGCGAGGGCCTGATGCTGCATCGCGCCGACGCGCCGTGGGCGCCGGGACGCAGCGCGGCGCTGCTCAAGCTCACCCCCTGGCTCGACGCCGAGGCGCGCGTGGTCGGCCATGTGCCGGGGCGCGGCCGCCTGCAGGGCATGCTCGGCGCGCTCGAGGTGGAGGATGCCGCCGGCCGCCGTTTCCGCATCGGTACCGGATTCACCGACGAAGTGCGGCGGGCGCCGCCGGCGCCGGGCACGACCATCACCTACCGCTACCGCGAACTCACCGCCAAGGGTCAGCCACGTTTCCCGCGCTACCTGCGCGTGCGCGACCTGCCGGAGTAAAGCGCGACGGGCGCGGCCGCGGCGCTCAGCGCAGGCGCTCGGCAACGAGGCGAAAGCGCAGCGTCAGCGCGTCCTCGACGCGGATCGCGCCGCCGAGGATGGACATCGGCTCGATGCCGAAGTCGGTCTGACGCAGGCCGAGCGCGCCCTGCGCCGCGATGCGTCCGGCGCCGGCGTCGACCTCGGCCGGCACCGTCTGGCGGTGGGTGCGGCCATGGAGGGTGATCGCGACCTCGAGCGCGACCTCGCCGCGCCAGTTCGCGTCCGCGGGGATGAAGCCGCTCACCGCGATCCATGCATAGGGGTGTTCGTGCGCGCGCAGCGTTTTCTCCAGCATGTTGGTGCGCGTGCCGGCGATCGCCGCGGGCGAGGGCTGCGTGGTGAAGCCGGCGGCGGCGCGCAGTGCCGGATCGTCGACGACGAGGCGGTCCAGACGCAGGTACAGGTCGGCGCGCCCGGCGGCGGGGTTCAGATAACCCTGCAGATCGTCGGTGGAGACGACGTGGTCGTGCCCCAGATGGCCGAGCCGCCCGCCGCGGCGCACTTCGACGACGACCAGCGATTGTGCCGGCACGATGCGGAATACCGGCTCGCCCCGATGTGCCGCTTGCAGGTAGGCCGCCTCGGGAAAACCCGCTGGTGGCTGGTCCGCGCTTGGCGCGGACGGGCGCGGCGCTGGCGTGCACGCGGCAAGCGCGATGGCGAAGGCGGTGGCGACCGTGGCGCGGCGCAGCCGCCTCTCCGGGGGCGGAGGCGTTTCCCGGGCACGCGCTCGGGCGCTTGCATTCATGTCCGCTGCAGGCGCTCAGTTGCGCGGCCGGTAGTGGTAGTGCCCGGGCGCGTGGGGGTGGTGATGGTCGTGCTCGTGACCGTGGGCATGGGCGTGCGCCGCATCGCCGGCGCCGACCTCGACCGTGATCAGGTTGAGGCTGCCGTGGCGCACGCCGCTTTCCGCCATGATCGAGTCGGCGAAACGCCGAACCGCCGCGGTCGGCCCCTTGAGAATGGTGCTCTCGATGCAGTTGTCGTGATCGAGGTGGGCGTGCAGCGTGGACACGCTGAGGTCGTGGTGATCGTGCTGGAGCTGGGTCAGGCGTTCGGCGAGCAGGCGTTCGTGGTGGTTGAAGACATAGCTCAGGCTGGCGATGCAGTGCTCGCCGGCGCCCGATTCCTGGCGTGCGCGTTCGAGCTCGCGGCGCAGCAGGTCGCGCATCGCCTCCGAGCGGTTGCGGTAGCCGCGCGCGGCGATGAGTGCGTCGAAATCGCGCGCGAGGTCCTCTTCCAGCGAAATCGTGATCCGTTCCATGGCGCTCCGCGCGGGACGGCGGCCCGCGCTCTGACAATTAGGGAGGCGTCAGTGTAAGGCGGCGCGTGGCCAGCGCGGCAACGCAGTCGGGATCGTGGGAGGCGACGATCATGGCGAGGCCGGTGGCGGCGAGTATTTCGAGCAGGCGGTGGGCGGTGGCGGCGTCGAGGCCGGTGGTCGGTTCGTCGAGCAGCAGCACGCGCGGGCGCATCGCGAGCACGCCGGCGAGCGCCACCAGGCGCTGCTCGCCGCCGGAGAGCTCATGCACCGGGCGCGGCGCGAGCGCGGCGATGCCGAGCCG
>JAEWVQ010000226.1 GCA_023459095.1 Pseudomonadota bacterium | reverse complement strand
CACCCCGGATGGGCGGGCACCACGATGTAACGCCGCCCCACCGGCCGGCCCTCGTCGTCGCACGCCTCGCGCAGGCGCGCCTCGCACTCGGCGCGCAGCGTCTCGCGCCGGGTCGCGTCCTCGGCGCGGCGCGCCTCCTCCTCACGGCGCAGGCGGCGCTCCACCGCAAGCTCCTGCTCCAGGCGTTCGAGCCGATCGTCGTCGGCGCCGCTCGGCTCGGGCTCGGTGGGCAGCTGCAGCGCCGGCAGCACCGACAGATTGCCGCGCGAACCCAGGCGCTCCGCGCGCACCCCGGGCGGCGGCTCGCTGCCGTAATTGACCTGCCCGTTGCGGTCCAGCCAACGGTACACGGCGTCCTCGGCGCCAACCGGCAGCGCCGCGCACGCCAGCACCACCCCGAGCAGGCCCGGCAGCCACGCCGCCGCGTTCGCGCTCGCCTTCATCCTCCGCTCTCCTCAACGCCTGCCGCCGCCGGCACGCACCCTGCGCCCCTGGTCGCGGCGTTCCATACTGAACTTTCATTCTAGTGCGCCGCCCACCGCCGGCGCGGAGAGACCCGCGATGATCACCGACCCGATCGACGCCGTGCTCAACCAGCCGCCACCGCTTGCCGGGCACGACCGCTACCTCGGCAACCGTGCACTGTACGACGCCGTGGCCCGCGAAGGCGGCGCCGGCGCGCACGACGAACTGGCCGCCTGCGGCGCCGAACTGGGCGGCGCCGAGTGGATCGAGTGCGGCGAGCTCGCCAACGCCCATCCGCCGCAACTGCGCACCCACGACCGCTACGGCCACCACCTCGACCGCTTCGATTTCCATCCCGCGTGGCACCGCTGCCTCGCCTGGCTCAAGGCGCGCGGCATCGCCGGCGCCGCCTGGCACGCCCCCGCCCCCGCCGCCCACGTGCGCCGCGCGGCGCTGTTCCAGCTCTTCGCCGAGGTCGAATGCGGCAGCCTGTGCCCGGCGACCATGACCCACGCCGCGGTGCCGCTGCTCGCCCGCGACCCCGCGCTCGCCGAACCCTGGCTGCGTCTGGCGCGCAGCACCGCGCACGATGCCCGCTTCATGCCCGCCACGGCCAAGGACAGCGGCCTTGTCGGCATGGGCCTCACCGAGCGCCAGGGCGGCTCCGACCTGCGCGCCAACCTCACCGTGGCGGAAGCGGCGGACGGCGACTGGTACCGGCTGCGCGGGCACAAATGGTTCATGTCGGCGCCGATGAGCGACGCCTTCCTCGTCACCGCGCGCAGCGCCGAGGGTCTGTCGTGCTTCCTGCTACCGCGCTTCGCCCCCGACGGCACGCTCAACCCGATCCGCCTCGTGCGCGCCAAGGACAAGCTCGGCGACCGCGCCAACGCCAGCGCCGAAGTCGCCTTCCACGGCGCGCTCGCCCGTCTCGTCGGCGAACCGGGGCGCGGCATCGCCACCGTGATCGAGATGGCCGCCCACACCCGCCTCGACTGCGCCAGCGGCTCGGCCGGCATCATGCGCGCCGCGCTCGCCCAAGCCCTGCATCACGCCCGCCACCGCCACGCCTTCGGCCGCGCCCTCGCCGAACAGCCGCTGATGGCGCGCGTGCTCGCCGACATGGCGCTCGAAGTCGAGGGCCATTGTGCGTTCTGCGTCCACGTCGCCGGCCGCCTCGACCGCGGCGGCGCCGCCACCGACGCCGGCGAGACCGCGCTGGTGCGCCTGCTCACCCCAGCGCTCAAGTACTGGGTGTGCCGGCGCGCCCCGGCGCTGGTCGCCGAGGCCATGGAGGTGCTCGGCGGCAACGGCTACGTCGAGGACGGGCCGATGCCGCGGTTGTTCCGCCAAGCGCCAGTGAACGCGATCTGGGAGGGATCGGGCAACGTCATGTGCCTCGACCTGCTGCGCGCACTGCGCCGCGACCCGGCGGGCGGCGAAGCCCTGATCGCGGTCCTCGATGCGGCGCGCGGACTGCATCCGGCCTACGACCGCCACCTCGCCGCGCTTGTCGCCAGGCTGGCCGCGCCCGCGGCCGCCGCCGACGAAGGCGGCGCCCGCCGCCTCGCCGAAGACCTCGCGCTCGCGGTCGAGGCCGGCGTGCTGCTACGCGGCGCCAGCCCCGTGGCGGAGCTGTTCTGTGCCAGCCGCTTGGGCGATGCGGCCTGGGGACGGGCGTTCGGCGACTTCGCCACCGGCTTTGCCGACGCGCGCACGCTCGCCGCCATCCTCGACCGTGCCCAGCCGTGAGCGCGGCGCGCAGGTGCGGGTTGCGCGCTTGTCCCCAGCGAGCGTGTACAGCGCTCCGGAAAAACTGTGGATAGCGTACCCATCGCACTGATTCCACGACGCTTTCATGGGTTGCTCAAAAATTAGGCAGGAGCTGTAGAGAGGCGTGCGATTGTCCCCATGGCCGGTGTGCAGGCGGCGGAACAAGCTGTGGACAAGGCACGCAGCCGATTGATCTTCATGGGCTTTTTGCCATTGCCTAAAAAACAGGCAAGAACAGGGACCACACCCCGCGCAACCGCCGTCCGGCGCACTCGCGCCCGCTCCCTTCCACCCTGCGTGGTGCTTGTCCCCAAGCGCAGTGAACAGGGCATCGGACAAGCTGTGGATAGTGCGCCTAGTACCCTGATCTTCATGCGCTTTTCAAATCTGCTCAAAAATTGGGCAAGCGCGGTCCATGACGCACGCGCCCGCCGTGAGCGCCAATTCGCGCGGCAAACGCCGTGTCAGCTGGCGTCGGCAAACCACCGTTCCCTCGTCTTGTCCCCAGCCGTAGTGAACAGCGCGCCGAACAAGCTGTGGATAAGGCCTGCAGGGCCCTGATCCTGCACGAATTTGCTACGCTGCTCAAAAATTGAGCAGGTGCGTGCCCCGACCATGAGCCCGTCCTCCCGCCCCGCCCGCCGCTTTTCATTTGCCACCCTGCGCCGCGCAACCGTCGCCGACACCGCCTGGCCGCACCTGATGCTCGCCGGCGGCTGCACGCTGGTGCTGGCGCTGCTGATCGCCAGCACCTGGCAATCCTCGCTCGGCCTCGACACCCTCTCCGCGCTGCACACCCAGGGCGAGCGCGCCAAGCGCCTCGACCGCCTGAAGCTCCAGCTCGTCGACGCCGAAACCGGCGTGCGCGGCTACCTGCTCACCGGCGAAACGCTCTACCTTGAACCTTACGAGCGCACCGCCGCCGCGATCGACGACAGCGTCGCCACGCTCGTCGCCGATTTCAGCCACACCCCGCACGAAGGTGAAACCGTCGCCGCGCTGCGCCAGCTCGTCGGGCTCAAGATGACGGCGATGAGCGTAGCGGTCGCGCGCCGCACGCTGACCGACGAGAAGCTCGACGATCTGGTCGGCAAGCAGCTCATGGACGAGATCCGCGCTGCCATCGACGGTCTCGCCGAACGCCTGCACGAGCGCGACCGCGCCTCGCTGGCGCAGTCGATGCGGCGCTTCGAGCAGACCCGGCTGGCGGTGATCGCGCTCGCCACCGCCGCCCTCGTGCTGCTGCTGGTGCTGTTCTCCAGCGCCCTGCGTCAGCTCCAGCTGCGCGCCGAGCTCGCGCAGCTGCTGCGCACCGAGAACGTGCGCCTCGACGCGCTGGTACAGACCCGCACCGCCGAACTGAGCCGCCTCGCCAGCTACCTCACCAACACGCGCGAAGCCGAAAAGGCGCGCCTCGCGCGCGAGCTGCACGACGAGCTGGGCGCCCTGCTCACCGCAGCGAAGATGGATGCGGGCGCGGTCGTGCGCAAGCTCGCCGCGCAGGCGCCGGCGGCGCTCGCCGCGCTGCGCCCCAACCTCGACCGCCTGGTCGATACCCTCACCCGTGGCATCGCCCTCAAGCGCCGCATCATCGACGACCTGCGGCCGCCGCTGCTGCAGGACCTCGGCCTGGTCGCCGCGCTGCGCGCGCTCGCCGGGGAGTTCAACGCCGCCGGCGACTACCGCCTCGACCTCGAACTCCCCGACACCGAGCCGGCGCTGTCGCCCGAGCGCGCGCTCGCGCTGTTCCGCATCGCCCAGGAAGCGCTCACCAACATCCGCAAGCACGCCCATGCCCGGACGGTGAAGCTGGCGCTCGAGATCGACGCCGAGGGCGCGACCCTGCGCATCGACGACGACGGCGCCGGCTTCGACGCCGCGGCAGCGGGCAGCGCGAGCCACGGCCTCGCCGGCATGCGCCACCGCGTGCAGATGTTCGCCGGCCGCCTCGACGTGGCCAGCGCCCCCGGCGCCGGCACCCGGATCAGCGCGCGGATCGCACGCGCGGCGGACTGATCAGCCGTTGCGCGCCAGCTCGACGACGTAATCGAACAAGGCTTCCATTTGCAGCGACTTGTCGAAGAACGCCGCCGCACCCAGCGCCACGCAGCGCTCGCGCACGCCGGCATGGGCGTGATTGGTGAGCACCACCGCGCGCGGCGCGCCGAAGCGTGCCGGCGCCTCGCGCAGCGCGCGCAGCACGCCGAGGCCGCTGCCGGCGGCGAGTTCGAGATCGACGATCGCCAGATCGGCGGCGACGCCTTCGAGCACGGCGAGCGCGGCGCCCTCGTCGGCAGCCTCGCCGACCACCTCGACCCCGCCCAGCTCGTCGAGCATGCCGGCAAGGATGCGGCGCAGCAGCGGCGAATCCTCCACCAGCACGACGCGCAGCACGGTGCGCGCAGAAGCCGGGGGCACGGCGGCACCCGAGCTCGCGTTCATTCGACGATCAGCCCGTTGCGCAGCGCATAGGTGGCGAGCTCGGCGTTGCTGCCGACGCCGACCTTGTCGAGCAGCCGGGTGCGGTAGGTGGAGACGGTCTTCACGCTCAGGCTGAGCGTGGCGGCGATGTCCGACACCGACTGCCCGCGCGCCAACCCCAGGAACACCTGCAGCTCGCGCGCGGACAGGCTCTCGTGCGGCAGCCCCGCGCCCTGCCCGGTGAGTTCGTCGGCAAGCAGCTCGGCGGTGCGCGCGCTCAGGTAGCGCCGCCCCTGGGCCACGGTGCGGATCGCCGCGATCAGGTCGTCGCGCGTGCAGTCCTTGCACAGATAGCCGTCGGCGCCATTGCGGATCATCGCCAGCGCGTAGCGTTCCTCGGGAAAGCCGCTGAGCATGAGCACGCGCACCTCGGGGTGGCGCTGGCGCACGCGGCGCAACACATCGACCCCGCTTTGTCCGGGGAGCGACAGGTCGAGCAGCAGCACGCGGCACGCGGTATCGCGCAGCAGCGCGATCGCCTCCTCGCCGGAACCGGCCTCGAAGGCGATACGCACGTCGATTTCGTCGGCCAGCATCTCGCGAAAGCCGGCGCGGACGATCTGGTGGTCATCGACGATGGCGATGTCGAGCATGAACGGACCTCCGCGGCGCTAGCGCCGGCCGCGCAACAGGCTGAGGACGAAGCTGACCACCGCCATCACCAGGAACACCACGAACAGGATCTTGGCAATTTCCGCAGCGCCGGCGGCGATCCCGCCGAAGCCGAGGACGGCGGCGACGAGGGCGATGACGAAGAACACGACGGCATAGTGCAGCATGATGGCTTCCTCCACGTTGGCGGAACGTCGCGCGCGCCCCGGGAGGCGCGGCGCGGCACTTTCACTGTAGTGCGCGCTTTCGCCGCGCTCGATCGGCCGCGTCCGAATCCGGCGTCGGACGAATCCCACACGTGGCGCCGACGGCGGGGCCTGCCGCCCCCGCTCAGAGCGGCGTCCAGCCGCGCGCGCCGAGGCACAGGCGCTGCGTCGCCGCGGGCGCGAACCCCGCCCCGCGCAACTCCCAGCGTTCCACCTCGATCGCCGCCCGCGCCGCATCGAGCGCGATCAGGTTGAACGAATTGGGCATCCCCGAACGCGTGCGCCGCGACACGCAGGTGCCGGCGAGCACGATCGCCGGCGCCCGCGCCAGCCCCGCGTAGCGCACGCTGCCGGCGGCCACGAGGGGGTCGTGGATGTGGCCGCCCAACACCAGGTCCACGCGCGCGGCGGCAAGCGCGGCGGCGAGCGCCGCCGCCGGCCGCACCAGATTGGCCTCGTCCTGCGCCAGCCGACAGTCGAGCGGATGGTGGAACACCGCCACGCGCAGGTCCCCGGGCGCGGCGGCGGCGAACGCCGGCCCGATCAGCGCCGGATCGAGCACGCCGTTCTTGTGTCGCCAGCGCGAGGTCGAGTCGAAACAGCGCAACGCCACCCCGCCGCCCGACCACGGCGCGGCCGCCGCGCTCCCGAACGTGGCGGCAAAGCGCGCGCGCGGCCGCCACAGCCGGCGCACGAGCGCGAACAACGGCAGGTCGTGGTTGCCCGGCACCACGCGCAGCGGCAAAGGCGCAAGCCGCGCGGCGAACGCCGCGGCGGCGGCAAACTGGGCGCGCGTGGCGCGCTGGGTGAGGTCGCCGGAGAGCACTACAAGATCGGGCGCGAGCGCGTGCGCCACGGCCACCACGGCGTCGACGGCGGGCGTGCGCTCGGTGCCGAAGTGCGGATCGGACAGATGCAGCAGTCGCGGCATCAGTCCGCCTCCTCGGCCCGCTGCGCCGTCCCTGCCGGCGGCGCCGGCACCATCAGGCGGATCGCGCCGCGGCGCGTGCGAAACGCCAGCGGCGTCGCCAGGCGCAGCAGCTCGCCGTCGAGCGCCACCTGCATGCGCCAGCGCCGGCGGCGGATCAGCAGGCTGTCGGCGCAGAAGGTCTGCAGGCTGTCTTCCTGTTCGAGCATGCGCAGCAGCCCGTTCAGGGTCAGGCGCAGCATGCCCCACACCCCCACCGGGCGCAGCACGACCACCGCCAGCCGCCCTTCGCGCATGCAACCGGCGACATCGAGGGCGACGTCCTTCAACTGCAGCGCGTTGTTGCCGACGAACACCATCGGCGTGCGCACGCGCTGGCGCACGCCGGCGCTCTCCAGCTCGACCTCCATCGTCGGATGGCCGCGCAGCAGGCTGAGCACGGTGGAGGCGATCACCACCGCGCGCCTGCGCCCGAAGCGCCGGGTGTTGCGCTCGCGCTCCTCGATCGCGCGCGCATAGAGACCGAAGCTGGCATTGACCAGGAACACCTCGCCATTGACCTCGCCCAGATCGACCGCCCGACAGTGGCCGTGCAGCGCCACTTCGAGCGCGCCGTCGAGGTCTTCGGGAATGGCGTGGTTGCGCGCGAAGAAGTTGAAGGTGCCGGTGGGCACCACCGCCAGCGCCACCGGACTGCCGGCCAGCGCCTGGGCCACGGTGCGCACCGTGCCGTCGCCGCCGGCGACCACCACGCGCCCGCCTTCGGCC
>JAEWVQ010000225.1 GCA_023459095.1 Pseudomonadota bacterium | reverse complement strand
CTGCTCGACCACACCGCCCTCCGCACCCGACGCCGGCGCAGCGGACGCCGGCACGCCGGTGCCGGCCAGCCCCTCGGCCGCCGGCGGCCGGCTCAAGCCGATGCCGGTGCGCCCCCTCAACGTGCGCGCCGACTGCCGCTTCGAGGACGAGGCCGGCTACGCCGCGAGCGCGCGCCTGGACGTGAACTACGCCGAAGTGCGCGACTTCGCCGCCACCGTCGACATTCCGCGGCGCGGCAGCTGCCGCTTCGACTTCGCCGACTTTCGCCAGGTGAAGAAGGCGCCGCACGTCGAGCTGCGCGCCGCCGACGGGTGCACGGTGCATCTGTGGGAGCAGGGCGAGCAGGTCACGGTGGCGTTCAGCCAGTGCGCCAGCCGCTGCAGCCGCGGCACCTTCGATTATGTGTGGCCGATCCTGGTGGATCGGTCGAGCGGTCGCTGCAGCTGACCGCCCCAGCAAAACGGAAACGATCATGAGCAGAACCGATTGGGAAGTCGTCATCGGGCTGGAAGTCCATGCCCAGCTCAACACCGCCAGCAAGATCTTCTCCGGCGCCAGCACCGCGTTCGGCGCCGAACCCAACGTGCAGGCGAGCGCGGTGGACATCGCGCTCCCCGGCGTGCTGCCGGTGCTCAACCGCGGCGCGGTCGAGCGCGCGATCCGCTTCGGCCTCGCGATCGGCGCCGAAGTCGCGGAAAAGAGCGTGTTCGCGCGCAAGAACTACTTCTACCCCGACCTCCCCAAGGGCTACCAGATCAGCCAGATGGACCTGCCGGTGGTGCAGGGCGGCGCGATCACGATCCGCGTCGGCGAGGGTGAGCAGGCCTACGAGAAGACCGTGCGCCTGACCCGCGCCCACCTCGAGGAAGACGCCGGCAAGAGCCTGCACGAGGACTTCCACGGCATGACCGGGATCGACCTCAACCGCGCCGGCACGCCGCTGCTCGAGATCGTCTCCGAGCCCGACATGCGCTCGTCGGCGGAAGCCGTGGCCTACGCCCGCAGCCTGCATGCACTGGTGCGCTGGATCGACATCTGCGACGGCAACATGCAGGAAGGCTCGTTCCGCTGCGATGCCAACGTCTCGGTGCGCAAGAAGGGCGCCGAGCAGTTCGGCACCCGCCGCGAGATCAAGAACCTGAACTCGTTCCGCTTCCTGCAGCAGGCGATCGACTACGAGGTGCAGTGGCAGATCGACACCCTCGAGGACGGCGGCACCATCCAGCAGGCCACCGTGCTGTTCGACCCGGACACCGGCGAGACGCGCATGATGCGCTCCAAGGAAGACGCCCACGACTACCGCTACTTCCCCGACCCCGACCTGCTGCCGCTGGTGATCTCGCCCGAATGGAAGGCGCGCGTGCAGGCCGGAATGCCGGAGCTGCCGGAAGCGATGAAGGCGCGCTTCATCGCGCAGCTCGGCCTCTCCGCCTACGACGCCACCACGCTCACCGCGTCCAAGGAAGTCGCCGCCTATTACCAGGCCACGGTGGACGCCGCCGGCGCCGCGCCGGCCACTCAGCTGCCCAAGCTCTGCGCCAACTGGGTGATGGGCGACCTCGCTGCGCGCCTCAACAAGGCCGAACTCGACATCGGCGCCTCGCCGGTGACGCCCGCCCAGCTCGCCGGCCTGATCGTGCGCATCGCCGACAACACCGTCTCCAACGCCATCGCCAAGAAAGTGTTCGAGGCGCTGTGGAACGGCGACGGCCAGAGTGCCGACGCGATCATCGACCAGCAGGGGCTGAAGCAGGTCACCGACAGCGGCGCGATCGAGGCGATGATCGACGAAGTCCTCGCCGCCAACCAGAAGTCGGTCGACGAGTTCCGTGCCGGCAAGGACAAGGCCTTCAACGCCCTCGTCGGCCAGGTCATGAAGGCGAGCAAGGGCAAGGCCAGCCCGGCGCAGGTCAACGAACTGCTGAAGAAAAAGCTCGGCGCCTGAACGCCCGACCCCAGCCTCCCCTCGCCCCGGAACCCGCCATGCGCCTGCCGCTGCTCGCCGTCTGCCTCGCCCTCGGCGCCGTCATCGCCCCCCCGTCGTCCGCCCAGTCCCCGGCGAACGCCCCCAAGCGCAAACCCGGCGCATGGGAAATGAAGCTCGCCATGGCCGAGCTCGGCGGCCTCACCCAGACCCTGCAGATGTGCGTCGGCGCCAACACCGACGACGACCTGCTGCAGCAGAACGGGCGCAAATCGAACTGCAGCAGCCAGCACTGGCAGCGCGACGGCGACCGCATCAGCTTCAGCGCGGTCTGCCAGGTCGAAGGCAGCACCGCCAACATCCGCGGCAGCTTCAGCGGCGATTTCGACAACCGCTACAGCGGCGAACTGCACAGCACCTATACGCCGCCGCTGCAGGGCATGACGACGATGACGGTGCGCCACGAGGGGCGCTGGCTCGGCCCCTGCGCCGCCGGCCAGCGCGCCGGCGACGTGGTCATGCAGGGTGTGGGCGGCGTCAACGTGGAACAACTGCTCAAGGGTCTGCCGCGGCGCTGAAGCCGCTCTGAGGCCGTGCCGCGCCTGCTTGAGCGCGGTCAATGCGTCCTTACGAATTTCGTCACATTCTTATATTGTGATGATCCCGCGCGCTCATGCGCGGACCATTCGGCAAGGAGGCTGGGGTGCCAGACCTGATCGGACTCATCGAATGGCTGGGCGAGGACCGCAGCCTCGCGCTCGGCGGGCTGGCAATCGGCGCCCTGTTCGGCGCGCTCGCGCAACGTTCGCGCTTTTGCCTGCGCGCCGCGGTGGTCGAGGTTGCCCGCGGTCGCGGCGGCGACCGCCTGGCGGTGTGGCTGCTGGCGTTCGCCGCCGCGGTGGTGCTCACCCAACTGCTCCAGCTCGGCGGCCAGTTCGACACCGCCAGCGTGCGCCAGCTCGCCAGCCAGGGCAGCCTGTCGGGGGCGCTCATCGGCGGCCTGCTGTTCGGCGCCGGCATGATCCTCGCACGCGGCTGCTCCAGCCGGCTGCTGGTGCTAGCGGCCAACGGCAATCTGCGCGCCCTGCTCTCCGGCCTGGTGTTCGCGGTCGCCGCGCAGGCCTCGCTCGGCGGTGTGCTGTCGCCGCTGCGCGAAGCGGTCGGCGCCTGGTGGACGATAGACGGCGGCAGTGCGCGCGACCTGCTCGCGGTTGCCGGCATCGGCCACCACGGCGGCCTGGTGTTCGGCCTCGCATGGCTCGGCGCCGGCATCGTGTTCGCGTTGCGCAGCCGCCTGCCGCTGCGGATCTGGGCGGGCGCCGTGGGCAGCGGCCTGGCGGTCGCGCTCGCGTGGTGGTTCACCTTCCAGATGGCGGCGCGCACCTTCGACCCGACGCCGGTGCAGAGCCTGAGCTTCACCGGCCCTTCGGCCGACACCCTGATGCGGGTGCTGTCGCCTCCGGGGCAGCTGCTCAGCTTCGATCTGGGCATGATCCCGGGCGTGTTCCTCGGCGCCTTCCTCGCCGCCTGGCGGGCGCACGAACTCAAGCTCGAAGGTTTCCAGGGCGGCCACGCGATGCGGCGCTACATCGCCGGTGCGGTGATGATGGGCTTCGGCGGCATCCTCGCCGGTGGGTGCGCGGTCGGCGCCGGCGTCTCGGGCGCGGCGGTGTTCTCGGTCACCGCCTGGGTCACGCTGAGCGGCATGTGGGCCGGCGCCGCGCTCACCGATCGCCTCGTCGACCGCGCACCGGCAGCGGCGCCGGCGGCGCCCTGAGCCCTCCCGCGGTGCGCCCCCACCCCCACCCCAGCGGCGGAGGGCGCGCGGCCATTGGCTATAATCTCCGCACCCCCCCCCACCCGAGAACACCGAAGTGCCAGCAGCA
>JAEWVQ010000224.1 GCA_023459095.1 Pseudomonadota bacterium | reverse complement strand
CCCCGAGGTCGAGGCCGCGATCGAGCGCGTTGCCGCCCTCATCGCCCGCGATGCGCCGCATCCGCACCTGGCCGCACGTGGCTTGGCGATCCTGCTGCTGGGCCACGACCGCGAGGTCGAGGCCTGGCTCGCCGCCCATGCCGGCGCCGCCGCCATCCTCGATGCCGTGCGCGAGGCCACCGCGGCGAGCCGCGAACCGCTGTCGGCGCGGCTCGCACGCGAACGCGGACGTGCCGCCGAGGCGCTTGCGCGCACGGTCAGCCGGCAGAGCGCAGGCAAGGAGCGCACGCTGTCGCTGCGCGCCGGCCAGCTCGCGGTGCATCGCGTGTGGGGCTGGCCGGTGCTGCTCGGCGTGCTCTACGCGGTCTATCTGTTCGTCGGCGACTTCGGCGCCGGCACCCTGGTCGGCCTGCTCGAAGAGGATTTTTTCGGCGAAGTGCTCAATCCGGCGGTCACCAGCTTCGTCGAGCAGCACATCAGCCTGCCCTGGCTCGCCGACCTGCTGGTCGGCGAGTACGGTCTGTGGACGATGGGCATGACCTATGCGCTGGCGCTGATCCTGCCCATCGTCACCACCTTCTTCCTCGCCTTCGGCGTGCTCGAGGACTCGGGCTATTTCTCACGCCTGTCGGTGATCGCCAACCGCACGTTCGCGGCGATCGGGCTCAACGGCCGCGCGGTGCTGCCGATGGTGCTCGGTCTGGGCTGCGTGACCATGGCGACGCTGACCACGCGCATCCTGCACACGCCGCGCGAACGCCTGATCACCACTTTCCTGATGGCGCTGGCGATTCCGTGCTCGGCGCAGCTCGGTGTCGTGCTCGGCCTGCTCGGCGGCCTGTCGTTCTGGGCGATGCTGATCTGGGCGGCGGTCATGGTGCTGGTGCTGCTCACCGCGGGCTGGCTCGCCGGACGGCTGGTGAAGGGCCGCCGCGTGCCGCTCGTCACCGAACTGCCGCCGATGCGCATGCCGGTGCTCGGCAACGTGCTGAAGAAGACCGGCGGACGGCTGAAGTGGTACCTGATGGAGGTGATCCCGCTGTTCCTGATCGGCACCCTGCTGATGTTCGTGCTCGACCGCAGCGGCGTGCTGCCGTGGCTGATCGAGGCCGGCAAGCCGCTGGTCAGCGGCTGGCTCGGACTGCCGCCCGAAGCGAGCGCGGCCTTCGTGATGGGATTCCTGCGCCGCGACTTCGGCGCCACCGGCCTGTTCGCGCTCAGCCACGAGCTGAGCACGCTCCAGGCCGTGGTCGGCATGGTGACGATCACCCTGTTCGTGCCCTGCATCGCCAGCGTGATGATGATCGTCAAGGAGCAAGGCCTGCGCACCGCGGCGCTGATGCTGGCGATGATCATGCCCACCGCCTTCTTCGTCGGCGGCGTCCTCAATCACTTTCTGAGGCTGTTCCTGTGAGCGACCGCAGCATGCCCCACGAGCGCATCCGCCTCACCGGCACCCCGGTGGGACGCGAGGTGCGCATCGCCGACTTCGGCGACGACATCGACCCGCTGCAGCGCGAGCAGCTCCACGCCTACGGACTGTCAGCCCCGCACGCGGTGCGCGTGCTGCAGCAGCAGCCGATGACCGTGGTGCTGTGCGACCACGTCGAACTCGCGCTGGAGCACGCGGTCGCCCGCCACGTGTGGGTCGAAGCCGGCTAGCACGGCCGGCCGTTCAGCGCCCGCCGCAGGGGTGGCGGTCGGTGCCGCAGCGCTCGAAATCGCCCAACGGCCGGTTGAAGGTGTATTCGAAGGGCGCCGCAACCAGGCTGCGCGCGGCCTCGTCCACCGAGCCCGAAGGCACGGTGAACGGCAGCGCGACGACAAAGCCGACCGCCCCCACCACCGTTGCCACGATGCTGATCGGACGCACGATGACCAGATCGACCGCCATGTCGCCGCTGCGGTCACCGGTGACGGTGCGATTATCCAGGCCTTCCCCCGCGGCCGCGGAGAACGACGCCCCGAGCAGGGCTGCCGCCGCCAGTACGGTAAGCCCGCGTTTCCAGACAGTGCCGTGTCGCATTCCGGTCTCCTTTGCAGTTCATGCCGGTCAGTGACGGGCAAAGACCTTGCTTCGCCCCTGTTGATCGAAGCTTAGCACTTCGTAGCGATCGGGCGGAAACGGCCCCTCCATGCCGGGCGAGCCCTGCGGCATGCCGGGCGCGGAAAGGCCGACCACCGCCGGCCGGTCGGCGAGCAGGCGCCTGACGTCGGCCGCCGGCACATGGCCCTCGACCACGTAGCCGCCAACCTTCGCGGTGTGGCAGGAACCGAGCGCCTGCGGCACGCCGGCCTCGCGCTTGACCTCGGCCATCGCCCCGGTCACGACCTCGTTCACGGTGAAGCCGTTGGCGCGCATGTGCTCGGCCCACTTGCCGCAGCAGCCGCAGTGGGGGTCCTTGTACACGGTCACCATGGAATCGGCGGCAATGCCCGGCGCGGCCAGGGTGGCGAGCACCACCGCGCTCAACAGGGACGACAGCAATCTGGCCTGAGACATGACGTTTCTCCTCATCGTACGAATTTGGCAGCGCGCCGCGCCCGGCGCCGTTGGCGCGCGGCGGGCAGGTCGGCCCCGCATTGTGCCTGCCCGCCCCCCGCCGTGCCGCGGATTACAAAGATGTAATCGCCGGCGCGGACGACGCCGCGGCGAGCTCGGCGCGATAGAACTCGACGAAGGCGCGCACCCGCGCCGGCACGTGCTGCCCCGGAGGCAACACCGCATAGATGCCGCCACGGCGCAGTGCGTACGCGGGCAGCACACGGAGCAGGCGCCCGGCGGCAACGTCCGCGGCCACGCTGCGCTCGTCGAGCACCGACAGCCCGGCACCGGCGAGCAGAAAGGCGCGCAGCGCGGCCGGTGAATCCGCCTTCAGCCGCGCCTGAACCTGAACCGTCTGCGCGCCCTCGCCGCCGCTGAAGGCCCAGGTCAGCGGCGTCGGCAGCAGCGTGAGCGCGACCCAGGCATGGCCGACGAGATCGCCCGGGGTCTCGGGATGGCCGGCACGGCGCAGGTAGGCCGGCGCCGCCACCACCCACTGCGCGAACTCGCCGAGCTTGAGCGCGCGCTGCGACGAATCGCGCAGCCAGCCGAGGCGGATCGACAGATCGACGCCCTCGCGCACCATGTCCACGACGCGGTCGGCGGTGCGCAGATCGACGTGCACGCCCGGATGCAGGGCGGCGAAACGGGCGAGTGCGGGCGCCAGCGACTGCACCGCATGATCCACCGAGGTGGACACGCGCAGCGTGCCGGCCAGCGCCGCCCCGCCGCTGGCGATCCGGCCGAGCGCCGCGTCCAGCTCCGCGAGCAGCGGCGCGCATCCCTCGTACAGAGCCTGCCCGGCCTCGGTGAGGACGACCTGGCGCGTGGTGCGGGTAAACAGCGCAGTGCCGAGCGCGGCCTCCAGGCGCCGCACGTACACGCTGACCTGCCCCTTCGCCATCCCCAGGCGCCCGGCCGCGGCGGTGAAGCCGCCGGCCGCAGCCACCGCGGCAAACACCTGCAGAGCATTCAGATCGATTCCCTGGGGGACTGCCATCGACGCCTCCGGACCCGCAACTGTTCTGTTATTGAGACCAATGAATTATCTATTCACGCGTTTATCGGATCAATCACAACGTTCACGATACGCTTCTCGGGACACCCCCGGCCGCTTGCCGGACCCCCGCTCACCAGGAGAACATCATGAACATCGCCCTCATCGGCGCCAGCGGCTACGTCGGCGCGGCCCTGCTCGACGAACTGCTCGCCCGCGGCCACCACGTCAGCGCCCTCGTCGGCCACCCGGAGAAGCTCGCCGCCCGTCCCGGCCTCCGCGCGCGCAAGGTCGACGCCCTCGATGCGACTGCCCTCGCCGCCGCGCTCACCGGCCACGATGCGGTGATCAGCGCGTTCAGCGGCCACGCCCAGCACGACGTGCGCGGCTATTACGTAGCGGGCATGCGCGCCATCATCACCGCCGCCAAGCAAACGGCCGCGCCGCGCCTGCTCGTGGTCGGCGGCGCCGGCAGCCTCTACGTGGCGCCCGGCGTGCAACTGGTCGACACCGCCGAATTCCCCGCGCAGTGGAAAGGCACCGCGGAAGGCGCGCGCGACGCCCTCGCGCTGCTGCAGGCCGAGACCGCGCTCGAGTGGACGATGTTGTCACCCGCCGCCGAACTGGTGCCCGGCGAGCGCAGCGGGCACTTCCGCCTCGGCGGCGACGCACTGCTGAGCGACGCCGCGGGGCGCAGCTGGATCTCGCTGCAGGACTACGCGGTGGCGCTGGTCGATGAATTGGAAACCCCGGCCCACCGCCGCCAGCGCTTCAGCGTCGCCTATTGAGGAGCGCGCAGGGCGCGGCACTCAATCCGGCGCGCGGCGGGGGGCGAGCGCGCGCGCTGCGCGCCCTGTCTCCCGCCCGCCCTCCGGCGCCTCCAGGCTGGCCGCCGGATCGGCCTCGGCCTCCTGCCTAAGCCACGCCGTGAACGCCGCCACCGCGGGCAGCGCGGCAACGCCCGGCAGCGTCACCATGTGGTAGGACGCGCTGGTCAGGATGCCGATGTCGAAAGGCGTCACCAGCCGGCCGTCGGCCAGCTCGGTGCTGACCATGGGGCGCGGCACCAAGGCCACGCCCAGGCCGTCGATGGCGGCGGCGATCGCCAGCGCCGGATCGGTGAAGTGCAGGCCGCCGTCGCCATCGATACCGTCCACGCCGGCCGCCTTCAGCCAGTCGGCCCAGCGCGGACGGTCACGCCGCTCGAGGATGGTGTCGTCGTGGATCAGCGCATGGTGGCGCAGATCGGCGGGCTGCCTGAGCCCGTGCTCGGCCTGCACCAGGCGCGGGCTGCACACCGCGACGTAGAGCGGGCGGAACAGCTTCTCGGAATGAAAGCCCGGGTAGCGCCCCTTGCCGAAGCGGATCCACAGCTGCGGCAGTTCGCCGCGCATGTCCTCGGCCAGCCCGGCGCGCCCCGAAGCGCCGTCGATCGCGCGCAGCGCGCTCGACAGATGCAGCTCGATCTCCGGATGCCCGGCATAGAAGCGGTGCAGGCGCGGCACCAGCCAGCGCGAGGCGAAGGACGGCGGCGCCACCACCTCGAGCCGCCCCGCAGCGCACCCGTTCATCGTGCGCACACGCTCGACCGCGGCGGCAAAGGCATCGAGCCCGGCGGTGATCTCCGGCAGCATCGCCGCGCCCTCGGCGGTCAGTTCCAGCGCCCGCGTCAGGCGGCGGAACAGCGGCACGCCCAGGCTTTCCTCCAGGCCGCGGATCTGGTGGCTGACCGCGGTCGGCGTCACCGCCAGCTCCTCCGCCGCACGCTTGAAGCTCAAGTGGCGCGCAGCGGCTTCGAAAGCACGCAAGGCATTGAGGGGAGGAAGACGATAGGCCATACAGATGAATTTTTCTCTTCCGTCGGATGATAAAACATCGTTTGTTGCGCCGCAACACGCTCACTATAGTGCAAAGCGTCCACACGACGGACACTTCACTCAGGAGCATCAAAAATGCGTACGGAAGATCAGATCGACTTCTCCGCCATCATCCGCGAAGCCCACCGGCAACGCAGCCTGGCCATCGGCGACATGATCGCCGCCGGCTGGGAGCGGGTCCGCCACGCGGTCAACGGCATGATCGGGCGCTCGCGCGCCGCCGCGCCCCGCGCGGCCTATGCCGCAGCGCAACATCGCGGCTGAGCCCCCACCGCCGCACCGGCAGCTCCACGCACGACTTCAGCGCACCACTGCGCGCAGAGCGCGGCAAGCGCCCGCCGGGCCTTCCGGCCCCTCTTCACCCCCTGCAGGAAAAACCGCCGCCGGCCATCGCCACGATCGCCGGCTATCGCGCGCCGGACCGCCGTTCAGTTCTCGTCGATGACGCGGAACGACACGGTGGGTGCGGTGAAGTCGTCGGGCGCCGCGCCCAAGCCGATCTCGCCACGGCCGTGGAGCATGCAGCTGTCGCGCTTGAGCATCACCGCGCTCGGCGAATCGGCGAAGCGCACCCAAGTGCCGTTGCTGCTGAAATCGGTGAGCACGCACTGACCGCCGGTCCACTCCACGCGCGCATGGCGGCGCGAGACGCGGCGGTCGTTCACGTTGAACCCGGCTTCCTCGCCCCGGCCGATGATCAGCGGCCCGCTCTCCGGCAGCAGTTCGAGATGCTTGTCGAGCAGGTCGAGGTCGAGGCGCTGCAGCACCGCCGCGCGCCCGCCGCTCTCCAGCAGTTCGAGCGGCACGGTGAGCGTGGTCTCGGCGGTGCGCGCCCAATCGACGCGCCACACCCGCAGCGGCTCGGCCTTGCCCTTGATGACGATGCGGTCGAGACTGTGGCAGATCAGGCGCAGGGCGTCGGGCAGCCGCCGGTAGACGCCTTCGCCGATGAGGATCTCGTTGGTCTGGGCGCGGTCGCTGAGGCGCGCGGCGACGTTGACCGCATCGCCGTAACAGTCGCCGCCATGATCGACGATGGGGCCGTGCTCGATGCCGATCTTGAAGCCGAGCGGAGCGATGCGCGTATCGCCGGCCTTGAGGTCGCGCAGCACGTCGCGCGTGCGCATGCAGGCATCGACCGCGGCGCCGGAATCGTCGAACAGGGTGAGCACGCCGTCGCCCAGGAACTTGACGACATGGCCGCCGCCGCGCTTCAGGTGGTCGCCCAAAGCCTGCGTGCAACGCGTGATCACCTGCGTTGCGGAGACGTTACCGGCCGATTCGAACAAACCGGTACTGCCCGTCAGATCGGCAAACACGACGGCCCTGCCCGATTGTTCCACGCCTCTCCCCGTTTCAGTTCAATGCCCGCGGCGCGCGCACTGCGGCGCGCTCAGGTGCGTGATCCTAGCATTACTTGCCCCTCGCCGGCTTCAGCGCCGCGCCCCGATCACTTCGCCAGGGCCACGATTTCGGCATGGCGCGGGCAGTCCACCGGGTGGTCGTTGACCATGCCCGCCGCCTGCATGAAGGCATAGCAGATCGTCGGGCCGACGAACTTGAAGCCGCGCGCGCGCAAGGCCTTGCTCATCGCCGCCGCGGCCGGCGTCACCGCCGGCACCTCGGCGAGCGTGCGCCACGCGTTGTTCACCGGCCGGCCGTCGACGAAGGACCACAGCCAGGCTGCGGGATCGACGCCGGCCTGCTGCAGCTCCAGCCACGCACGCGCGTTGGCGACCGCGGCGTCGATCTTGGCGCGGTTGCGGATGATCCCCGGATCGGCGAGCAGCGCCGCGCGCTTGGCCTCGTCCCAGCACACGATGCGCGCCGGTTCGAAGCCGTCGTAGACCACGCGGTAATGCGCGCGCTTCCTCAGCACGGTGATCCACGACAGCCCGGCCTGCGCGCCTTCGAGCAGCAGGAATTCGAACAGCAGGCGCGGATCGCGCACCGGCACGCCCCATTCGCTGTCGTGATAGGCGACGTACAGCGGGTCGTTGCCGGCCCAGGCGCAGCGCGTGCTCATTCGAGCTCCTCCGCCAGTTCGCGCAGCGCCGCGGCGATCAACGGCGCGACGCTGACCGCATTGCTCGCGTGGGCGATGCAGTCGGTGCTCCACAATTCGCCGACGCCGGCGGCGCGCACGGTGTCGAGCGCATCGCCGGCGAACAGCGCATGAGTCACCGCTACGTCGACCGCGGCCGCGCCCGCGGCGCGCAGCTGTTGCGCCGCGCGCGCCAGGGTGCGGCCGCTGCTGGCGACGTCGTCGACCAGGACCACCGCGCGCCCGGAAAAATCGAGCGCGGGCAGCACGATGTCGACCTCGCGGTCGCCTCGGCGGCGCTTGCGGCACACCGCATGGTCGAGGCCGTGTGCGGCGGCCGCGGCGGCGACCCACTGCGCCGACTCCGCGTCGGGGCCGACGAGGAGCGCGCC
>JAEWVQ010000223.1 GCA_023459095.1 Pseudomonadota bacterium | reverse complement strand
AGGTAGTGGGCCTGCCAGCGCGAGCTGCGCAGTTCTTCGGCGATCAGGGCGCCGAGGGCGGCGCAGACGGAGAGAAACAGCAGGCCGCCGATCAGGCGCCATCCGCGGCGGCGAACGGGAGAGGTGCTTGAGGGAGCGAGCGGTGGGGCGGGCGGGGGCTTGTCGTTCTGCATGGAGCACGGGGCAGAGTTCTTGTTTTGATGCCGCGCGCTGCTCCGGCCCGAAGGCACGGCGCAGGCGCAACTGCGAGTGATGGTAGCACCCGCACCGGATTGCCATGAGATAATCCACGTTATGGTCTCCGTAACCCACGCGATTTCTCAGGACGACACCGCTCCGCCGCTCGAGTTGCTCGCGGCGGGCTCGAGCGCTGCCGAACGGGCGCAGATCGAGCAGGCGCTCGAGCTCGCCGCCGAAATGTACGAAGGGCGGGTGCTCGGCACCGGCGAACCGGTGTGGACCCACGCAATGGGCACCGCGCTGATCGCCGCCTCGCTGCGCCTCGACGCCGAAACCCGGATCGCCGCCTTGCTGTTTGCCGCCAACGAGTTTCTCGACGACGCCAGCGAGCGCATCGAGGCGCGCTTCGGCGCGGCGGTGGCGCGCCTGATCGACGGCCTGCGCCGGCTCAATGGCCTGCGCGTGGTCACGCGCATGACCGCGACCACTTCGGCGCCGGAGATCCGCGCCCAGACCGAAGTCCTGCGCAAGATGCTGCTGGCGATGGTCGAGGACATCCGCGTGGTGCTGATCCGGCTCGCGTCGCGTACCCAGACCCTGCGCTTCTACACCGAGACGCCGAGCGACGCGCGCTTCGACGTCGCGCGTGAAAGTCTCGACATCTACGCGCCGCTCGCCAATCGCCTCGGCGTCTGGCAGTTGAAGTGGGAGCTGGAGGACCTGTCGTTCCGCTTCCTCGAGCCGGAAACCTACAAACGCATCGCGAAGATGCTCGACGAGCGCCGGGTCGAGCGCGAGAGCTTCATCCACAATGCGGTCGAGCGCCTCAAGGGCGAGATCGCCGCGGTCGGCATCAAGGCCGAGATCCAGGGCCGGCCGAAGCACATCTACAGCATCTACAACAAGATGCGCGCGAAGCGCCTCGACTTCTCGCAGGTGTACGACATTCGCGCGTTGCGCGTGCTCGTCGACGAGGTCAAGGACTGCTACACCGTGCTCGGCATCGTTCACCAGATCTGGCAGCCGATCAACAAGGAATTCGACGACTACATCACCAAGCCCAAGGGCAACAACTACCAGTCGCTGCACACCGCGGTGCTGGCCGGCGACGGGCGCGCGCTCGAGGTGCAGATCCGCACCTACGACATGCACCGCCACGCCGAACTCGGCGTCGCCGCGCACTGGCGCTACAAGGAAGGCTGCGGCAGCGGCGGGCAGGGCGGTGATTACGACGAGAAGATCGCGCTGCTGCGCAACCTGCTGTCGTGGCGCGACGAGGTCGCCGATTCGGCGCACTGGGTCGAGCAGTTCAAGCGCGCCTCGCTCGACGACACCCTGTACGTGCTCACGCCGCAGGGGCGGGTGGTCGATCTGCCGCGCGGCGCGACCCCGGTCGACTTCGCCTACCGCGTGCATACCGACCTCGGTCACCGCTGCCGCGGCGCCAAGGTCGATGGCCACCTCGTGCCGCTCAACCGGCCGCTGGAAAGCGGCCAGACGGTGGAGATCACCGTCGCCAAGGAGGGCGGGCCGTCGCGCGACTGGCTCGACCCGCGGCAGAACTACGTCACCACCAACCGCGCGCGCACCAAGATCAAGCAGTACTTCAGCCAGCTCGAAGAGGAAGAGCTGCTCGCGCGCGGGCGCAGCTTCGTGACCCGCGAGATCCAGCGCGACGGCCACGGTCCGACCAGCATCGATGGCCTCGCCGAGCGCATGGGCTTCAAGAACGCCGACGCCCTGTTCGTTGCCGCCGGGCGTGGCGAGATCGGTCCGCGCGCGGTGCAGATGGCGTTGCGCGAGAACGCGGCGCCGGCCGAAACCGAGGCCGCGCCCGAGATCATCGTCGGCCGCAGCCGCTCGGGCGACAACTCCGACAAGATCCTGATCGTCGGCGTCGGCAAGCTGCTGACCTCGCTGTCGCGCTGCTGCAAGCCGGCGCCGCCGGATGCGATCGAGGGCTTCGTCACCCGTGGGCGGGGCATCTCGATCCATCGCGTGGACTGCCAGGACTTTCAGAACCTCGCGCGCAAGCACCCGGAACGCGTGATCGGCGCGGAATGGGGCGATCAGGCCTACGGCAATACCCAGGCCGTGTTCCCGGTGGACATCTCGGTGCAGGCCGCCGACCGCCAGGGCCTGCTGCGCGACATCTCGGAGGTGCTGTCGCGCGAGAAGCTCAACGTGATCGCGGTGAACACGCTGACCAAGAAGGGGCTTGCATACATGCGCTTCACCATGGAAGTCGGCGGCGTGACCCAGATCCAGCGCGCGATCACCCTGATCCGCGAGGTATCGGGCGTGATCGACGCCCAGCGCCGCTGAGCGGCGGCGTCGCGCCCGGCGCCGCCGAGAATCCGGCGCCGACGGTCGAACACGCAACGCGTTGGTCGCTGCGAGCACGTTCCTCGGCAGGGCGCTGCTTGGTTCAGGCCAGCCCCGCCGGCCGGCAAGGCTGGCGAGGCCGATATCCCGTTCAGCTGCGCACCGCCAGTTCGGCGAGCAGGATCGCCTGTGCCGAGCGCCGCACGCCGCGCGCGGCGCGGCGACGGTAGGCGCCGTCAGCCAGCATGTCCCAGGTCTGGCAGTTGTCGCCGAGATAGGGGCGCAGCCCTTCCTTCATGACCCGGCGCTTGATGCGCGGATCGAGCACGGGGAAGGCGATCTCGATGCGGCGGAAGAAGTTGCGGTCCATCCAGTCCGCGCTCGACAGGTACATCTGGTGCGCGCCGTCGGCGTTGAAGTGGAAAATGCGGTGGTGTTCGAGGAAGCGCCCGATCACCGAGCGCACGCGGATGTTGTCCGACAGGCCGGGCACGCCCGGGCGCAGCGCGCACGGGCCGCGGATGATCAGGTCGACCTCGACCCCGGCCTGGGAGGCGTCGTACAGCGCCTCGATGGTTTCCGGTTCGAGAAGCGCGTTCATCTTCGCGATGACGCGGCCCTTGCGGCCGGCGCGGGCGATCTCGGCCTCGTTCCTGATCGCGGCGACCACGTTCGATTGCAGCGAGAACGGCGCCTGCCACAGGTGGCGCAGCGCGCTCGCCTTGCCCAGCCCGGTGAGCTGCTTGAACACCTCGGCGACGTCCTCGCCGATCTCGGCATTGCTGGTGAGCAGGCCGAAATCGGTATAGAAGCGGGTGGTGCGCGGATGGTAGTTGCCGGTGCCCAGGTGCACGTAGCGGCGCAGCCCGGTTTCTTCCCGCCGCACCAGCATCAGCAGTTTGGCGTGGGTCTTGTAGCCGAACACGCCATACACCACATGCACGCCGACTTCTTCGAGGCGGTTCGCCCAGGAGATGTTGGCCTCCTCGTCGAAGCGCGCCATCAGCTCCAGCACCACGGTGACTTCCTTGCCCTTCTGCGCCGCGCGCACCAGGTGCTCCATCAGCACCGAATCGGTGCCGGTGCGGTACACCGTCATCTTGATCGCGACCACCTGAGGGTCGTCGGCCGCGGCGCGCAGCAGGTCGATCACCGGCGCGAAGCTCTGGAACGGGTGATGGAGCAGGATGTCCTGCTGGCGGATCGCGGCGAAGATGTCGCGCTGCTTCTCGAGCGCCTTCGGCAGGCCGGGAAGGAAGGGCGGGTATTTGAGGTCGGGGCGGTCGACCCAGTCCGGCACCTGCATCAGGCGGACCAGGTTGACGATGCCGGGGGTGCGGTAGAGGTCGTCGCGGCCGAGGCGGAAATGCTGGAGCAGAAAGTCGGCCATCTCCCCCGAGCAGTTGTCGGCGATCTCGAGGCGCACGCCGTCGCCGAAATGGCGCTGCTGCAGTTCGCCCTTGAGCGTGGCGCGCAGGTCCTTGACCTCTTCCTCGTCCACGAACAGGTCGGAATTGCGCGTGACGCGGAACTGGTAGCAGCCGAGCACGTGCATGCCGCTGAACAGTTCGCCGACGTGGGCGTGCAGGATCGAGGACAGGAAGACGAAGCTGTACGCGTGGTCGCTGATCTCGTTCGGCAGCCGGATCACGCGCGGCAGGGTACGCGGCGCCTGCACGATCGCAGCGCCCGAGTCGCGGCCGAAGGCGTCGCGGCCTTCGAGTTCGATCGCGAAGTTCAGGCTCTTGTTGAGCACGCGCGGGAAGGGGTGGGCCGGATCGAGCCCGATCGGCGTCAGCACCGGCATCACCTCGCGGTGGAAGTAGTCGCTGATCCACGCGCGCTGGGTGTCGTTCCACTGATTGCGGCGCAGGAACACGATGCCTTCGGCGGCGAGCGCGGGCAGGATGTCGTTGTTGAGCATCGCGTACTGGTCGGCGATCAGCTTGTGCACCTCGGTGCTGACCCGGCCGAGCAGTTCGGTCGGGGCCAGTCCGTCGTTGCCCGAAGCCAGACTGCCGAGGCGGATCTGTTCCTTGATGCCGGAGACGCGGATCTCGAAGAACTCGTCGAGGTTGCTCGATACGATGCACAGGAAGCGCAGGCGCTCGAGCAGCGGCACGGTGTCGTCGGCGGCCTGGGCGAGGACGCGGCGCTGGAACTGGAGCAGCGACAGCTCGCGGTTGATGAAATGTTCGGTGGGAAAGCGCTTGGTGCTGGCCGGCGTGTACATGGCGGATGGTGTGCGGATTGGGCTGCTCGATTATGTGACATTTCGATTGCGTTTACATGACAGCCACGAATGCGCGGCCGAAGCCGGCGACGCAGGCTGAATTCGCCGGCGCACGCGGCGCGGCGATGTTGCGCTGCGCGAGCGTTGCCGACGGGGTGCTAGAATCCGCGCTTTCCGTCGTTCCGGCACGCAGCCCTCATGATGCAAGAACTGATCGCCGCCATCGATCTGGGTTCCAACAGCTTCCGTCTGCAGGTCGGGCGCATCGTCAATGATCAGATCTACCCGCGCGACGGGCTGAAGGAGCCGGTGCGCCTGGCCGCCGGTCTGTCGCCCGAGAAGTGGCTCGATCTCGCCGCCCAGCAGCGCGGCGTCGCCGCGCTGCAGCGTTTTCACGAACGTCTGAACGGTTTCGCCCCTGGCGCGGTGCGCGCGGTGGCGACCAATACCTTGCGGGTGGCGAAAAATGCTCCCGAATTCCTGATCCGTGCCGAGGCCGCGCTCGGTTTTCCGATCGAGGTCATCGCCGGCCGCGAGGAGGCGCGCCTGATCTACGTCGGCGTCGCGCACACCCTGCCCAACCCCCACCGCCAGCAGCTGGTGGTGGACATCGGCGGCGGTTCCACCGAATTCATCATCGGCAAGAGCTTCGAGCCGCTGCTGCTCGAATCCATGTACATGGGCTGCGTCGGTTACAGCCTGCGTTTCTTCCCCGAAGGGCGCATCGACAAGCGCAGCATGAAGGAGGCCGAACTGGCCGCGCGGCGCGAGCTGCAGACCATCGTCCACGCCTACCGCGAGACCGGCTGGGAAGTGGCCGTGGGGTCGAGCGGTTCGGCCAAGGCGCTGTCCGAAATCCTCGAACAGAACGGTCTCTCCGACGGCGGCATCACCCGCGACGGGCTGGAGAAGCTGCGCGCGACCCTGCTGCGCGCCGGCCACATCGAGGCGCTCGAACTCGCCGGCCTGCGCGGCGACCGCATCCCGGTGCTGCTCGGCGGTTTCTCGATCATGAGTGCGGTGTTCAAGGAGTTCGACCTCGAGCGCATGGAGTTTTCCGAGGGCGCGCTGCGCCTGGGCGTACTCTACGACCTGCTCGGGCGCTACCACCATCACGATCTGCGCGACGCCACGGTGAATGCCTTCGTGGCGCGCTACCGGGTCGATCTGCGCCACGCCGAACAGGTGGCCGATACCGCCTGCCACTTTCTCACCCAGCTTGAGCCGGCGGCGGCCGATCCGGACAACCTCGATCGCCGCTTCCTGCGCTGGGCCGCGCTGCTCCACGAGATCGGCATCTCGGTGGCGCATTCCGGCTACCACAAGCACAGCGCCTACATATTGGCCAACGCCGACATGCCGGGCTTTTCGCGCATGGACCAGGGGCGTCTGGCGCGCATCGTGCTCGGCCATCGCGGCAAGCTCGAACGGGTGTCGTCGATCGATCCGGGCAGTCCGGACTGGCTCCTGATCGGCTGCCTGCGTCTGGCCGCGGTGCTGCATCGGGCGCGCGACGGCCGCGGCGTGCCACCGATCACGCTGGCGCGCGAAGGGCGCGGCCTGTCGATGAACTCGGTGGCCGGCTGGCTGCAGAAGCTGCCGCTCACCGCGGCCGCGCTCGAAGAAGAGCAGCGTCAGTGGCTCGCGGTCGGGCGCGGCCTCTTCATCCGCTCCTCGGGCGCCCGCACCACCGCCGGCTGAGCTAATGACGCACGCGCCCGCCGGCTCCACGCCCGCCCTCGTCGTCGATCGCGAGGCGCAGTGCCAGCGCGTCGCCGGCGATTGGACCCTGCGCACGCTCGCCGACACCCTGCCGTCCATACGCCGCGCGCTCGCCGGCGCCGACGTCGACACGCGCTGGGTGCTCGACGGCCTGGGGCGGCTCGACAGCTTCGGCGCCACGCTGCTGTGGCGCGCCTGGGGCGGGCGCTGGCCGGCGCGGCTGGAAATCGCCGATGCCCATCGCGCGGTGATCGAACGCGTCGCCGCTGCCGCGGCCAATCCGCTGCCCGGCACGCCACGCTTCACCGCGGTCGATGCGCTGATCGTGCTCGGCAGCGCACTGATCGGCTTTCGCGACCATGCGCTCGCCTTCGTCGCGCTGTTCGGCCAGCTGTGCCTCGACCTGCTGCACCTGCTGCGCCACCCGCGCGAGTGGCCACTGCTCGAGATTTCGGCCAACCTGTACAAGGTCGGCGCGAAGGCAATGCCGGTGACCGCGCTCGTCGGCTTCCTCATCGGCGTGGTGCTGTCCTACCTCTCGGCGCTGCAGTTGAAAGCCTTCGGCGCCGACATCTTCATCGTGAACATCCTCGGCCTGGGCATCATCCGCGAGCTCGGGCCGGTGCTGGTGTCGGTGCTCGTCGCCGGACGTTCCGGCTCGGCGATGACGGCGCAGCTCGGGGTCATGCGTGTCACCGAGGAAATCGACGCGCTGTCGGCGATGGGCGTGTCGCGCACGCTGCGCCTGGTGCTGCCCAAGGTCGTCGCGCTCACCCTGGCGATGCCGCTGCTGGTGCTGTGGACCTCGGCGGTCGCACTGTTCGGCGGCATGGTGTCGGCACGCATGGAACTGGGGCTGAGCTTCGGCTTCTTCCTTGAGACGCTGCCCGAGGTGGTGCCGATCGCCAACCTCTTTCTCGGCCTCGCCAAGGGCGCGGTGTTCGGCCTGCTGATCGCGCTCGTCGCCTGCCATTTCGGCCTGCGTGTGCGGCCGAACACGGAAAGCCTGTCGGCGAACACGACGTCCTCCGTGGTGTCGGCGATCACCGTGGTGATCCTGGTCGATGCGGTGTTCGCCATCGCCACGCGCTCGGTCGGGGTGCCGGGATGAAGGTCGCGGCCACCGAGGCGCCGGTCATCTCGCTGCGCGGCATCGTCACCCGCTTCGGGCGCAACGTGGTGCACGACGGCGTCGATCTGGACATCGCGCGCGGCGAAATCGTCGCCCTAGTCGGCGGTTCGGGCAGCGGCAAGACCACGTTGCTGCGTCACGTCATCGGCCTCACCACACCGGCGGCGGGCGAGCTGCGGCTGTTCGGCGAGCCCCTGCACGCGGGCTCGATTCACCAGCGCATCGCGCGCAAGCGCCGCTTCGGCGTGTTGTTCCAGCAGGGCGCGCTGTTCTCGGCGTTCAGCGTCGGCGACAACATCGCCTTTCCGCTCAGGGAGGAGGGCAGCGCGACCCCGGCGGAGATCCGCGAGCTGGTTGCGCTCAAGCTGGCGATGGTGGAGATGGAGCCGCAGCACGCCCTGCTGATGCCCGCGGAGCTCTCCGGCGGCATGGTCAAGCGCGCCGCGCTCGCGCGCGCGCTTGCGCTCGAGCCCGAACTGCTGCTGCTCGACGAACCCACCGCCGGCCTCGATCCGGACCGCAGCGCGGCCTTCGTCCGCCTGATCCTCGCCCTGCATCGCCAGCTCGACCTCACCGTGGTGCTGGTCACCCACGACCTCGACACCCTGGCGGCGATGGCGACGCGGGTCGCGGTGCTCGCCGACAAACGCATCCTGAGCTACGCCTCGCTGGAGGACACGGTGAACATCGACCACCCCTTCATCCAGAAATTCTTCAACGGCGAACACGGACGTCGCGCCCTGGCGCGGCGCGAGGGAGAAGCCTGATCATGGAAAATCGCGCTCACGCGCTCGCTACCGGCCTGTTCGCGCTGTTTCTCGGTTGCGTGCTGGTGCTGTCCCTGTGGTGGTTTTCGGAGGATCGCGAGCCGAAGCGCGACTACATCCTCGTCTCCAGCGGTTCGGTCAATGGCCTGAACGTGCAGGCGAGAGTGCGCTACCGCGGCATCCAGGCCGGCAACGTTCAGGATATCGGTATCGATCCGGAGAACCCGCGCAACATCCTGGTCCGCATCCGGATCCGCGCCGACCTGCCGCTCACCCGCGGCACGCGCGCCACGCTCGGCACCCAGGGCGTCACCGGGCTGGCCTACGTCCAGCTCGACGACCGCGGCACCGATCCGGCCCTGCTCGTTGGCGACAACGGCGAACCGCCGCGGCTCGCGCTCGAGGCCGGAATCATGGAGCAGATCGCCGACAGCGCGCTCGCCGCGGCCGAGCGCTTCAAGCACGTCACCGACCGCATCGCCGAGCTGTTCAGCGACGGCAACGCCGAGCGCCTGCAGCGCTCGCTCGCGCGCCTGGATTCGGCGATCGCGGGCATCGACCGCACCTTCGCCGACGCCCCCGCCACGCTCGCCGCGATCCGCAGCGCGTTCAGCGCCGACAACGTCGCCAGCCTGAAGGCCGTGCTTGCCAACCTCGAACAGGCCAGTGGCGAAACCGCTCCCGCGGTTGCCGAGGTGCGCGTGTTGCTGGCGCGTCTGACCCAGGTCGCCGAGCGCGTCGACCAAGCCGCGGTCGCCGCGGGCAACGGCCTTGCCGACGACACGCTGCCGCAGATCAACGGCCTGCTCAACGATCTGAGCGCCACTTCGCGCCGCCTGGGGCGGCTGATCGATGAAGTCGAAGCCGCGCCGCAGGTGCTGCTCACCGGCCCGGCGGAGCGCCGGCCGGGGCCGGGCGAGGCGGGCTACCCACGCCCCTGACCGCCGCCGTGGCCAGCTTTCGCTTCCCCCGCACAGGATGCCGATGATGACGACCTACTCCCGTCGCGTGGCGCGCCATTGCCGCGCGCTCCTCCTGCCACTCGTGCTCGGCCTCGCCGGCTGCACCGCATTGGGCACGGCGCCGAAACCGATGGCGGTGTACGACCTCGGCGTGATCGAACCGGCGCCGTCGGCGAACGCACCGGCGCCGGCGCAGATCGCGCTGCGCGCACCGTCGTGGCTCGACACCAGCGCCATGCAATACCGCCTGGCCTGGGATCAGCCGCTGCGCCGGCGCGCGTTCGCGGACAACCGCTGGGCTGCGCCGCCGGCGGAAATGCTCGCGCGCGCACTCGAACGCGCGCTGCGCCACCCCGGCGCGGCACGCAGCACCTGCCGCCTGGCGGTGGAACTCGACGAGTTCGTCCAGGTTTTCGACAGCGTCGAGCGCAGCCGGGTGGAGCTCGTCGTCCGCGCGAGCTGGCAGCCGCCCCGGGGCGAAGCGGCGCTCGCGCGCACCGAGCTGCGCGTGGTCCGCGACGCTGCCAGCGCCGACCCCGAGGGCGGGGTGAGCGCATATCGCGCGGCCAGCGAGGCGCTCGCCGCGGAACTCGGCGCCTGGTTGAAGACGCTTGACCACGATGGCGGGCAGGGTTTGAATACGGGCGCTCGCTGCGGCGTCTGAGGGAGCGTTTGTCGCGGCGGGTCGGCAATAGACCTAAAACAACGGAGTCATGATGACCGAGAGGAAGCAGTCGCCCTACGACGTAGGCCTGGAGAAGAACGCCGCCAACTACGTCCCGCTCACCCCGCTGACCTTCATCGAACGCAGCGCCTATACCTACCCGAACCGGGTCGCCGTGGTCCATGGCAAGCGGCGCTACACCTGGCTGGAGAGCTACACCCGCGCCCGCCGTCTGGCCTCGGCGCTCAAGCAGCTCGGCGTCGGCAAGAACGACACCGTCGCTGCAATCCTGAACAACACGCCGGAAATGTTCGAATGCCATTTCGGCGTGCCGGCGTGCGGCGCGGTGCTGAACACGATCAACACCCGGCTCGACGCCGAGGCGGTGGCCTTCATCCTGAACCACGGCGAGGCCAAGGTGCTGATCACCGACCGCGAGTTCTCGCGCATGGTGGGCAAGGCGATCGAGCTTGCCGGGCGCAGCGACATGATCGTGATCGACGTCGATGATGCCGAGTACACCGGCCCTGGCGAACGCGTCGGCACCTACGAGTACGAGGCCTTCATTGCCACCGGCAATGCCGAGTTCGTGTTCGAGCAGCCCGGCGACGAGTGGGATGCGATCTCGCTGAACTACACCTCGGGGACCACCGGCAATCCCAAGGGCGTGGTCTACCACCACCGCGGCGCCTACCTGAACGCGATGTCCAACATCGTGTCCTGGGGCATGCCGCCGCACTCGGTGTATCTGTGGACGCTGCCGATGTTCCACTGCAACGGCTGGTGCTTCGCGTGGACCATGGCGGCCAACGCCGGCATCAACGTCTGCCTGCGCCGCGTCGACCCGCGCCTGATCTTCGACGCCATCCGCGAAGAGAAGGTCACCCATTACTGCGGCGCGCCCATCGTCCACTCGATGCTCGCGAACGCGCCCGAGGAGTGGCGCCGCGGCATCAATCACAAAGTTTCCGGCCTGGTCGCGGCGGCGCCTCCCCCGGCCGCGGTGATCGAGGGCATGGCCAAGATCGGCTTCGACATCACGCACGTGTACGGCCTCACCGAAACCTATGGCCCGGCCTCGGTGTGCGCCAAGCACGACGAATGGGCGAGCCTGCCGCTCGCCGAGCAGGTCACCCTCAACGGCCGCCAGGGCGTGCGCTACCACGCCCAGGAAGGCATCACCGTGATGAACGCCGAGAACATGGACCCGGTGCCCTGGGACAACGACACCATGGGCGAGATCATGTTCCGCGGCAATCTGGTGATGAAGGGTTACCTCAAGAACCCGCAGGCCACCGCCGAGTCGTTCCGTGGCGGTTGGTACCACACCGGTGATCTTGCGGTGATGCAGCCCGACGGCTACGTCAAGATCAAGGACCGCTCCAAGGACATCATCATTTCCGGCGGCGAGAACATCTCGTCGATTGAAGTCGAGGATGCGCTGTACAAGCATCCGGCGGTGATGGCCGCGGCGGTGGTTGCGCTGCCCGACGAGAAGTGGGGCGAGGTGCCGTGCGCCTTCGTCGAGCTGCGCGATGGCGCGAGTGTCACCGAGGACGAGATCAAGGCGCATTGCCGCGAGCATCTGGCCGGCTTCAAGACGCCGAAGAAAATCATCTTCGGTGCGCTGCCGAAGACCTCGACCGGCAAGATCCAGAAGTTCGTGCTGCGCGAGCAGGCCAAGTCCACTGCGTCCTTCGAGTGAGCCGCGCGCCGCGCCGGATGCGTCCGGCGCAGCGCCCACGGATGGCCGTTCATGGGGCATCGCGTTACCATGAACGGCCGTTGACGTTAACGGAACATAAAACAGGAGGAGCAATGAGCGCTGTCCCGAACCCGGCCGCCGAGCCGATGCTGCTGCGCAACGACGCCGGCGGCGTGACCACGCTGACGCTGAATCGTCCGCTGCAGTTCAATTCGTTGTCGAAGGCCATGCTGGAGACGCTGATCGAGGCGATCGACGCGATCGCGCGCGACGACAGCGTGCGCGTGGTTGTGCTGGCGGGCGAGGGCAAGGCCTTCTGCGCCGGCCACGATCTGAAGGAGATGCGCGCCAATCACACGCTGGCCTTCCAGCAGGAGCTGTTCCGGCTGTGCGGTCGCTTCATGATGAAGCTCACCGAGCTGCCGCAACCGGTGATCGCCCGCGTGCATGGCATCGCCACCGCCGCGGGCTGCCAGCTGGTGTCGATGTGCGATCTCGCGGTTGCCGCCGACGTCGCGCGCTTCGCGGTGTCGGGGATCAACGTCGGCCTGTTCTGCGCCACGCCGAGCGTCGGCCTGTCGCGCAACCTCGGGCGCAAGGAAGCTTTCGAGATGCTCGTCACCGGCGACTTCATCGATGCCGCCGAAGCGCAGCGCCGCGGCCTGGTCAATCGCGTGGTGCCGCTCGAGCAGCTCGACGACGAGGTGGCCAGACTCGCCGCGTCGATCTGCGCCAAATCCCCGGTCGCGGTGCGCATGGGCAAGCAGATGTTCTACCGCCAGCTGGAGATGGGCATGGATGCGGCCTATCAGCTCGCCGCCGAAACCATGGCCTGCAACATGATGACCGAGGACGCGGGCGAGGGTATCGACGCCTTCATCGCCAAGCGCAAGCCGGAGTGGACGGGACGTTAGACGCGCTGCTCGTCGATACCCACTGCCATCTCGACGCCGCCGAGTTCGACGCCGATCGGGCCACGGTGTTCGAGGCGGCGCGTGCGGCGGGGGTGGCGCGGATCGTCGTGCCGGCGGTGGAGGTGGCGGGTTTCGACGCGGTCGCGGCGCTCGCCGCGGCCCATCGTGAGTTGCGTCCTGCCTACGGCATCCATCCGCTCTATGTCGGGCGTGCGCAGCCCGGCGACCTCGATCGTCTGGCCGCGCGGCTCGCGGCCGGCGACGCGGTCGCGGTGGGCGAGATCGGCCTCGATCATTACGTCGCCGGCTTCGATCCGGTGCTGCAGGAAGCCTATTTCGTCGAGCAGCTCAAGCTCGCACGCCGCTTCGACCTGCCGGTGATCCTGCACATCCGGCGCGCGCAGGATGCGATCCTGAAGCAGCTGCGCCGCCATCCGGTGCGCGGCGGCATCGCGCACGCCTTCAACGGCAGCCGCCAGCAGGCGGACGCTTTCATCAAGCTCGGCTTCAAGCTCGGTTTCGGAGGGGCGATGAGCTTCGCCGGGTCGCGTCGCATCCGCGAACTCGCCGCGACCCTGCCGCTCGATGCGCTCGTCCTCGAGACTGACGCCCCCGACATGGCGCCGGCGTGGGCGCAGGGGGTGCGCAACGAACCGGCGAATGTCGTCCGCTTTGCCGAGGTGCTCGCCGACCTGCGCCAGATGCCTGTCGCCGAGGTGATCGCCGCGACCGGCGCCAACGCGCGCGCCGTGCTGCGGAGACTGTAGCTCAGTCCGCTTCGGCGTCGGTGCTGAGCGCCGCGGCGTTGGTGGCGCCGGCGATCAGCTCGGCGATGTCGCGCTTGAGGCGGGCGATGTCGCTGTCGAACTTGTCGTAGATCATCAGCGAAACCCCGAACACGTAAGCGTAGAGCAGCATGCAGCGGCTCGACGCTTCCTCCATCGACACCCCGCAGGCGAGGAACAGCTCGCGCGCGCAGCGCAGGCGCACGTCGTCGACCTCGGCGACGATCACCGCGGCCTCGGGGTCGCGCCGCGCCCAGTCGCGCACCGCCAGTTCGATCATCATCCCGCGCCGGCTGCGGTTCGCGCTGTAGACGTCGATGACGTGGTAGATCTGCGCCAACTCCTCGCCCGGCTGGGCGCGAGTCTGCTTGATGATGTCGCGCAGCCGGCCATCGCGCCACTGCATCAGTACCGCCATCAACAGGTCGCGTCTATCCTGGAAATGCCAGTAGAAGCTGCCTTTGGTGACCTTGAGGCGTTTGGCGAGCACCTCGACGCGAAGGCCGGCAATGCCCTCGGCAGCCAGCACTTCGGTGGCGGCCGAGATCCAGGCGCCACGGTCGAGCTGGGTGCGCGATTTGGTCGAAGGGGAAGAGGGGGTGGGGGGCGGCGTGCTTTCCATACGGGATAGTATTGACGATTCCCTTTCCATACGCTACCGTATTGATTCCGTACCGTCGAGTATGGCCAGCATTGCCGCGCGCCTCTGCACCTGCGCTGCGCTGTCAAGTCGCGACGGCAATGACATAATGCCTCGGGTCTCCAGGCCGGCTTGGGCCGGTCCGGCATCCGGATTGAACACAGCAAGGAGCACGGCAGTGAAGATTCTTGTTCCCGTCAAGCGCGTGGTCGATTACAACGTCAAGGTTCGCGTGAAGGCGGACGGCAGCGGCGTGGATATCGCGAACGTGAAGATGAGCATGAACCCGTTCGACGAGATCGCGGTGGAAGAGGCGGTGCGTCTGAAGGAAGCGG
>JAEWVQ010000222.1 GCA_023459095.1 Pseudomonadota bacterium | reverse complement strand
GCGCGAGGGCTGCAGGCCGGCGGCGACGAGCGCTTCGGCCAGACTGCTGCCCGCGCGCACCACCACTTCGGGCAGGCCGCCGGCGTTTGCCTCGGCGTCGCCGCGCGCGCCGAACACGCCGCCGGCGGCGGCCTCCGCGGCCTGCGCGGCGGCTTCGCCATGGGCGAGCCGGGTGGCCTCGCGCGCGAGCACGCGCTTGGCCTCGTTGCAGTGTTCGCCGCGCAGCGCGGCGAGGCGTTCGACCTCGTCGAGCGGCAGTTCGGTGAACAGGGCGAGGAAGCGGCCGACGTCGGCGTCGTCGCAGTTGCGCCAGAACTGCCAGAAGTCGAAGGGCGCGAGGCGGTCGGCGTTGAGCCAGACCGCGCCCTGCGCCGACTTGCCCATCTTGCGGCCGTCGCGGGTGGTGAGCAGCGGCATGGTGAGGCCGTACAGGCGCTGGCCGCCCTGACGCCGGGCGAGTTCGACGCCGTTGATGATGTTGGCCCACTGGTCGGCGCCGCCGAGCTGCAGCTCGCAGCCGTGGCGGCGCGACAGTTCGGCGAAGTCGTGGGCCTGCAGCAGGGTGTAGCCGAATTCCTGGAACGACAGCGCATGGCCGCGCTCCAGGCGCTGGCGCACGGCGTCGAAGCCGAGCAGGCGGTTGACCGAAAAGTGGCGCCCGACCTCGTCGAGAAAACGCAGGTAGCCGATGCCGTCGAGCCAGTCGGCGTTATTGACCACGCGCGCGTCGGCCGGGCCGTCGCCGAGGCGCAAGTAGCGGCCGAAGGCGCGCGCGATGCCGGCGATGTTGGCGGCGATCTGCGCTTCGCCGAGCAGCGGCCGGCTGCTGTCGCGGAAGCTCGGGTCGCCGATGCGCGTGGTGGCGCCGCCGATCAGCAGCAGCGGGCGGTGCCCGGCGCGCTGCAGATGGCGCATCAGCATCAGCGCCTGCAGGTGGCCGACGTGCAGGCTGTCGGCGGTGGCGTCGAAGCCGAGGTAGAAGCTCAGCGGCCCGGCATCGAGGCGGCGGCGCAGGCCGTCGAGATCGGTGCATTGGTGGATGAAGCCGCGCGCCTGCAGTTCGGCGACGAGGGAGGGGGCGGTTGCGGCAGTGGAAGGCGGGAAGGTCATCGTGGTCTCCAGGGGCTGGGGGAAAGCCCGGGGAGACTGGGGATGCACCGAAGGAGATGTACCGATCCGAGCCGCCTCGGGCGGATCGGAATGCACAGGGCATCTACCGCCTCGGGAGAGGGGGCAGATAGTAATAGGCGTTGAGGGAAAGGGCCCGGCGGCTGTGCATGGCCGACACTGTAGCGGCGCGGGCGGCGAGGTCAAGCCTCGCGCGCGGTGAGCCACATCCGCAGCTCGAACTCCAGGCGGTGGTAGTCGGGCTCCATGTGGCAGCACAGCTGGTAGAAGGCCTTGTCGTGATCCTTCACCTTGAGGTGGGCAAGCTCATGGACCACGACCATGCGCAGATGGCCCGGCGGCGCCTCGCGGAACAGCGTGGCGATGCGGATCTCGTTCTTGCGCTTCAACTTGCCGCCCTGCACGCGGCTGACGAAGGCGTTGCTGCCGAGCGTGCCATGCACCGGGTGGAGGGCGCTGTCGTACTGCACACGGGCGAGCGGCGCGCTGTTGCGCAGATGGCGCTGGCGCAGTTCGTTGACGTAGTCGTAGAGCGCGCGGTCGGTCTGCACGTCGTGGGTGCCGGGGCAGCGCCGCGCCAGCCAGGCGTCGAGTTCGCCGCGCGCGATCAGCGCGCGCACCTGGTCCTGCACGTCGGCCGGATAGCCGGCGAGGTAACGCAACTCGACGCGGGGCTGCGCGTCCTGCGGCGGGGATTGAGGCTGCGGTTTCATGGCGGGGGCGACGATAGCGCGCGCGCCGCCACGCCGACAAGCGCGGTCGGCGGGCGGCACGCGCGTGCCCACCGCGGCAAAGCCCCGCACCGCCGCCGGCTCTGGGACAATGGCGGCTTTTGCGCCACGGAGCCGACCATGGACGAACGCGCCGACATCCGCATCGTGCTCACCACCCTGCCCGACGCCGAGGCTGCGCGCGCGCTCGCCGAGCGGCTGGTGGACACCGGCCGCGCCGCATGCGTGAACATCCTCGCGCCCTGCACCTCGGTGTATCGCTGGCAGGGCGTGCGCGAGACCGCGACCGAGGTGCCGCTGCTGATCAAGACCACGGCCGACGGCTATGCCGCGCTCGAAGCCGAGATCCGCGCCCACCACCCCTACGAACTTCCCGAAATCGTCGCGGTCCCTGTGGTGCGCGGTCTGCCCGCGTATCTCGACTGGGTCGCGGCGCAAACCTCGTGCTGAGTCGCATGCCGATGCGCCCGCCCTTCCCGCCACCCGCAGCCTTCGCCCGCCCCGCCCACGACACGATGCACCGCCTGCTGATCCTGCTCGCGCTCCTCGCGAGCTTCTTCGCCCTGCCCGCGCACGCCGCCGAACCCATTGCCCCGGAGAAGGCCTTCGCCATGCGCGCGCAGGCGCTCGACGCGCAGACCGTGGAGGTGGTGTTCGCGGTCGCGCCCGACTACTACCTGTACGGCAACAAGTTCCGCTTCTACGCCGATCCCGACAGCGTGAAGCTGGGCGCACCGGAGAAGCCGCCGGGGCCGATCCACGACGACGAGTTCTTCGGCAAGGTCGAGACCCACCGCGGCGAGCTGCGCATCCTGCTGCCGGTGACCGCGCCGCCCGAACTGAGCCGCTTCCGCCTCGAAGTGAGCAGCCAGGGCTGCTGGGACGGCGGCGTGTGCTACCCGCCCACGCAGCAGTACGCCGACATCGACCTCACCGCCACGCCGGGCAGCGGCGGCAGCCTGCTCGACCGCGCGCTCGGTGCCGCGCCGGCGGCGAACAGCGCCGGCGCCGACAGCACAGGCGGCGCCCCGGCCGATGCGGGCGCCTTCGACGAGAGCGGGCGCATCGCCGGCCTGCTGCGCGACGCCGGCACGCCGCTGGTGCTCGCCACCTTCTTCGGCTTCGGCCTGCTGCTGGCGTTCACGCCCTGCACCTTTCCGATGATCCCCATCCTGTCCGGCATCATCGTCGGCGGCGGCCAGCACATGACGCGCGGTCGCGCCTTCATGCTGTCGCTGGTCTACGTGCTGGGCATGGCGGTGACCTACGCCGCCGCCGGCGTCGCCGCCGGCCTCACCGGCACGCTGCTGTCGGCGGCGCTGCAGAACGTGTGGGTGCTGTCGGCGTTCGCGCTGCTGTTCGTGGTGCTGTCGCTGTCGATGTTCGGCTTCTACGAGCTGCAGCTGCCCACCGCGCTGCAGAGCCGGCTCGCCGACACCGCCAACCACAACAAGGGCGGCCACCTCGGCGGGGTCGCGGCGATGGGCGTGCTCTCCGCGCTCATCGTCGGCCCGTGCGTGGCCGCGCCGCTCGCCGGCGCCCTGCTCTACATCGCGCAGACCGGCGACGCCGTGCTCGGCGGCTGGGCGCTGTTCGTGATGGCGCTGGGCATGGGCGCGCCGCTGCTGCTCGTGGGGCTGGCGACGCGCTCCATCCTGCCGCGCGTCGGGCCGTGGATGGAAGGCGTGAAGAAGGCCTTCGGCGTGCTGCTGCTCGCGGTCGCGGTGTGGATGCTGACCCCGGTGCTGCCGCCGCTCGTGGTGATGCTGGCGTGGGCCGCGCTGCTGCTGTTCTCGGCGATCTTCCTGCACGCCCTCGACCCGCTGCCGCCGCAGGCCAAGGGCTGGCAGCGCTTCTGGAAGGGCGCGGGCGTGGTGCTGCTGATCGGCGGTGCGGCGATGTTGATCGGCGCCCTCGCCGGCTCGCGCGATCCGCTGCAGCCGCTCGCCGTGCTGCGCGCCGAGGCCTCGGCACCGGCGAGCGCCCCGCGCTTCGACAAGGTGGCTTCGGTGGCCGAGCTCGACGCCCGCCTCGCCGCCGCCGACCGTCCGGTGATGCTCGACTTCTATGCCGACTGGTGCGTGTCGTGCAAGGAAATGGAGCGCTTCACCTTCACCGATCCGCAGGTGGCCGCGCGCATGGGGCAGATGATCCTGCTCAAGGCCGACGTCACCGCCAACAGCGCGGACGACAAGGCGCTGCTCAAGCGCTTCGGCCTGTTCGGCCCGCCCGGCACGATCTTCTTCGACGCGCGGGGCGCGGAGCGCGGCGGCCTGCGCGTGGTCGGCTTCATGAAGGCCGAGCCGTTCGCCGCGGTGCTCGACCGCGCCCTCGGCGGGTAAACGGCGGCGGCGACGAACACCGCGCGGCGGCGGCCGGCCGGTCCTGCTGGGCGGTCTTTTGGCCTACAATCGCAGCTTCCCCTTTTGCCTCGGTTACTTCATGTTTTCCGGCATCGTCGCGGCCGTGGGCCGCATTGAACACCTCGAAGCGCTCGCCGACGGCGTGCGCCTGACCGTCGATACCGGCACGCTCGACCTCGGCGACGTGCAGCTCGGCGACAGCATCGCCAACAACGGCGTGTGCCTCACCGTGATCGCGCTCGACGCGCCGCGCGTGCGCTTCGACGTCTCGCGCGAGACCCTCAACTGCACCGTCGGCCTCGACCGCGTCGGCGCCGAGCTCAACCTGGAGAAGGCGCTGCGCCTCGCCGACCGCCTCGGCGGCCACCTCGTCACCGGCCACGTCGATGGCGTGGGCGAGGTGCGCCGCTTCGCGCCCGTGGGCGAAAGCCATGAGCTGGTGATCCGCGCGCCGGAGAACCTCGCCGGCTACATCGCGAAAAAGGGCTCGATCACGGTCAATGGCGTCAGCCTCACGGTGAACCGCGTCGAACACCGCGACTTCTCGATCAACCTCATTCCGCACACGGTCGCCGTCACCACGCTCAAGCATCTGCAGGCCGGCAGCCCGGTGAATCTCGAAATCGATCTCATCGCGCGCTACGTCGAGCGCATGGCCGCGTGGCGCGAAGAACAAGGCAAGGAATTGGCATGAGCGCACTCGCTCCGATCACCGACATCATCGACGACATCCGCGCCGGCAAGATGGTCATCCTCGTCGATGAGGAAGACCGCGAGAACGAGGGCGACCTCGTCATGGCGGCCGAATTCGTCACCCCGGAAGCGATCAACTTCATGGCCAAGTTCGGCCGCGGCCTGATCTGCCTGACGCTCACCGAGGAACGCTGCCGCCAGCTCGGCCTGCAGCAGATGGTGCGCGACAACCGCACCCCGCACGGCACCGCGTTCACGGTGTCGATCGAGGCCGCCACCGGCGTCACCACCGGCATCTCCGCGCACGACCGCGCCCGCACCGTGCAGGTCGCGGTGGCGCGCAACGCCCGCCCCGACGACATCGTGATGCCCGGCCACATCTTTCCGCTCACCGCGCAGAAGGGCGGCGTGCTGATCCGCGCCGGCCACACCGAAGCCGGCTGCGACCTCGCCCACCTCGCCGGGCTGGAACCGGCCTCGGTGATCTGCGAGATCCTCAAGGACGACGGCACCATGGCGCGGCTGCCCGACCTCGTCGAGTTCGGCAAGGAGCACGGCCTGAAGATCGGCGCGATCCGCGACCTGATCGAATACCGCGCCGCCACCGAGCATCTGGTCGAGCAGGTCGCGGAGAAGGACGTCGACACGCCGCAGGGCCGCTTCCGCCTGTCGGCGTTCGAGGACAAGACCTCGGGCGACGTCCATTTCGCGCTCAGCCGCGGCAACATCAGCGCCGAGCGCGAGACCCTGGTGCGCGTCCATGAGCCGATCTCGGTGGTCGACTTCCTCGACCCGCAGAGCGGCCGCCACAGCTTCGGCATCAACGACTCGCTCGCCGCGATCGCCGCCGCCGAAGCCGGCGTCGTCGTCCTGCTCTACCGCCCGCAGTCGGGCCGCGAACTGCTCGCCACCCTCACCGGCAACAACGACCGCCCGGCGAAGTGGGACGCCCGCCTGTTCGGCGTCGGCGCACAGATCCTGCGCGCGCTCAAGGTCGGCAAGATGCGGCTGCTGTCGAACCCGCGCAAGATCCCGAGCATGGCCGGCTTCGGCCTCGAAATCACCGGCTTCGTCGACAAGGGCTGAACGCCCCGCGCCGCCGCACTCCACACCCCAACCAAGACCACCATGGCCCGTTACGACAACATTCCCGAATTCGACATCGACCTCGACGGCCACGGCCTGCGCGTCGGCGTCGTCATGGCCCGCTTCAACCAGGACGTGTGCGAAGGCCTGCTCGCCGCGTGCACCGAAGAGCTGCAGCGCCTCGGCGTCGCCACCGCCGACATCCGCATCGCCACCGTGCCCGGCGCGCTGGAAATCCCGCTGGTGCTGCAGAAGATGGCGGCCAGCGGCCGCTACGACGCGCTGGTCGCGCTCGGCGCGGTGATCCGCGGCGAAACCTATCACTTCGAGCTGGTCTCGAACGAGATGGGCGCCGGCATCACCCGCGTCGGCCTCGATGCCGGCATTCCCATCGCCAACGGCGTACTCACCACCGAGGACGACGACCAGGCGCTCGCCCGCATGCAGGAAAAGGGCAGCGACTGCGCGCGCGCCGCGGTCGAGATGGCCAAGCTGCTGAAGGCACTGCAATGAACACTCCTAACGGCGGAAAGATGGCGCGCCGCCGCGCCCGCGAACTCGCCCTGCAGGGCGTCTACCAGTGGCTGCTGTCGGGCAACTCGGTATCGGTGGTCGAGAAGCACATCGAGGCCGAGGCCGAGGGCTTCGACAAGGCCGACCGCGAGTTCTTCGTCACCCTGCTGCGCGGCACGATCGACAACATCGACAGCCTGCAGGACGGCTTCGCACCCTTCATCCACCGCGCGGTGCATGAGCTGTCGCCGATCGAGCGCGCGATCCTGCTGCTCGCCAGCCACGAGCTGCGCCACCACCTCGAAACCCCGTATCGCGTGGTGATCAACGAGGCCATCGAACTCGCCAAGGGTTATGGCGGCACCGACGGCCATCGCTTCGTCAACGGCGTGCTCGACAAGATCGCCGCGCAACTGCGCCCCGAAGAGGTCGAGGCCGCGCGCGCGAAGAAAGGCTGAGCGCGGCGCACGCCCCACGCTCCCGGCGTTTGCCGGCGCGTCGACGAAAAAAATCCCGCCATCTGGCGGGATTTTTGTTTGCGTCGGTCGCTTGCGGCCGGAGCTCAGTCGCGCGCGCCGCGATCGCCCTGCGGGCGACGGTCGCCATGGCTGCGCTCGCCCCGTCCGGACGGATGGCCGTCGCGGCCGTAACCGCCGGCGCTGCGC
>JAEWVQ010000221.1 GCA_023459095.1 Pseudomonadota bacterium | reverse complement strand
ATATGCAACAACATATCTTAATCATAAGTTTAATGGTGAAGACAGAGAGATAAGTGCTTCAGCTGATTACTATATTTACGATACAAGTAGAAGACAAGACATTAGCAACGAGATGTCGGATCCCTTGGAAAAACAGTTGAAAAACGGGCAAAAACAAAATTATACAGGAAATAGGTAATCTGTTTATAATGAGTGTATTTGTGAAAATTGTTTGCTTTTGTTATTCTGAAAAATGCACGGGGAAAGACAGAATTACACAGTGGTTCAGTTACCAAATCGTTAACCGGGTAGTTACCGGAAACAAATAGGTAACTAAGTACAAATAAACGAAATCTAACCCGTTTCTTTTTCATTGATTCACAACATTTTGCATAGCAAAGAACGCTTATATAACCAGTAACTTTGCCGTCAGAAATTGACGGCAAAGGTCACAAAAATTATAAGCGTATGAAATCAGAAAAATTCAAGGTGTTGCTCTACCTGAAAAAGAGTTCACCCGACAAGTCGGGCAAGACCCCGATCATGGGGCGTATTACTGTCGGCGAATCTATGGCACAGTTCAGTTGTAAACTCTCCTGTACCGCCGATTTGTGGAATCCACGCGAAAGCCGTTTGAACGGGAAAAGCCGTGAAGCGGTTGTAACCAATGACAAGCTGGATAAACTTTTACTTTCTATCAACGAGGCTTACAATACGTTGATAGAACGCAATCAACCTTTCGATGCCGATGCCGTGAAAAATCAGTTTCAGGGTAGTATGACAACACAAATGACCCTGATGCGGCTTTTCGACCACCATATCGAAGAAGTCAAAGCGCGTGTCGGTATAGATGTATCCCACCGCACCCTGCCGAACTATCTCTACACTCGGAAAAGATTGGCGGAGTTTATCAAGAAAAATTCCAATTCATCCGACCTCGCATTCAGCCAACTGAATGAACAGTTTATACGCGAGTTTCAGGATTTCATTATTCTTGAAAAGGGATTGGGGGTAGAAACCGCCCGGCACTATTTGGCATTATTGAAAAAAATATGCCGTATCGCATTTAAAGAGGGGCATTCCGATAAGCACTACTTTGCGAACTATCCTTTGCTGAAGCAGAAAGACAATCCGCCAAGAACGTTGAGTCGCGAAGAATTTGAAAAGATACGCGATTTGGAAATTGAAGAACACAGATGGTCGCACAATACCACCCGTGATATGTTTCTGTTCGCGTGCTATACCGGAACCTCATACGTCGATGTGGTAGCCATCACAAACGACAACCTGTCCAAAGACGATGCGGGCGCTTTATGGCTCAAATACCGGCGCGGAAAAAACGGCAAACTTAGCCGGGTAAAGCTACTGCCCGAAGCCATTGAACTGATTGAAAAGTACAGGAACAAATCGAGGGAAACCTTATTCCCGAAAATGGAACACGGCGCATTGAAATGGAACCTGCAAAGCATCCGCCAAATGGTTGGTATGCAAGGCCCTCTGACCTACCATATGGGGCGGCACTCGTTTTCGAGTTTGATTGCGCTCGAAGGTGGCGTTCCCATTGAAACCGTATCTAAAATGCTCGGTCATTCGGATATAAAAACCACGCAGATATACGCCCGTGTTACCCCGAAGAAACTCTTTGAGGATATGGGTAAGTATATCGAGGCGACCCAGGATTTGAAATTAGTTTTATAACCATTTAAAAAACAAATATTATGCGTAGCACTTTCAAAATATTGTTTTACATCAATAAAAACAAAGTAAAAGCAGACGGAACTATCGCTGTTTTGTGCCGGATTACCATCGACGGCAAGCAAACCGTTCTCACAACCGGTATATCTTGCAGTCCCGATAATTGGAACAGTCGCACAAGCGAAATCAAAGATGAGCGAAGCAATAACCAACTCAAAGTGTATCGTATCCGTGTTGAACAGACTTACGAGAATGTTCTCAAAGAACAAGGCGTTATCAGTGCGGAAATGCTCAAAAATGCAATTACCGAAATAAACTCTGTTCCCACTATGTTGTTAGAGGCAGGTGAGGCAGAGCGCGAACGGCTGAAAATACGTTCCATTGAGATAAACTCAACCTCTACCTACCGGCAATCAAAGGTTTCTCAACGTAATTTACGTGAGTACTTGCTCACTTTGAAAATGAAAGATATTGCCTTTACCGATATTACCGAAGAGTTCGGCGAGGGCTATAAACTCTTTTTGAAAAGCAAGAATTACAGTGCGGGACATGTCAATCATTGCTTTACCTGGCTGAACCGGCTTATTTACATTGCCGTTGACAGGGAAATATTGCGGTGCAATCCGATTGCCGATGTTCCGTATGAAAAGAAAGCGCCCCCTAAACTGGAACACATAAGCAGGAACGAATTGAAAACGATTATGGAAAACCCCATGTCCGACAAGTGGCAAGAGCTAACCCGCAGAGCCTTTATATTTTCGGCTTTTACTGCACTTGCTTATGTGGACATCAAAGGGTTGCACCCCCGGCATATCGGGAAAACAGCCGACGGGCAGCGTTTTATACGAATCAACAGGAAAAAGACGGATGTTGAAGCGTTTATACCGCTACATCCGGTAGCGGAACAGATATTGGCGCTGTACAACACGACGGATGATACTAAGCCTGTTTTCCCGTTGCCCAACCGCGACCAGCTATGGTATTGCATAAACGAAATAGGCTTTCTTGCAGGTGTGAAGGGCAATCTAAGCTATCATCAAAGCCGCCACACGTTTGGGACGCTTTTGCTTTCGGCAGGTATTCCGATTGAAAGTATCAGTAAAATGATGGGGCATACCAATATTTCCACCACACAAACCTACGCCAAAGTAACGGACGATAAAATTTCCGAAGATATGGATAAACTAATAGCACGCAGAAAGGAGGCATCATAATGAAAATAGCAATAATAACCACAGAAAACGGTATGGTATCCGTACCGCAGTCAGGTGATGTACGAATGACTTCATTTGAAATCGCCGCATTGTTTGAGGTCTATGTTCGGACGATTGATGCCGGTATCAAAACTGTTTTGAAATCGGGAGTAATCAAAGCGGATATTTCCCGGCCTGTAACCGTTGCCGGAAATACTCTTATACCCGATGTTTACGGGCTGGATATGATAGTTGCCCTTGCTTTCAGGGTTCATTCCCCGAAAGCGGAAACGTTCAGGAATTGGATAGTCCGAAGAATAACAGCCGACCCATTACCGGCAAAGCTTATCATTCAATTATCGAATAAGGCTTTGTACAACTAAAAACAAACCAGCCGTAAGAAAATCCTTCAAAGGAAACCTTACGGCTGGTTTTGTTATTGGCTGGTCGGAACGAAGATTACCTGAATGCCGCGCGTAATCCTTTATCAAGTATAGCTTGAATATCGCTTTCCCGAAAGATCATTTTTCCGCCTACTTGCAGATAGGCTATCTTTCCGCTGTAACGCCATTCCTGCAATGTACGGCGGCTGACTTTCAAACGTTCCGAAACCTCAATGTCGGTCAAATATCGTTCACCATAGAACAGGGGCTTGGCATTTTCCGCTATTTTTTCGACGCTTTCCAGTAGTTCATCGAGCGAAGCGAAGAAAGCCGCGGCCTCCGGACTGTCTTGGGTGATGAGGTCATCCTCTGCATCGAAATACCCGAAAATTCTATTTCCCATTTCGCACCTCCTTTCTGGTAACAGATGTTTCTAAAAACTTTTTCACATCTTCCCGTCGGTAATATGTTTTATGAGCAATCATGGTAAAACCCAATTTGCCGGTTTCGCGTAGCGTTTGCACCGTGCGCTTGGTAACACCCAATATTTCACAAACATCCTGGCTGTCCAGCCATTCTTTCAATTCCTTGCTTTCATTGCGTTTGCGAAGGGCGGCCACCCTTTGGGTAGTTGCCTGAAAGCGTTTTGTCATCGCCTCGTATGTACGGGCTTCTATGCTTATTACTTCCATCTTTCATTTTTTAGTGGTTTACTATCACGGGAAAGCAAAGATAAACCGATTATTCATGCTATGTATCAGAATAATAAGCCGTGGAAGCATCAGGCAGCGAGTGGCACAGGACGAAGCCAAAAAAGCCCCTTGTCGGGGCTATTTGCTTTATATTTCTATGATAACATTCTCATAACTCGAATCAAGAATGGCTCTTGGATTTTGATCTCGATTATGTTCCTGTTTTGTATATTCGAACACACTAACAGAAAGATAATCCCTTAATAACGAATCTGTAATATACTTACCATTAAATATAACCTCTTTTATATTTCCGCTTAATGCTTGTAGCAAATGATGTGTCCATATTCCATTTTTTAAAATATCACTTGAATACGAGCTCTGACCTGGTTGGCATGAAAGGAATATTGCATAATATGGAAAGTCATGAGAAAGCATTATCAATTCTTCATCATTTATATCAGAAATCTGAGTTCTTTGATTTTCATCCTGAAAAATCTGAGCACAAGCGTCAATAAATATAAGTGCATTCCGGCATTTTGATTTTCGTAAAGGATCAAGCAGTATTTCAGTTAATGAGACTGAGGTTGCTGCGATATGGTGTTTGTGCGTATCGTAAGTTGACAAATAATTCGTAATTCCATTATGAAAACCATGCCCAACATAATAAAATATTAACCGATCATCCTCTGTCAATGAATGAAATAATCCTTGAAAATTATATTCTAAATGACTTTTGAAAGCTTCTTCATCTGTAAGCATAAAAATATCATCTTCGGACAATTTCATTACATCAATCAACGTTTCTTTGAACTTCAACGCATCTTCTTTTGCGTACTTTACTTTTGAAATCTGATTGACAGGTGCATATTCTTCTATTGCAATAATTATTGCAATGTTTCGTTGAATCTTGGGATTATTTAAAATAACCTTCTGTTCTGATTTATTTTCTTCTATAATGCTATTAGTGCCCTCTCTGATATATTTTTCATTCTCAAACAGTATATCAGAATCCGACTTCTCTACCTTAATTACAAAAATATTGTTGTCTATATTTTTCGCCCAGCTATAATTTATTGGAGGTATTGGTGAAAGCAATGATATTGCCTTTTTCGTAATTTCAATAATCTGAAAATCGGTACTGAGTCCAACAACTTTGTTTGAAGTGGAACTAATTTCTTTCAGACCAAAGATTAATGTTCCACCGTTAGTATTGGCAAAAGAGGATATTATTCTTGCAATCTCTTGAGGTGAATATGGCACAGGATTAAAATCCAATGTTTCAGATTTAGGTGCATTAAATAAAGCTTCAATATCCGAGTTGGAAATAGCTGTATTTTTAACAGGGATTCTGTTAATGCCCGTTTTCTTCAGCAACTGTCCCAAAGTTATTTGCTTAGGAGTATTTTCTCCATCCTCACACCAAAATTCTGCGTCCACATATTCCAAAACATCAAATTCGGAAGTGTAATAGATTAGAACTTCATCATTGTCGGAAGGTCTGGTGACAATATAAATATCTTTTCCATCTTTTTTTATTCCACCAAATATACTCGGTGCAATTTCAGCAGCCTCACTACAATCATATCCAATAGTTTCCAGATATGCTTTGATATTAATTTTAGCCCGTCTTATTATTCCCTGTACATATTCAAATTTATCGTAGGAAGCAGTAGGAGAATGGAAAAATGCAGATAGTGTACGGTCTTTTTCTAATAATTCTTTTAATTCATCAACCGTTTCAGCACCCAGACTTATTAAATCATCAGGGGTAATTTCTTTTGGGTCTTCGCTTACTTTTATAGCTTCAGTAGTTTGTTTCTCTCTTTCTGTCTTCGCTTCTTCAGGTAGTTCTATGCCTTCTTTTTGAAAATGCTGTTGTATTTCACTATCTTCAGACCTTAGCAGAAAGTCTAACTCATTACTATATCCTTTTATTCCTAAAAAATCACATAGTTTATCAGGCAAATACATTAAGGATGAGTTGCTATTCCATGGAGAAGTAACATACAAGACATTATCTTTCAAATGAAACTGCACAACTTTCTCCCAATCATTATATGTAATCTTTAGTTCTGATGCTTCATAAATCTTTAGCTTTCCCAATGCTTCATTTATTTTTCTAACTTTACTCTCCTCATTCTCACTTCCTTCTGATGTTATCCATTTTTCCAGATAGGGAATAACCGTATCAAGCTTCCCTTTTAGATCTAAACATTCATTTATATCATCATACCATAAGTTGAATTTTTCTTGTTTAAAAACTTCTATTCCCAATGCTTCCAATAACTCTTCTGTGTGTTGGTGTTTCTTGTTTGATAAATTTAAGAATATGAAATTAAACTCATCATGAAAAATTGAAATATCTCCGTCTGCATAAAATCGAAGTTCCTTTACGGGATGAAGTATCCCGGACTTATCAGGAAGTTTTGAATAATCTGCCCATTCTTGTAGTATGTCATATTCTTTGCTAGACCAATTTGGAAATTCATCAAGTAAAAGGCTATATATTTTTTGAACTCTTTCCTTGTTTTCAAACTTAATTCTACTTCCATCTTCTGAGTCGTTGGTTATATTGGTCAATAGTTCCAAATAATCAGAGAGAGAAAACTTAGTCTTAAACTGAAAAAAAGATTTCCAGTCAGCAGAAAGTTGTGGCCCATCAAATATGGGCAAATAATTTCCTGCGATCTCAATTAGATTCTCCTCATTGATGAATGTATCTGATGCTTTCCTACAAATTTTCATTTTTGTAGGAAGACATTCTATATTACACACATGCCACTTAATGTAATTCTCTACAGAATCCCCCGAAGTTTGACCAGCCATCCCGTGTCTGCCCCAAAATGCTGTTGCAGATTCACTAAGTGATGTGAGGGGAATATTGTCAATTACATCAACCCAAAAAACTCTTGCAAATGTATAGTCATTGGATTTAGATAAAAATGAAAGACTGAGAATATTACTGTAATTATATGCTTTAAAAGAAGAAACAAAAGGACTGAAAAATTTATCTTTTTTATCAAAATAATCTTCATGGAAATTCCCTTCTTGAATAAGCTCATCTACATCTATTCTATCTTTAAATTTAGTTATCTCTATACCGTCCTTAACTCCCATCATTTTAAAAAAACGACACCATTCATCTCTATCCGTTCGATTCGAAATGTATGATTCACTAACAAATATATCGTCTGAATGTAAATTTTCTAAAGGTAATCTTGGTTTATAAGCATCAGATAAATAACATTGGTTTGCTGCTACTAAATTTCCATTCTTTGTAAGTAACTTCAACTTTCCCAATTGACTCAACAACTCTTTGTCTACTTCTCTTTGTAGATATAATTTAAAAATAGTCTGAATGGTTGGAATAGCATTCTGATTATTTATGTAAGTATCCGAGTTTTCTAAAATAGTCTTTTTTAGATAAGTTAAGTCCGTCTTTTCAATAACACCCAGAGTTTCCAACCATCCTCTTTCTTCAGGTGAAGTCAGTAACCAACTTTGAATATTCTCATGAAGGAAAGAGAGTTCATTTTGAGGATTATTCCAATTTTCATCATCAGGCTCAGGAAAATATATTTGTGATGGATTTTTTATTTCATTTTTATGATCATAGATAAAACTCCATTTAGAAATCGAATTATTTGTGACTTCTTTTACTTCTTCATTCTCACATAAGGATTTGAAATGTTTTATCAATCTTATATTCTCCTCTATATTATGGCTCTGCTTAAATGAATGAAATTTAAGGAAAACAGGAACATCTTTCCACTCGAAAGTGGATACACCTAAATCTTTAAACTTATTTCCATATCCGGTATGTGCAACAAAGGGGTTAGATACAATTGTGGATTTATTATCTTTATTGATGACAAAATCTCTTATGCGTTTGTCTCCCACAAAACTTTTTTTAGAGAGAAAAGTAAAATCCTGAATAGCCTGATTGCGCTTTAAAAGTACTCCTTGTTCTGAAATAATAAAAGGAATACCTTCTAAAGATTTATTTATTCCTTCATGATATTTATTACTAAGAGCATCACCTATGTACAATTTTTTAGGAAGTAAGTTATAAGCTTGATACTGGTATTCACTTTTAACCAACTCTGCAATCCATTTATATAATTCTATTGCAATACATTCGAAAAGCCACTGATTCCATACGGAGTCAATATGCAAAGATTCTCTATTTGCAGAAGTTAAGAAGCTTGCATTAACCAGTACAGGCAAAAAATACCTTTTCTCATCGGTTGGTAAATAGGCATATAGTAATTGCTCTCCTTGACTCAATGCTGTTAATTGACTATCTTTTATTTTTGCAGCAAGTGTTAATTCTACTTGTGAAGCTTTCTTCAGCTTATCCGGTATGTTTTGTTCATTTTCAATTTGCTGTTTTATCTCAGGTGGGATTACTAGCTGCTTTGAATGAGACAACCACTCAACTTTCAGAACGTCGTTCTCTTTTATTTTTATTTTTCCGCCTGCTCTATGTACTGAAATCTCATAGAGCTTATGTGTTTGAAATTCGATATGTTCTATGTTTTTTAAGAATAAAAACATATTCAGATTTTCAATAAGATCACTTACTGCCTTTTCAACATCTTTCGCATTATTCAAATAAACAAGTGTAGCTACACTCCAGGCATCCGTAGCTAGAAAAGATTTTATTTCTTGAGGTATTTCAACTTCCTTGGTTTCAATAGGGATTATTTGCCATGGATATAAAAATTTTCGTTCATTTTGTACTTCCCATTCTTTCTGAGAATTACCCCATTCGTTTCTCCAAGCAAAATTATAACCTTCATCAAATCTAAAATAGTTCTTTTGAGAATATACAATTACTTTATTTGATTGACCAAAAACAGCTTTAAACCCAATTCCTTTGTAGCCGGTTTTTTCAATAGAATCTTTTTTTGTGCCATGACTTACAGAACAAAGCCCTTCCAAATCTCTCACATTAAAAGGTTGTCCTGTGTGAGCCAGAAGCAATACATTTCCAAAGAAGCGAATATGAATGGCTACTTTTTTATTGGGGAAAGCCGAGTCATCTGCATTTTGTAATAACTCATATATAAACCGCTTAGAATCTGTATATAAGTCACGGGATAACGACTTCAAGGATTCAGCTTGGTTGATAGCTTGCTCCGGCAGAGCATAACGTGTATTATTATCAAATATTCTTTTTATATGTTCTGATAAATTCATAAATATCATGCTTTTATATGTAATGCTTGAAAGGCAAAACCCCTGTCTTGATATCTTTTCCTGCGGTAAGAATCTCACCAATGGAATCTGCAAATTTTAGAGTGACTGGTACTCCATCTCCATAGATACATGCATTGTAATTCAATTTTGTCAAACTTAATATATCTTTACATACATTGTCGATGTTTGCACTTCCCCTTGTTATTGCAATGTCAACCGGATTAGGCGTTTCCAATCCCATTTGTGTCTTAAATCTTGGAATAAACCCTTTTGTCCACAATAAGGCCTTCGAATCATCATATTGCAACATCGTTCCCCGTGGTACACAATATGAGAAACCTCTGTAAAGCTTAAATGTACCATTTGCTCTAATCCTAACCCCTACAATTTGTGATTTTCCCTGTACAGCGTCTTCAAATCCTTTCCACTCAACATCATCAAAATAAGTTTTTGCATGAATGAATATTTCTTTCGGATAGTTCCCGAATTTGCTATAATATGATTCCAATGATTGAGAAATAATTTCGTAAGCATCCTGTTCTGACAAGTGAAACTCTCCATTTTTAGGATTCCACCAAGGGCCGACATTCCCTTTGAAAACCATTCCATCTCCTGAATCTAAAAACATTTGAGCAGCACAGCAAGCGTTCTTGTTTTTAGAATCGGATTCTATTTTTTTATAAACTAAACCAAGGTAACAAACACCATCACGAACATCTCCTAACTTCCAAGGAAGTCCACCTAATTTGTAATATAATGTATTCGCAATATTCCATGCTTTGGCTGTGTCGAATTTTCGTTCTTCATCAATTCGTTTTTGGGGATAAATATCTTCGTATGCGATTTTGCTTTCTCGGATTATTTGAGTGACAATCTTTGATGATAATATTTTTGCTTTTAATTGGTTATGAAAATTTACTTCAAACTCGTATGCTTCCCGTAGCAAATCCTTTTCTTCCTGAAAGAATAAGTCCATTTGAGCCGAATTACGCTCTTGCTTCTTTAGCCCAACATTGACATTTTCCTCTGATTTCGGGATTTTAGAATTGGGTCGTCCAAACTGATAAATGATTTCAGGAATAACTACAAACCAAACATCAACTGGCATTTCTTCTTTTTCCGTATATTCGATTAATTGTGTTACATACAAGTTTACCCAATTATGAACCCGTTGATGAGAATCAGTATAATTCAGATACTTATTGATTTCATCTTCTTTAATATCAATTTGAATGATATTGTCAAAATTGACTGATATTCCAAAAATAGATTCCAGTCCAGGGAAATTAGGGCGTGCTATGCTGGGGTCGGAATTAATGACTGGCGAATGAATCTTCTTCAAATAATCAATCATTTTATCCCTAAGCCCCTTGGTTCCAATAATGCCAATGTTCTTAATCCCTCTGATTTTCATTTGGTCAAAAGGGCCAAATAGCATTAATCCATCTCTAGGGTCAATCGCTTTTTGAGCATTTCCAAATGTCAAGAGCGGTTCATCTATGTATTTAAGTACTGGTTCAATCATCAGATTCTCCTTCTTCGGTTAATTCTTCAATATATGCTTCCACTTTATCAATATCCATTTTAGATTTGGGGTCATTATAACCCACTTCACTCCAAAACATTTCTGGCCATTCTTTCATTTCCAAATCATATTCATCGCTTGCAGAAACCTTAATCTTGATTTTTCCATCCTCATCTTTCAGTCGTTGAATAAAGGCCAATTGTAAATCTCTCCATTCTTCGTTGAAAAATCTTTTCCCTTTCTTCCTTCTATATGAATGTTGTTTTTTATCGTCATCGATAATTTTAAATCCATCGGAAGTAAATAGAATATGAGATTTTATAGAGAATCCAACAATTGGAAATAAAATTGTTTGGATGGAAATACCATAATGCCAAGAACCAATATTTTCATATTTTCCTAAAATAGATTTTGACTTCTTCCTATTCCCAAACGGATAGGTAAAGTCTATTTTTTTCACCCAATCATATTTAGGTAAGAAATACGCAAATTTCTTATTTGACATTTCATGCTTTCGTAGCCACTTTTTCCAAAACAAATTTGATGCAATGCAACAATACAATAATCTTTTGAAATGATTTTCGACTTCTCTGTGCTGAGGGAACTTATCTGATTCAAATCCTTCAAGAACGTCACTTAAAGAAAAAGTATATGTATTTTCGGGTAGCACTTCAATTTGCTCACCATCCCTTAATACTGTAAAATTTAGTTTCATGTCAAACGATGACAGTATGTTTGACTGAAGGCTGATTGGAATATCTTTATTTAAATCTCGAATTGCTTTGGCTTGCGCAGCATTTGTAAACTGATACATGTAGAATTGCTGGGGAATGTCTTTGACTTGCCACCATGAAGTATAAAACAATTCCGTTTTTGAGATGATTGAGCAATTTGATATGTATTCATTCTCATACCACTCTGAAAAAGTCGATTCTATATTCACCGACTTTTTAGGAACAGCATCCTTTTCAAGCTTTTTTAATAATTGTTTTAAGCCGTCAGCCCAATTATGGTTGAATGGAATGTGATTAATGTTGGGTAATCCGATTGCCAAATTATACGGAGAATCGTCTATATGAAGAGGGATAACAAAATCCTGCAAGCCATGTTGAGAAGCGATGCTTTTCGCATATTCTATTTCGTTTTCAATTCCTTGTTTAAGAACACCATCATTCGTTACGATATTCTTTGAATACACAAATAAGACTTTTATAGAGCTTTCAATAGCTTTCTGTATTGTCGGCCAAAAACGTTCACCTCCTAATAATCCTTCCTTGTCTATCCATGTATTGTAACCAAGCATTTCTAATCTTGATGCTATCCATATGGAAAACTCGTTGTCTTGCGGGGTTGCATGACTGATAAATATAGTATCTCTTGTCATATTTTATTTCTTTGTTGAAACAAGCAAGTCTTTCACATCCACTTTTAAGGCATTGGCAATTCTCACCAACGTTTCAAGCGAAGGTTGTGATTCATTGGTACACCAACGGGAAACAGTAGCTTCATTCTTTTCTAAAGTTTCTGCCAACCATTTTCCGGTCTTATTCTGCTCCACAAGTACGACTTTTAACCTATTTATCTGTTTCATTAGTCAAATTTTTGATGTATTTTGCAAATGTAATGATTTATGTTGAATCGCTTAGTGCAAACAAGCTTTTAGTTATCAACATTTTAAGCAATTAAAAAAGCCGAACTAAAAGCTCGGCTTGAAAAATACTACAAATTATCCTTATTCCCCTTTTTAACAGGTTAGGGGCTATATTTTTAGTTGAGTTTGTGCCGTTTCATCGGTTCCAGTGTATAAAACCGTGTAAACGGATATTGCTTTCGTTCGCTTCCTTCCATTTGCCACCACTCCGCAAGGCCGTACTTTTTGACAAACCAATCCAGCCGGTTGTTGTCAATGTCAATGTAAGCCGTTGTAAACGGATGTTCCAATAAGGGAAATGCGATTGTCGTCGCATCAGGATCGCCTTCAAAATCTTCGTGAAAAACAAGATAGTTTTGGCTTTCGCCGCTAATGTTTTTCAATATCACATCTTCGGGCAAATTAACTTCATAATACCCTTCTACTCCTGGCTGGTCGTATTCGACTAACTGTTTGCCGACCTGACAAACATCACAATACAGGTTGCGTAATTGTTCCACCGTTAAGTGGTTGAGTGGAAAAAACCTTTCCATATAGCCTATCTTTTAATTATAGCATCAAAGATACGGGAAATATTTTGGCTGCCAATCATTTGTCCGATATTGGCAGTATGTGGCGTTGATTGTCCTAACCGCCAATAGGACTTGACCCCCGAATACAGAATTAAAACGTGGTGTCGCTGTTTTTTTCTGCCCGTATCTCCCTATAATTTCTTCCCCTTTTAGCGGAATGCCATCGTAGCCTAATTGAGAGTTCGATTTCAGGCGCAAAGGTATTTCCGTGTTCTTCACGCCGCTGGCAAGGTCAAGCCCTACGGGTTTGTCGAAAAAACTTCCTCTTTCCCTCCTTAAACAATCCGGGCGAGCGTATTTATTCGCCAAAACCTTGCACGACTAAACACTACCTTTTTTAAGCTTCTGAAACTCGAACACTCCTCACCGGCTCCGATACGGCATAGCGTTAAAAAAAAGGTCAGAAATTATGATACGAGCAGAAAAAAATATGAAACGTCGATCCTCCTACCTTCCAATTAGCATAGGTTGGGTTTTGAAAATAGGGTTTGCAGTCGCAGGAATAGCCATTTGGGGCTGGGTTTTCGTGGCGGTTGGGCTTTACATCGGGTTCAGGTTGCTGAAAGGGTTTCTTTCCTGCCTTCTCTCGCTTCTCATTCTGACGGTGGCAATCACACTTTTAGTAGCAATTATTTTCTAACAATCAAAAATTTAGAGTTATGGCAAAGCAATTTTTGTTAGGTGCAAACAAGGAAATCGACACCAATATTCAGACCGTAAAAGTCAATCAAATAGTCCGCATGGAGGGATACGATTACGATAAGTACGTTGTGTATGAAATCGCCAAAAATCAATGGGGCATCACGTACAAACTGATAAACCTACGGACAAAGGAGTTCCACACATCCGACCTTATCCGACCATTCAGTGAAAAATTCGGCATCGGTATGTATTACGATGATGTAACCCCGCAGTTTTTAGACGCTTTCGAGATGGCAATACTTCGGGAGGAAGCAGAAGCAAACGCCAAAGCAGAACAGCAAGCCAAACAACAGGAGAAGCAACGCTGTGAACAGGTTTCTGCCATTGGACGGAAACGCCTTAATGAAATAATCCCTGCCGATGCACAAGCCGTTATTATCGCCTGTGAGCGTGAAGACGAATCGGATTCACAAACCGACTATTTTGCATCGAGAACCGTGCGTACTGTGATTTTGGGATTCTCTACCCACACGAAAAACAACTTTCAAGAAATGCGCAACCTTGCAGGGAGTTTCGAGGAAACCGCCTATTTGATCGAGAAAAACGAGGATTACGAACACCGTGAAAATTACACGGGTGGTCACGGGTACTATCTGGGCGAAAGCAAATATCGTGGGTGGATTATCGAAAAAGAGCGGATTTACGACCGTGAACGCTTCATTGAAAGATTTGCCCACGCCGCAGGGGACGAAGCGAATATACGCATCAAAAACACCCCAAAAACGGCAGAAATGCCCCCAACGACAGAGCCAATAACAGGCGTTTTTACAATCGTGGATTATTCCGAGAAAGCGGTAGCCATATTTGGCGACACACGAGCCATTAAAGAGCAACTTTCGGCATTGGGCGGATGCTTCAACAAGTACCTTACCCTGAACGGGAAAAAGTGCGCAGGTTGGATATTCCAAAAGAGCAAAGAGGACGATTTACGCCAATTGGTAAACCTCTATTAAAACAGATTATTCACAGGGGCGGAGCAATCCGCCCCACAATACCCAAAGAGATATGAAAGCATCTGATAATTTCAAAGCAACGATAAAAGCCTATTTAGACCAAAGGGCAGAGAGCGACATACTATTTTCTTTCAAATATACCGCACCAAGAAAGAACATTGACGATTGTGTAACCTACATTCTGAACACCGTGCAGAAAAGCGGTTGCAACGGTTTTGCTGACGATGAAATTTTTGGCATGGCAGTTCATTACTATGACGAAGATAACATCGAGGTAGGCAAGCCGATGAACGCCCATGTAGTGGTAAACCATGTGGTGCAACTGACCGAAGAAGAAAAGGAACAGGCTCGCCAAGATGCCATACAAAAGGCACAGGACGAAGCATACCGAAAAATGACACAGACTGTAAAAAAGGCGAAGAAAGTAATCCTTACTCCCCAATCAAGTCTATTTGACTTTTAATACCCCGACTTATGAAACCGAAAAATAAATTCCAACAGCAAATAGTGGAAGCGAGCAAAACGCTTCCAGCCATTACCCAACGGCAAATACAATGGGGTTATGATAACGCCATTGAATATGTTGGACGGAGAACCGAAAAAGGCGTGATTACCTGTACCAAATGCGGTCATTCATGGCAGGGCGCAGGGTATTTGGTATCTGTACTGACAGACTGCAACTGCCCGAACTGCAAAACCCAATTAGCCGTAAAAACGACAAAAAGGCGGGTATTTGACAGCAGGTACTACATGACCGTTATAACCGCCCACAAGGGGTATCAAGTGTTGCGTTTGGTAATTATAAGTTACACCGCCAAAATTGGCGAACAGACGAAACTCACCCATTGCGAAGTGATGCAACGGTGGATAGCCCCCAACGGTAAACACGCTACATTTGCCATATTGCGCCAAACAATGGGTAATTGTTACGTGGATTCGTGGATATTCGGCACACCGTTGGAATTGCGCAACGAAAACAGCAACAATAAATTTTGCATCAATGTATATGACAGAATCTATACAGGTGCTATCTATCCACGTCAGAAACTTATCCCCGAACTCAAAAGGACAGGCTATAAAACGGCATTGTACGGACAAAAGCCGTTAGACCTGTTCCGTGTCCTGTTATCCGACAGCAGAGCCGAAACCCTGTTGAAAGCAGGGCAAACCAACCTTTTGAAACGCTTATTGAATACAGATTGGCAACGGAATATCGACAATTATTGGGCATCCGTCCGCATCTGCATCCGCAACGGTTACACCATCGAAGATGCTTCGCTTTGGTGCGATTATATCGACTTCCTGCGCTTCTTCGGACGTGACCTGCACAATGCGAAATACGTTTGCCCTACCGACTTGAAAGCCGAACACGACCGCTATATGCACAAGAAAGCACAATCGGATGCACGGCAGGAAATCGAAAAACAGTTGGAGAAAGAAGCCGAGTACAGAAAAGCCAAAGAACGATTCTTCGGGTTGGTCATTTCGGACGGGCTTATCAGCGTTCGGGTACTTGAAAGCGTTGCCGAGATTGTGTTGGAGGGCAAAAAGATGAAGCATTGCGTAGGCAGTTACCATTCAAAAATCGACAGTCTTATCCTTTCTGCCTGTATAGACGGAAAGCGAATAGAAACCGTAGAAATATCCCTGTCCAAATTGCAGGTAATCCAATCGAGGGGCGTATGCAACACGAATACGGAGTACCACGAGCGGATAATCATGTTGGTAAACAACAACATTCCATTAATAGAAAAACGATTGGCAGCATAATTTAATAATTGAACAGATATGAAAACAACAGAAGTAAACGACAGCCTGATAGGAAAGCGTTGTAAGTGCATTTTCACAGGCTTAATGGTAACAGGCGTTATCGAGGAAACAACCGTAACCCGACACATCGCAGAGGTCAAAGTACGCTTTGATGAACCGCACCAATGGGGGAATGAATTGTACGAATACGATTTTGCACACGCCCGACTGCATGACGAGTTCGGATCACTGCATCATTTGGAAATCATAGACGACAAGTACCAAACGATAAAGGTTACTTTCTTGCAGACCATTCGGGAGATAAACAGAATGTTTACGGGCGACTACCCAAATTGGCAGACCGTCAACCTGAAAGAATGGATTGACAATTACGAATCGTCCCGATTTACCCAAATAGACGAACATACTGCCATTATTACATCCGAATACAACATGGATAACGTGAAAGCATGGCTTGTAAAAAATACCCAAGTTAGATTAATTGATAATTTAAACTAAAACAGATACAGCAATGAAAACAAATTCAATCAACCACAACGGCTGTTCCGTATGCGGACAGGGACAGGAGAATTACACCACCTTTATAGCAGGGGCGTTCAGGGGAACGGAATACTTTCAATATGATTACCGCCATACGGACGGAGAACTATTTTCAACGGTCGCCAAATCGTTGGAAAAATGCCGAAAACGGCGGGATGAATGGCTTGCGAAAAAGCAGGAAAGAACGAACACGGGCGGCGAATAACCGCCCGTTACTTTTTCCATGACTTACCAAACGAACGGGGAGAATAAGTAACAAAAAGCCGTGATGTGATTTCCCTTTCTTTCAATGGGAAATCAATTGCAAGTAAATGATTCCTAATGCAGAATAATAGTTTCATGGAATAGTCCTACCTTTGTAGCCTTATTTTTTAATTGTATTCCTCAAAAAAGCAATGAATAACATAACCGAAATAACAAAGCGTGATATTTTCGACCTATTTCAAAAAGGCTATATTGAATATAGTTGGCTCTTGGATGACCAGCGCATCTCTTATCCATATTATGGACGCTTATCTGAAATAGATTTCCTAAAGAAGTTATATGCTTTGGATAAAATGTCAAGCTCTGATGAGAGATTTGAGAATGCAGAGGGAGATATCTGGCAACATACAGTCAATAATGATGACTGGGACTCTGACTGGGTATTCAATGATGATAGATTTGAACTACTAAAGGGTAATGATAGTGTGTTGTTAGATTTCTTATGTGCCGTCTTTCATCCTGAGAACCGTTTTGAGCAAGGGTATTGGAAAAGTTATCTTGACAAAATCAACAATAATCTTAGAGTAGATGGATATGAACTTTACGAAAGCGATAAGATTTCACAACGCTCTGTCTATTCATGGAGGAAGTTAACCCCTGAAGAATCTGCAAGCGGGAGATTTATACCATTTTCTGTCAGAAATAAGAAAGCGATTGAAACCAAAAGTCTTAATCTACCTACTATTTCAAAAAAGATTAGGTCTGAGATTATCAAGTTGTTCAACAGGTACGATGAAGACCTTTATGAAACTACTGAAACAGGCTTGAATTATAATATAAGAGCTAAAGAAGTAGCATTCAGGGATATTGGGCAGCACTACATTCCTCATGCGTTCGACAATGACGGCAAATACTCCGAAACGGCAGATTTTGACCACTTCATTATGAGTAACTATCCTTCTTGCGTATTCGATGCAATAGAGTTATTTCCTGGATGTAGCAGTAATAACTTCGTCGATGAAATAAATTTGTTGCTAAAAAGCAACGGTATCATATATAAGCTGGCCGGAGGTAAAATGGAAGTGGCTAATATGAGCCTAAAAAGCAAAGAAGTGATTACGGAGCCAGGCCTCAAAGAATTGGTTGGACAAGCCACTTCTCTTTATAATAGCAAAGCCGTATCTGACAAACAGCTTGCCGTAGAAAAAATATGGGATGCGTTAGAACGACTGAAAACTTATTATTCAGATTTAGATAAGAAAACATCATCGGGAAAGATAATCAACGACATATCTAATCAGAATGACAAATACAAAGAGTTATTCACTGATGAATTTCTGAAATTGACAAAAATCGGGAATGACTTTCGTATCAGGCATCACGAAACCAATAAGATAGACATAATCGACAATAATTATTACGATTATCTCTTTTATCGGTGTTATGCTTTGATAGACTTAGCCTTGAAATACTTAAAATAATGTTGTTCGCAAGAAAAAGTAACAAAGAAAAATCCGATGTATTTGCATCGGATTTTTTGTAATACAATCTGTTTGGTTTTTAATACTTCAACCAAACACCAACACCATTCCGTCGGATTCAAAAAGCGGTTGCCTTTTCTGATTTCATAATGTAAATGGTAGCCAGTTGTCAGCCCACTATTTCCCACACAAGCGATGTATTTGCCCATTCGTACCGAATCCCCCGCATTCACCAACGTCTTGCTTAAATGCGCATAGAACGAGCGGAAACCACCTACATGTTCTATTTCAATAAAATTCCCATACCCCGAATTATACCCTTTGCGGGTTACAATCCCGCTGCCTGTAGCATATACGGGAGTGCTTTTTGCTTCCGCAAAATCAATTCCTGTATGGAATAGTAGCCTTTTATAAATCGGGTGTTTACGTTTTCCGAAACCGGATGAAATACTTGGGTTCCTGACCGGAGAAATGACTGGATAGCAGGACAATTCGGTTACAGATAGTTGCAATGAATCCGCTATCCGTCGAAATTCCGATGCAGAATAAATCGTTTCCATAATGCCCGGTTGCCTATGTGCCGAAACGTGCAAATACAGTAAAGCAGCGAATAGTAATATCGTGTATTTCATAACCAATGTTTTGTCCGTTAAAGAAAGCGTCCGAATTACTCCGGACGCTTGCATACGCTGTTTTAGGTTTCTTCTTCCGTTGCCTCGTTTTGGAAACTGAACGTCTTTTGCACGACCTGCCCGAATGAATCCTGTATATACACGTCTATTGTTTGCTGGTCTTTGCATCGGGACGTGTAGTACAACCTAAACGTTTCCTTTTTCAGCGGGTACAGGTCGTTCGGTTTGAACACCGTTCCGTCGTCCATGCGAAGCTCGCCGACACCATCCGGTTGGAAATAGCGGATAAAAAACTTCGCTTCCTGATAGTTGCCCTCCTTTACGAGTTGACAGCGTATTTCCGCCGTTTCATTTTCTGTGATTCTTTTCTGAACCGGCATAGTCGCCAAATCAAATAAGTAATCCTGACGAACATCCATATCGTCGCTACAGGCTAAGGCCAGCAGCATCATAGCCACCAGCCACGCTGTTATCCCGAAAAAACTTTTTATTTTTCTCATGGTGTTTATTTTTTAATTGATGATAAATTTTAATCCGACCCCGAACTGCGTATGAAACTTAGAAACGTCCGAACCGAACAGGATGCGTTCGCGCCCCGTCAGGAGCAACACCACACGGTCGGACAGGTACGTTTCTATCTCCAGCGTGATTGCCCCGCCGTACACAAAGCGGTCGCGGCTTTGGAGCGTCGAACCGTCAAACAGTAGTTTGTCGCCCCAATTCACCGTTTCGTAACCCGCCACCGCCGAACCGCCGAGCGACAGGAAAAAAGTCTTTGACGGATCGGAAAGGATGTTCAGGTAGTACCCGCCTTCAGCGGTAAACTGTGCCACCGACAGGCGTTCATCTTTATACGGGTAGTAGCGTTGCAGGTACTCCGCCCCGAACACCCATTTATTGCTGTGCTTGGCGTAGGTCGCCATCGACAAACCGAAGTAGTAACCCGTTTCGCTTTTGGTTGAGGACGAATAGAAGCCGTCCACCATGCTGCCGGTCAGTTGGATGCCTCGCATCCCCGGCAAACAACGCTGCGCGTATGCCCCGCCCGAAAGGGCGAAGCATAACACCAACGTCAAAATGATTGTCGCGCGTTTCATGGTTATTTTACTTTGAGTTCGTTAATGACACGGGCGCGAACCAGGTCAGCATTATCAACCGTGAATCGTTGATGCCTTCCGCCGTTCTGTTCGTGCAGTTCCACGACCAGCATTTTATCGTCCGGCATGGTAAACTTCGGCAGGGCGAATATCATTCGTTCGGTACGCTGGCCGCCGATCAGCATGAAGTTGTTGTAGGCGCGAAGCGGCCACATCACCTGTTCCTGAATAGCGGTGCGCTTGGCGACCTGCTTATCGACAATTTTGAATGTGATAAAATCGACATTGAACGGCACGTTGGACGAGTTTTTCAGTTGCAGGTGAAAATAGAGCAATCCGTTATGCGTATAAATTCCTTTCAATGTATGCTGAATACCGAAACGCTTGCAGCCGATATGCTTTATTTCGCGGTCGTTGTTCTTGTAAATCGACTGCATAATCAGCTTTACCAATAGCGGCGATTCCTGTCCCAATTCCTGCATATAGATTTGCAGGGCGTTGTTCGGGCGATTAACGGCTTCGCCATCGTGCAAAAAGTCGATCATTTCGACGGATAACTTCACAGGCTCATCGGCGTATTTGACATTGAAAGCATAGTACGCACCGTCTTCGGTAATCACAGCAAGGTTGCTTTCACGCGAGAAATCACGCAAAGCAGCTTTCACTCGCAACACGTTTTCCGTGCCGTCCGCTTTAGCGGCCAGTAGGTCGGAAGAACCCAAGTCCACATAACGGATAGCCGACGGAAAAATGACGTGTACCGTCTTGTTAAACGTCACTTCCAGCGCATGGGGCGGAATCATCCGGTTAAAGGTCAGCGGGCGCGTATAGCCCTGATAGTAGTCGCCGGTGGAGGGCGAAGTTTGCACGGTCGGAACCGTTTCGTTGTTGTTTCCCTGCGCGTTGGCAGCAAAGGCGCTCACTACGAAAGCGAGCATGACAAATAACTGTTTCATTGCTAAATTCATTTTAATTGTTTGACTTAAACTTGATTTTTTTAGTGGGGGTCACAGACCCATTTGTTATTTTGTTTATTGCATTTTAGGGAGTAGCAATAAGCGGTGATTCGCTTTCAGCGTTACTTTCACCACGCTCATTTTCTTACTCACGTACTGCGACGCGCCCTGAATCAACCCCTTCCCCATATCGGCAGCCAACTGCGACCCCGCATTATCGGAAATCATGATACTGGTTCCGGCGGAGTTCGCCAGCGTTGCGGCAACCTCTTCGGCGGCTTTTATTTCGTCCGAGCCGGGTACGGATATTCCACGCTGGCCGTCCGTATCATACACGAAAATTTCCACAGGGATAATATTGTCCGCATATTGGATGCTGGTTATCGTTACCTCCATCCGTTCAGCATCGATACGGCACGCCCCGGTAACAATGGTGTTGGCAGGAATCAAAATATCCCCCGCCCGCATCGGTTCAAGAAGCCGCATCTGCAACTCTTTCCCACTGGTCAGCGTGACGGTCTGGTACACACAGGCACGTATGCTGTTCTTGTCCTGAATACTTTCGTTCCCCGCAGCGGTAATGAATCCCATGTTACGCGGCTGGCTGTATGCCGAAATAAATTCATCATTCGACATGGAAGCCGCCAACAGCGACACTACGTTTTGCCGTACCTGTTTCACAGGCTGGGCTACCACCTTGTCTTTTGTTCCGGGAACTGCGGTGTTTTCGGTCGGTTGTCCCACCTGCGGAGGCATATACCGTGCAGCCATCGCGTACGATTTTTCGAGCAAAGCCGCCTGTTCGTCTTCCATGCGCTTGGCTTCATCGGCTTCTGCCAGCTTGCGCTCCAGTTCTTGCATCCGCTCCTCCAATGCCGACTGCGCTTGTGCATCCGGTTCTTCGTAAAATTCGTCTATCTGTTTGTTGATGTCCTGATAGGCAACCGTCGAAGACTTAATGGAGGAAGTGCGGGTTGTAGCATTGCTATTGCTACTGGCAGGGGTTTCATAATAGTCCGGTGACTTGGCAACCGTGCGTTGTGCTTCGTCCGCATTTACCTGTTCCTGTGCATCGGCAAGCTGGACGGAAAAATCCTGCAAACTACGCATCCGTTCCTGCTCTTTCTGTTGCATGGCTTCTTGTTCGTAGGCATCGCGCTTGTCCGATACCAATACCTCATCCTTCGGCATCGGCAGTTCCACGTTCAGCCCGGCTTGCTGTACTTTTTTTTTCTTATCCTTACCGGACGGGGCGAAAATCAGCCACATCACTGCGCCGAAAATCAGCACGAACAGCGGCATGACGACCATTTTTTTGCGTTTTTGCATCTGCGCCGGGGTCAGTTCCTTTTTGGGAGCCGACTTCGGAGGCTCTTTTTTCCCTTCCAGCTTAACATCCGGCCCGGGTTGCTGTACTTCGGGCGCTACCGTTTCCGGCGATGGCGTCTCGTTATTCAAATTCTCCTGTTCCATCGTAATGATTATTTGATTGGTTAATACTATCCCTGCGGGCTTGTTCCTGCTGGAACCGCACGGCTTCGATGCGTTCGATTTCCAACTGACGCCCGCTTTTTTTGCCGATGTTGTAGATACTACTTACGCTCATGTAAATCGACAATCCGCCGAATACAAAGAGCATGGTCAGTATGAGGATGACGCGACGGTCGGGCGTCATGCGCCCCACCAAGCCCCGCACCATGTCCTCAAACCATTCGTTCAGTTTACTGATTCCTTTTTTCACCATAATCCACCTACCTTTCCAAGACCCGCACATCACGGTTCTCAATGATTTCAAACTTTTCCATTGTAAAGCCCTGCGGGTTGTTGTCCGAGCGCACCGAATTAATCAGGTTGCAGCGCGTGACAAGGCTGCGTTCAGTGATGTTCGACGCCCGGATAATCATTTGCCGGGAGTAGGTTACAGCTGTGTACGGGTAATTATTCAAGTCGAGCGCCACACTGTCCACAGAAATATTCTGGTTGATATTTCCGCTGATGATGCGGTTGTAGTACCCTTTTTCCGCCATATCCGAGTAATATTTGTAGGCGCTCTTATCCACAAGGAAAAGGGCGCGGTTGATATTACTTTCGATGGCGGCTTTGTCGGGCGAGAGCGTAAAGAATAGTTCATGGAAGCGACGCACATGTTCGCGGGCTTCCACCGGACGGTTCTGCGAAAGGTCTTGGGACAAAGCCAGCATAAGCGACTTGCCCCCGTCGAGCACATAGATACGCTGGCGTTGCGCTTCGGCGAAGTTGTACGACGACCACACGGAATAACCGGTGATGGCGGTACAGACGACCAGAAACACGATGCCGAACAAGCGTATCTGCTTAAAGCTCGTTTCGATGTTTTTCAAACTTTTAAACTCCATTTTTCTATTGATTTTTTTGTTGTTATTACTTCTTACCCATTAAGCGGCCTGCTACATTTCCGGCGGCTGATCCGGCGACACCGCCTACTAAAGCGCCTCCCTTCATAGCTGCGGTATTCACGTTGCGGTTAAAACTGCCACCGCCTCCGGCCTGTATAATCCAACCCGCTACGGTCGGAATACTGAAATACCCGATAATACCGATGATAAGGAAAATGATATATACGCCATTACTTCCGTCCGGCACATAGGCTGGGTCTTGCAAAAGGGCTATATCCGTTTTCAGCATCAATGCCTGAATTTTGGACAGCACCGCCGAAAAAAGGTCGGCCACAGGCAGCCACAGATATACGCTTATGTAGCGCGAAATCCATTGCGTAAGGGTAGACTGAAACCCGTCATATATGGAGAGCGCAAAGGAGAGCGGCCCTAATATGGCGAGTACCACAAGGAAGAAGGTGCGCAGGGTATCAATCGTAAGTGCGGCGGCGTTAAACAGCAATTCAAAGAAATCCCGGATTAACTGCCGGAACCACATTTTTATGTCGTAAAAGCTGCGTTCCATCCACATGCCGAGCTTCTCCGTCGCATCCAACATTCCCAATTCTGCCATTTTCCGGTCGTATTCCTCATTATCAACCAGCCATGCTTTCCCTTCCCGCATCCGTGCATCGTATTCCAACTGCTCTTTTTGTTTCTGTAAGTCGTGTACGTCCGTCATCTGCGATTCCAGTATGGTATGTGTTCCCTTTACCACTGGTGACATGAAAGCGTTGATAGTACCCAGCACAATGGTGGGAAAGAACATTATACACAGGCCGATGGCAAAAGGGCGAAGCAGCGGGAACACGTCGATAGGCTCCGCCCGCCCCAATGCCTGCCATACGCGGTACGCCACGTAGAACAGTGCCCCCAATCCGGCCACCCCCTTGGCGACACCGATCATGTCGCCGCAAAGCGGAAGCATTTCCTGATACAGATTGCGAAGAATCTGGTGCAGGTTGTCGAAATCTATTGCAAGCAACATCATGGCTTACCAATATCTTTCGGATGGATCACCGTACAATGCACGTACCCTTTCCATATCGCCTTTTTCCTGACTTCGTATGTACGATATGGACATACTCCTTTGGGAATAATACTTGGTCAGGTTGCGGTATTCAGCCATTTTTGCATGGATTTTGTCGATCACGTCCATACGTTCGGCATCGCTCAGGGAAAGCCCGTTGGAGGGTGTAACAATTTGCTTGATATCCGAAAGCAGGTTGCCGCTTTCTTTTAACAGCTTGGAATAACCGTCGCCGATGGCTTCCAGTTCCGCTACCGTGAAATTCTTATCCGTAAGCATTTTGTTATAGCTGGTAGCGTATATCTTCGATATTTCGCTGACCATTTCTATGGTTTCCTTGACTTTTCGGGCATCCTTGATCAGATTATGCACCGATTTGAGTGCGTCGTAGTACTCCTTACCTTGGCTGTAAATCTTCTGCATTTCCTTGAAGGAGTTGATTACATTACTTGCCGTGGTGGCGGTTTTGGAAACCGTCAGGATATTTTGCGCGAGGTTGGACGGGTCGATGACCGCCCACTGCGCCCGTGCCTGAAAAGTGCAGCAGAGCGCCATTGCCATAAGGCATAAAAACATCTTTTTCATCTTTGATTTTTTTTGATTGTTATTACTGAATTTCTGTTATTGGTGGAGGGAACAGCCTTTGCAGGCTATTCCTCATCCGGACGGATATATTCGCCGAAATCCGAAAGTAGAAGTACGTCTCTTTCGGCATCGTAGACAATTTCCACACGCCCGTACAAGTCGAAGTAGCGGACACCGAACACTTCCTTTACCGGGCGCGAATAGATTGCCTGCGGGTTGTTGTAAGTAAGTTCCAGCCAAAGGCCACCGTTTTTGCGGGTATCGTTACGAAATATCCGCACCGTGGGCGCACCTTCCGAACTTACCCAACGCCCCGTGATATCCCGCAGGGGGAAATCCAGCCACGACACGATTTTGGGGTCGGTTTCGTTACCTGTCCTGAACATGGCGACCTCCTTACTTTTGAGGTTTGGACTTGTTGTCTACTTCCACGATGTGGATTTCCAACTCTATTTCCCGTTCCCCGTCTTCCGGTTCTTCCGGCGGCGGCGACAGCAGCGCTTTCAGCAGGATGTTGTTTATTCCCGTGGTGTAAAGCACTAATTCTTCCAGTTGGTCTTTATTTAATTTGCTAAACATGATTTTTTTAGTGGTTATGGGGAAGAACGCCCCGGTTAATACTTACTATTTTTGCCGTTTACTTTCGGCAATCTGTTTAATCGCCAGTTCGATATTCCCGTCCAATTCCTCGGTTTTCCGCAGCACTTCCAGTTTTTCGGTTTCTTCGGTCGTGAACGTGTAATACTCTTCCAAACTGACCTCGGTAGCGTACACTGCTGACTGCACCCCGCCCAAACCGAACCAGACTTCCTTGTATTTCCGGTTGGGATTGTTCGACATGTTAATGGAAAGCACCTGTCCTTTTTCTTTTTCGGTAAGGCCGAGTAGCGCCTGTATCGAATCGAACTTGTTCATGTACTTGCGCTGGTCGAGAAGGATTTTACAGTCGGAGTTGTTGATAATACTTTCCTTCACAATGGGCGAAGCGATAATATCATCGACCTCTTGCGTTACGACAATCGCCTCGCCGAAAAACTTACGAACGGTCTTAAACAGGTACTTAATGTACTCAGCCATACCTTCTTTGGCGATTGCCTTCCACGCTTCTTCAATCAAAATCATCTTGCGAATCCCCTGTAACCGCCTCATCTTGTTGATGAAAACCTCCATGATGATAATTGTTACTATGGGGAACAGGATTTTATGGTCTTTGATGGCATCTATTTCAAAGACAATGAAGCGTTTAGATAGCAAATCCAGTTGCTTTTCGGAGTTGAGCAGGAAGTCGTATTCGCCTCCCTCGTAGTAGGGTTCCAGCACATTCAGGAAGTTAGCCAGGTCAAAATCCTTTTCCCTGACTTTTTTGGCGTCGAGTATCGCCGCATAGTCCGTTTTCACGAACTCGTAGAACGTGTTAAAGGACGGCGTGAGCGATTCATCGAATTTCAACCGGGCGATATACAGGCTCACGGCATTCGACAGGGCGACTTCTTCCGATCGTGTGGGCGGCTCGTTGTCGCGTTTCCAAAGGGTCATTATCAAAGTCTTGATACTTTCCCTTTTTTCGATGTCGAACACGCCGTCGTCCGTGTAAAATGGATTAAAGCTGATAGGGTTTTGCTCCGTGTACGTGAAGTACACGCCATCCTCGCCGTTGGTGCGGCGGTTGATGAAGTTGCAAAGACCCTGATAGCTGTTACCCGTGTCCACAAGGACAATGTGCGTTCCCTGTTCCCAATACTGGCGGCACATGTGGTTGGTGAAGAAGGATTTTCCCGAACCCGAAGGCCCCAAGATAAACTTGTTGCGGTTCGTTATAATCCCTTGCTTCATCGGTAAATCCGATATGTCCACATGGATAGGCTTGCCGGAAACACGGTCGGCCATCTTGATACCAAAAGGCGACGGGGACGATTTGTAGTTGGTTTCCTCCGTGAAGAAACACAACGCCGGTTCGATGAACGTGTAAAACGATTCTTCGGCGGGAAAATCTCCCGCATTACCCGGCATCGCCGCCCAATAGAGTGTAGCCGCATCTACGGTGTTGTGGCGCGGCTTGCACTCCATGAGCGCCAACTGGCTACCCACATCATTACGGATGTGTTTGAGTTCTTCCGCATCATCGCTCCACGCCATGACGTTGAAGTGCGCCCGCACCGAAGTCAGCCCGAAACTGTGGGCTTCGTTCAGGTACTTGTCAATCCATTCTTTGTTGATTTGGTTCCCGCGGCTGTACTTCGATAGCGACTGCATATTGCGGGCGCTTTTCTCAAACTTCCGCAGGTTCTCCGCCGAATCATCCAAAAAGATGTACTGGTTCCATACATGGTCGCATGAAAGCAGTAACCCAACCGGAGCGGCGAACGACAACAGGCAATCGCTTCTATCCGTGGATAGTTTTTCGTAGCGCATGTCCGTTCCGACCGTACCCGGCAGGTCTTCCACATCCGAGAGTGTATGCAGGCAAACCGTATTGCTGCCTATTCGCAGGCCGTCCGCGCCGAGTTCCATATCCTCCAAACAGGTCGTATCGTCCAGCGAGAGGGCAAAGTATTTTTCTACCAGCCCCGCGCTGTTCGGCGTTCCGGTAATCTCATCGGACGACAAACGTGTAAGGGTAATAAATCCCGAATCGTTTACAATCCGCTCGAATTGCCCTACGGCTTCCAGAAACTTCACTGCTGTTTCCTTATTGACTTCTTTAGGCAAGATGAAGCCACGACAGAGCGATGAGAAGTTGGATTGCATACGCATCCGTTCTTTCGTCGTCTTGGTGAGGTATAAGAAACAGGTATGGTTGAGGTAGGGACGTTCGTTAAAGTGGTGCTCAAACGAGCGGGACAGGAAGCTCATATCTTCCTTATCCGTGGCAGGTTTGTAGCGCTCCTTCACGAACCAATCCTGCTTGTGGATGATACTGTAATCCGGCAAAACCTTAATCGCTTTCGTCCAGGCGGAGTGTATCGCTTCGTATTCGACGGAAGTCACGGTGAACAGTTCGGGCAGATCCACCCGGAAAGCTATCGTAATATCCGCGTCTTTGCTGATGATGCAGCCGTGTTCGACAGAAAGCAACGGAAACTTGCTTTCGATGGTAGCCGCCTTTAGTGTGTTACGCATACACGGCCTCCTTTCTCTTTTGGCGCAGGAAGAAACGGCGGGAGTTTTTGCGGTTGATGAGGAAACGGGGGTGCTGGCGTTTCGCCTGCAGTTTCATTAACCCGTATTCCCCGTATTTCGCATTCAGATTGAAAGTGAGCCATACCAGCGCGGAGGCGGCAATCACGCCAAAGCCAATGCAGAACCATTGGTCAACGCCCGCCATATAGAGAATGACGAAGGCGATGAATACGGCCAGTAGCCCGCCCGCGAAAATAAACAGGTATTGCGCTTTCAGTCCTTTGAACTCGACGCTTTTCCCAATGCCTTTATTTACATTATACTCCATAATCGTTGCGGTTATGGAGATTAAAGGAAAAAGGAGCGTAGGATCGTAGCGGCGACTATCAGGAAGATACACGCACCGAACCACGAGGCTGCAGTTTTCGATGTATCGGGGTCGCCAGAAGAAAATTTGTTATAGACTTTTATGCCTCCGATTAAGCCCACAACGGCTCCAATGGCATAAATCAGTTTGGTTCCGGGGTCGAAATACGACGTTACCATGTTGGTGGCTTCGGTAATACCACCGATGCCGTTGCCTTGTGCGAAGGCGGATGCAGCAGCCATGATGAAGGCCGCTGACATAAGAATCTTTTTCTTTGTCATTGCTAAATTTTTAAGTAGCGGGGCGAGGGTGGGATTAGTCCCTCACACACCGCTGGTTGATAATTGCTTTCTTTCTCTGATTTTTTAGTGGTAGTCGCCCGTAGCTAACCGTAATCTCGCTCTTTCATGCTTTCCATGCTTTTAATTGTTATTTACTATGCGAATGCCCGTGGATCAAAATCTTTGGGCGCTTTCACACTTTGTTCGTTCGATATTTCCCCGGCTTCCCGCTTGCGGCGGTGGAATGCGGCGAAATGCTCATCCATTAGTTTGCCGGCAATGGCTTTCTTTTTCGGTCCCCCGGATACGACCTGTTCAAACATATCGGTTTGGCGTATCTCGGTTATCACCCGCCCGGCTTCCTCTCTTTCTTCGGGACTGGCGGCTTCGGGATTTTCTACCGTTTTCACCATGCCCGACAAATCGTCGAAGTTTACTCCCGTCGCCATACTTACCCCGGACAATCCCCTCGCTTCCTCGCTTTCTTCGGTATCTACATAATCCTCATTGTCGTCGGATTCTTCCCCCTCTGGCTTGTCGTCGATTACTAAATCAATTTCGCCGGAATTATCCGTTTCAACGTCGGAGGAAAAGACCCGATCCAGTTCAGAGGGAGGGATCGTTGCCGGAGTGTTTTGGGTTTCCACTTTCGCGTTTTCGTCGGCAAATATAGGGGCATTTTCTTCACGTTTCTCGCTTTTAATCAGCGTGGTAGCTTGTGGCAGCGAGTGGCGTAGGTCGAAGCCACTTTTTCCGACAATATCCTCTTTCGGGGGCGATTTGAAGGGGTTGAAAGCTGTTTTTTTCGCCGCGTTCCTTTTCCGTTTTACCGACCGTTCCCATAGCAGGTAGCCCGCGAGGAAAATTAGGTACAGAGCGATGGCTATAATGAATATCCGTATCATAGCCTAAAAGACTTGTTCTATATTCTTTTCGTACAAGTCGGTAATATCGCCCTTGTAAGTGTCAAAATGGTTTTCCAGCACGTTATGCAGGAAGTCGAACAGGGACATTTCGTTTTTGCCGATGACATGCAACATCTTGGTAATCCGTTCGTGATGTTCTTTACTGATATAGGCCGTTTTACCGCCGCGGGCGGTAAGGGATGTTTTGTGCATGAACATCGACTTGTAATCCTTCGGTTTACATTCTTTTACCGGAGCGACCTTGCCGCGTCCGAATACAACTATCTTTTTCATTTTCTTTGTTTTTAATGGGTTTATAACAGGTCGCCTTGTTGCTGGCGGTACATTTCGTTGATTTCGTCTTTATTGGCTTGCAGGTGTTCTGCCAACACTGTGTCGATATAACCACCGACACTAATATCATTTCCGGCACTCACCAACGCCCGCACCAGTTTGGCAATGACGGCGTGAACATCGTAGCTGATATAGACGCATTGGCGCGTTTTCATTTCGTTGCGTTTCAAAAAGGTTTCTTTGTAACCTGCCGACTGTCCGCGCTTGCGCTTGGACGGTTCCTTTACTTCCCTTACCGGTTCGGGCTCTGCCGCCGGTACAGTTTCTCGTTCCGATTCCGGTGAGGGTTGTTCCGTTTCTTCCGGTACAGCCTGCGGCTCCAGCGGTGATGGTATAGGTTCGGGCTTTTGTTCCCGGTTGCTCTTTACCGCCTGACCGATGATAAAACCGGCATCGAGCCCGGAAGTGTCCACACGCTTATTCATGGTGGCTTACTTTTAAGATTTCCAGCAATTCTTGGATAAGCTCATCGAGGTTGCTTCCTTTTTCCAATGCCCTGTCAGCCGGAAAAAGTGTTGAGCGGAACAGCGGCTTGTGTTCGATGTTCTGCTCACGGCGGAAGCGCACGGAATTGGGTAGGAATGTTTTCAGAATAGGAAATCCCAATTCATCGATAACCTCTTCGTACACTTCGTACAGTTCGGATTTCTCGCGTCCATCAACCTTGTTCCAAAACAGGTGAACGCCCTTGATATTGGATTTTCCTGTAGCGACGATATTGTCCCTTACTACAATCAGGTAATCCAATGTGCTTTCCAGTTCCACACGGTCGGCGACGATGGGGGCGATGATGTAATCCATGTGCGCCAGCGTAGGTATCAGGTCTTCGTTGTTCAATGTACCGGGCAGGTCGAAGAAAATAAAGTCAAATCCGGTTTCGGATTCTTCCGTTACTATTTCCGCATCGTCGATGGCGTTGCCAGTACTACTGCCTACCACCGGATAGGCTTTTTTACCGAGCCGTGTAAACAGCTCATAAATCATCCCTTTGTAAAATTCATCTTCCAGTGCAGACGCTAAATCCCGCTCCCGCATATTATGAATGCTTAGTTGCGGGAAATCGCAGTCAACCACGGCAACATCAAACCCTTTTTCATAATGTAGCCAGGAGGCTACCAGCACGGTAAGAGCTGTTTTTCCGGCTCCACCTTTTTGAGTGCTGAACGCGATGTAAATCGGTTCTTTTTTCCTTGCTTGCTTTTCCATTTCTTCTAATTTTTAGATTGTTAATTATTAAATTGTTCGTATCACTAAAGCGATACTGTTCTCTTTCCGTTGCTATTTACTTTCACACGTATTTGCCTTTCCGCTTTTGGACTTTTCCGGTTATCCCGTTTTGCAAAGCGGTATCGACTTTTATCGTTGCTTGTTTACCGTTTCACCAATTCATAAATGCAAAGCAATTTTTCAATACGACAACACTTATTTACGACAGTACGACAACACAACAGCACAAATTTTCATTCCCATTTTTTTGATTTCTCAGCTATTTATCAACTTCAAAAAACAGGTAGGTAAATCCGTTTTCAGTTGCAAAGGAAAACCTTCTAATTGAGGTAATCACCATATTTTCGGGTGGTGGCAGCTTGTGGCTTCGAGTGGCTTCGGTCGGTGACATACAACGTGTTAGATATGCCCGTAACTTTGCCGTCGATAACGTTACGGTCGGGTTCGGGGTCGTCTTTTAAGTGCAAACTTTTATCCCGGTGTGCCGGAACAAAAGCTGCCCCCTATGGGCCGATTTTCATTTGCGTCTGGGCAAATAGCAAGGTATGTTTCGAGTAACTCGAAACGATTTCCGTTACCGGAAATCCCTTGCTCTTCCAGAGGGGAAACTACCTCCGAAGTCGGCAGTTATGGGGCGAGGCTGCACCCGCCGTGACGGATTTATGAATCACTAAAAAATCCGTATTATGAATGAAAGTAAAGAAACCCGTAAACGGGGAAAAGGCGGGCGACCGCCCAAAAGCGACCCGGCGGAAAACTGTGTTATGGTACGTTTTTCCGACGCGCAGTTCGCCGAGTTCCTCACCATGTACGAGCAATCGGGCGTCCGCTCGAAAGCCCGTTTTATCCTTGCCCGCATTTTTGGTGAGGCGTTGCGCGTGATAAAAACCGATAGTTCGGCGGTCGATTTTGTGATGAAACTGTCCGCATTGTATGGGCAAATCCGTTCCGTCGGCGTGAATTACAATCAGGTGGTGAAGCAACTTCACACCACTTTCGGTGAGAAAAATGCGTTAGCGATGCTCTATAAATTGGAACAGGAAACGATTGAATTGTCGAAAATCGGGCGTGAAATATTGCAGTTGTGTGAGCAATTCAAGCAGGAATGTTTATCTGAATAGTCCTTAAAAAATGGTGGCGGATATACATATAGGGAATAATTTGTACGGTGCTTTATCGTACAATCAGGAGAAAATTGATGCCGGATTGGGTAAGATTTTGGAAGCGAACCGCATCTTTGTTCCTGCCGACGGACAGTTTTCCGTGGGTGATTGTATGCGGGATTTTGAACGTGCCATGCCTGGGCAGGTAACGACCACGCGCGGGATTATCCATATTTCCCTGAATCCGCACCCGGAGGATAAGATAAGCGACGACCGACTGGCCGACATCGGGCGGGAGTACATGGAACGCCTCGGCTTCGGCGGTCAGCCCTACCTGATTTTCAAACACGAGGACATAGACCGCCAACACCTGCACATCGTTTCTACCCGTGTTCGCAGCGACGGCACGTTAATCAGTGACAAGAATAATTACGAGAAAAGCAAGAAGATTACCGACAGCCTGGAGAAGAAATACGGCTTGCATCCGAAAGACAAGAAGCAGGGCGAGGCATGGCAGCTTTCGCCGGTGGATGCTTCACGCGGCGACCTGAAAAAACAAGTCGCCTACGCTATCAAGCCATTGGCGACCATGTATCAATTCCAATCGTTCGGCGAATACCGGGCGTTGTTGTCGTTGTATAATATCGGGGTGGAGAAAGTTGAGGGAGATAATCAGGGACACAAATACACAGGGCTGGTGTATTCGGCGTTGGATGCCGAGGGCAACCGTGTCGGTAAGCCGCTTAAATCTTCCCTGTTCGGGAAGTCATACGGTATCGAGGCATTGGAGCAAACTATGAAGCAATCCGGCGAAGAAATCAAAACCAATAAACAGGCGGCAAAAACAAAGGCGCTTGTTTCGGCGTCCCTGACTGGCTCTCGCACAGGTAGCGAGTTCCGAGCGGACTTGCAGGGGAAAGGTATTGACCTGGTATTGCGTTACGGTAACGGGGAACGCCTGTTCGGGGCTACATTCATCGACCACAACAGCCGCACCGTCCTGAATGGTTCCGCGCTGGGTAAGGAGTTTTCAGCTAACGCACTCAGCGCACGGTTCGCAGATTTTTCGCAGGCAAGCCGCGAGGATCTGCAACCCGTTCCGTCCATACCTGCGAAAGAAGCGTTGCGCCCGTCCGTAAATGAACCGGAAGACAAGCAACCGGTGACGGTCAAAGGTTACGGTGGGGATGATTCACCTCTCGGCAGTTTGCTTTCGGTGCTTACACTGGAGCCGGATCAGCACGATGACAACGAGCCGATGCCGAAAAAACGGAAGAAGAAAAAACGGAGGTATGGGAGACAGATATAAAAGCTATTTTATTCTTTGAATATTTGCTTTGTGTTGCTTTTCCATTTTTTCGATAATTTCAGGAACGATACTATATGTATTGTTGATGTCAGGAAAAAGAAAGGATTCGTCTATTCCGAACTCTCTTTTAAGTTGTTTTTTTATTGATGCTCTTTTTGAATTTGGAATTATTATTTTAAGCATATTCATTTCATCTATTGAATAATAATCCAGTGGATGAATCATACTCCCGAAACAAACGAAAACGCCACTTTGACGTATTAATCTTTCATCTATCTTACTCTCTCTTGGTTTTACACATATCGGAAAATCAAGATTATTGATAGAGCTGAATTTATATGCAGACAAATCAATTATTTCTTTTTTATTAAAAGAATGATGATTTACATACATGGGATCAATACAATATACAGCCGATGATTCTTTGTTATAATCAAACATTGTTCCGCTTAATTCCTGATCCTCTTTCTTTAAATCTACAGGATTGACTTCTGCCACGCTAAAATAAAGTGCCACTAACGAGTTTGTAGAAAAATCAAGTAGTCGTGTTGGAACTCCATAGTGTTGCATTAAATATAAATAGTAAATATCTCCATATCCCTTATCTCCACATAGTTTTTTATATTCTTTTTTAAATTCCCTTAAAGCAAGAAGATCATTCTTAACCTTGTATGTAACACGTTTTGAAAGATACGGGTCATTATTGGGAATCTCAAATTTATCTCTAAATCGAGACGGTTCAAGTTGAAATTCCGAAAATCTTTGTCCCCTGTACCATGTATAGTTCAAATAATCTGTTTGATGTATTGCTTTGAGGTATTCTGTAAGAGAATTGACAATTAATCTATATTGTATTGGCATCCTGAATAATGTCTAATTATATTTCATGTATTTTCTTCACTTCATATACACTCATCTTTTGAACATTGTCGTTGTTGAGAGTAATATCCACATCAGTGGGAATATGCGGTGCATTACCCGACAAATAGACAGTGGTTATTTTTCCTATTATTGTGCGGTTTATTCTATTATCTGCAACATTTTTACTACCTATACCAAACAGCAAAGTTCTGTTTTTAATGGTTTCTACATCATTGGCATCATAGTCTGTAAGTCGCTTATTTATTTCTTGACCAAATCTTATGTAATACTCATAAACAACTTTATCAAAAACAAAACTAAGAGTTTCAAAAACCTGCCTTGCTTCAGGAGTTCCAGTTATTTTTCCTTTAGCGTCATAAAATCTTTGGAATGTTATGTTTATCTCAATAGTTTTCCCATCTTCGGAAAATACAAATTGTTCTTTTCTCCTTAAATTTTCAAAGCCTAAATGTATTTCCTCCAAATTAAGTCTCAATGATTCTGCATGACCAAAAGAATTTTTATATTCATACAAGAGAGGTAACACATGAAATGAATACTCGGCGTTCTTTAAGAAGCCTGTTGCGGTAAAATGTATGTTTTCGTTTTCCATCATAATTTATATTTTATATACTTCCTTCTCTACAATACAACCCATATCCAATTTGGACGTAAATTCATTACTATCTCGCATAGATGTTGCTGGATAAATCAACCATTCTTTATCTCTTTCAGCATTATAAATAGCTTCCGAAAGATTATTATTCGTTTGCTTAATCTCTTTTAAAAAAGAAACAATGTCAATGAGTACAATTGTGTATAACGGTAAAAACTCACGGCATACCGGATAATATGAGGTTCTATAAACTCCTGTTTCTATTTGAGCGATACTGTCTGGTAAAAATTTAGATGTTGCTAAAGTCAAAAGTGCAAAATCCCAATTATCATCACTATATGTTTGATAATACATATATCCAGAACCACCATAATAAAAAGCTATATTTTTGTCTGAGGTAAAAGATAGAAAGTGCGTTTTCTCCCAACCTATTGAAACATGCCTATTAATTAATTCGACCAATGACTTTTGAAATACTTGCCCATTACCCCCACGAGATAAATTAGTCATAAGCAATCCATGATTGATTGTTGTTCTTAATTGTCGCGTATTATCTTTATCGCAGTCACCTCGATAAAGAAATTGTGGAAGTATTGCCATTCTGTTTTCTCCTATTAATTTATTTATCACTTTCTACATCTATCAATGACCGATTATAGTACAGTTCTGTTCTTAAAAACTCACTGGCTTTGGCTTCAAAATCTGCTTGACT
>JAEWVQ010000220.1 GCA_023459095.1 Pseudomonadota bacterium | reverse complement strand
GCGCGCATGTCCAGGGGCGCCACCGACAGCCACAGCGCCTCGATGCGGATCATGCGAGCCACTCGCGTAGCCACGCCCCGCACGCATCGGCGGCCTGGATCGGCCACTCGAGCTTGACGCGGGCGTTGCCACGCTGCGCTTCAAGACGGATCACCGGCGCCTCAACGGCGGAGGCAACCCGCACCGGCACAAAGCCTGGCTCAGACAGCGTCGTGAGCTCAGCGCCGAGCGGCTTGCGCCGGCTCGGCGGCGCGATGCCGCGCTCGCGCATCCAGCGGTGGACCTGGTTGGTGTTCAGGCCATTTGCCAACGCAACGCCGGCCACCGAGACACCCGGCTCACGGCAGGCCGAGACCACAGACTGCTTGAAGGCTTCGCTGTGCGTGCGCCGAGTCCGGCGCGGGATAACGACATCCATCGTGTCCACCATCGAACTTGATGGATACGATCTTCAATGGGCTAGGCAGATGGGGGAAGGTGGGTTCGCCGGGTGCTTACGGCGCCCCGGTGGAACAGTCTCCTCAAGCCTCACACACAGAAATCCTGACACCCCCGCTGCGCTGCGTTTGATGCCGTTCAATGCGATAGCGCGTCTGCAGCGCGAGCGGTCCGGGCCGAGCGTGAGTCAAACCCGGCCCGGACGACACCTCTGCTAGGTTGTGGCGTCTTCCACCGCGGCCTCAGGCGCGTTCTTCTTGACCGACTCGATCCCGTTTTCCCGTGCTGCCACGCTCTCGTAAAGTTGGCTTGTGCCAATCACCTGGCCGTTCATGGCCCGGAGGTTGAACATGGGTTTCCCAGATTGCGATTCCTTGCGCTCGTACTTCGTGTCGTCCGGGGCGTTGTTCTTCACCGATTCCACGCCGTTAAGGCAGGACGCCTTGGCCTTGTAGCCCTCGCTCGCGAGGATGACCTGCCCGTTCGCTGCCTTGAGTCGGAAGCGGAACTCACCAGCCTGATCCTTGTACACCTCGAACTTTCCAGCCATGGACGTGCTCCTTGCAGAGAAAAGCAGAGTATCTATAACGGGTAGCCTACCAGCACGACGTGCCAATTGTCATGTATCACGCGGCCAGTCATGCCCCTCGCATGGCATCTGGATTCAACGCCGGCTCCCTCTATCATGGGTCCGATGGGCGTCGGGTCGAGCAACCATTCGGACATCGATGTCAGGCTCCCAACCCAACCTTTCAGCGTGCGAACTCATGTGCAATGACGATGCTTCCCTGCAAACCACCTCCGAGCGCGAGGACTCGCCCGGCGGCCCGCCGGGTGTCTCCGCCGAAGACGTCGCAGAGCGCTTTGCTCAGTGGCTGCAGGCCGAACTCCTGAGCGAGGCGAGCCGAGACGAGCATGTCCTGCATCGAGTGGGGCAACTGCTTCACCCGAATAACCTGGCGCGCCGGCGCGAACTCGTCGCCGTGCTCCTCGAGCACCTGCGCTCGATCGAAGCGCCTGCTTCGATGCCCCCGGTTGTCCGCCGGGATCCGCTTGCGGACGCGAGGCTGCGGGGCTTCGCCATGAAGCAAGCGATGTTTGCGTCGGGCGAACTGCTCAGCTCAAGCGAGGTGGCGCGGAATCTGGGCGTCAGTCCGGATCGTGTCCTGAAGATGCGCGAGGAGAAGCGCCTGCTCGGGCTTCCGCACCCGACCCACGCCGACTATCTGGGTTTTCCGGGCTGGCAGTTCGACGAGCCCGTGTTGAAGGCGCTTCCTGGAATCCTGGGTGCGCTCGGAGAGTGCGCTGCCTGGGAGGCGTGGCTCTTCTTCACGTCAGGTGACGGCTCACTGCGCGGCTTCACTCCGCTGGAAGTACAGCGGGAGCAGCCGGACGACGAGCAGGACGGGGATCGGCTGCGCAGGCTACTGGACGACGCGCCCGCGGACATTCTGGTCGAACGCGCCGCGCGTCGATTCACAGAAAGAACCGATCAGGGAGACTGATTCGATGATGAAGGGTATTCACCCGGTGACCGTTTTCGTGGCGCTACTGACCCTCGGCACCGTCGCCCTGGTCGTGTCCGACATCGATCCATGGGAGGCCGCCTGGACTGTGATTGGCTGGACCTTAGGGGTGGTGGTGGCGCTCGTCACGATCATCATGATCTTCGCGGGGCCGCACAGGGGAGAGTTCTGGCAAGCGTTCGTCGGCGCGATTCGAGACGACTTCGGAATCCTGGTCGAACTGTGGCGGGCGATGACCAAGTCGAAGTGAGGTACTCCTGATCGGGTGTTCAGGCGCTCATTCCGCGCGCAATCGCGTGCAGGATGCGGGTGACCTCAAGGCGTCCGACCTCGGTGTCGAGCAACGAGGCCGGCGTTTGGCCGTCGAGGGCGGTGTTTTCCGTGCGCAGCCACGCCTGGGCACGTTCGGCTCCCCCGAAGACTTCTTCCGCGAGTTGGATCACAACGGCTTGGTCTGCAATTGGCTGGGTCATCGGTCCAGTGCTTTCGCGGCGCTTGCAGATCCGCCTGCCCCGCACACTTGTTTCGCTGCGTCTGCCTGCGGATCAGGTGGGTTGTCCGACTCGTGCCATGGGGGCTACCGGTTGGACTTCGTGCTAACCGGTGCGGTGGCTATCGCTTCGGGCGGATCTTCATCTGCCAGTTTCTGCGAAATGATGCTCTGAGTTCTTGCCTGCAGCGTGGCCGCCTCGTCTGCACTGAAACCCAAGTCCAGATAGATGTTGCCGCCAACCGGGGTGACGTGACGGCTCTCGGTGTCAATGTTCACTCGTTGATCCTCCCCGTCAAATAGGCGCGATAGCGGCTGGGTAGAACAGTGACGCAGCCGGTTTGACTACCCGTTCCATCATACAATGACGGGAACTGGACCGTACTACGGGCGGCCATCCGCTTCCGGGACCGAGCGCGGGGGCAATCAATCGGGCTCCGCTCCCGCTGACAGGGTCCTCGGGCGACTTGAACGACAGGTGCTAGGATTTTCCATATGGAACACGAACTGCGCTACGTGGTGGTCCCCGAAGATGGCGTGTTCGTCGCTCGCTGCCTTGATGTGGAGGTTGCAAGCGACGGGCCGACCGAGCACGACGCTGTCGCAAATCTGCGAGAAGCGCTGGCGCTTTACTTCGAAGGCGGTGAAGAAGCGTCGCCAGGAGGCGGGGCGCGTCCAAGTTAGATCGGGGGCGCGGAGCAGTTTCAGCGGCCGATTGAATCCGCAAAGCCGATCGCCGTTGTTTCTAGGCAGTCGCTGCCGGACAACCCTTGGAGAAGCCATGGATCTTGTGATTCGTCGCCTGGGCAAGGGCGTGGGGGTCATCTTGCCGCCAGCCCTGATGGCATCGTTGAACCTGAAGGTCGGCCAGAAACTCAAGGCCGAAGAGGCGGACGGCGTACTCCTGCTAACGCCCCAAACCAAGAAGTACTCACTCGGTGAGTTGCTGGCGCAGTGCGACGAGCAAGTTCCGCCGCCTGCGGACATAAACGCCTGGGATGGCGCGCCGATCGTTGGTGCGGAGGCCGTGCGCTGACGGGCGATCAAGGGGGCAACGAGATCCATGATCATGCTATCTGCTTGTTCGGATACCCGTCGCTACCTGAGGTTCGCCGCCCACTGAGCCCGGAGGCTATTTCTCCACCGGAATGCGCGTCGCCTGGTCGACCGCCACGGCCGTCAGGCTGTTCATCGGACTGCCCTCGATGAGTTTGTCCGAGTAGGTCAGGTAGATGAGTACGTTGCGCTTGGTGTCGACCATGCGCACCACGTTCAGTCGCTTGAACAGGATCGACATGCGCTCGGAAAAGATGTTCTCCTGGGCCGGTACGGGTCGCTCGAAGCTGATGGGGCCCACCTGGCGGCACGCGATGGAAGCCTCGGACACGTCCTCGGCCAGTCCGACCGCGCCGGAAATGCCGCCCGTCTTGGCGCGCGAGACGAAGCAGGTTACGCCGGCCACCCCGGGGTCATCGAAGGCCTCCACCACCACTTGGTGGTTGGCGCCCAGAAGCTTCCAGACGGTCGTCACCGCACCAATCGTCTCGGCGCGCCCCTGCAGCGGCCACAGCAGCATCGCGGCCAGCAGACTCGGCAATACGCGGTTCATGCGATTCCCTCCTTGCATTACGGCAGCCCTTTGCGCCCGGCGGCCACAGGCCAAGGTGCCTTCATATGCCGCCGAACCATTGTAGGGACGTCCAGGACGACCGTCCTAGCATTTGCGCGGCAATCAAGAACTACTCTGGCCGCGCGCCCCAGAGCCCCCGGAGATGGCGGACTACCAGCCGCTGCCATGGGACACCTACAGGCTCGTCTTCGCGGTGCGCGAACCGTTTCCGAGCATCGCCCCGCAGGCGGGGATCGTCTTCGGGACCATCGAGAGCGGCCGCGAACTCAGGTTACGCATCCCTGATGCCCGAGAAGGGGTGATCTGCAATGACGGCATCGAAGCCGATTTCCTGCACTTCACCGCCGGCATCGAGGCCCGAATCGGGCTTGCGGCACACCGCGGGGCGCTGATTGTGTAATGCTGACGTGCGGCGGCGCATCTCTGGTGCCCCCCCCCCCCCCGCGTGGCACTGACCCTGGTTCCGGACGCGATGATCCTCTTTCTCGACTTCGACGGCGTGCTTCATCCGGACTGGCCGTGTCCAGACGACGTGGCGTTTCGGGAAACGCCTCGTCTGCTGAGCGTGCTCGACGACCATCCCGGCGTCGAGCTGGTGGTCTCGAGCTCGTGGCGCCTGCTACGTGACTCCGCCGAATGGGACGCGGTGCCGGCGCCCTTACGAGCGAGGATCGTCGGGCACACGCCTCAGCTTCAACGTCGCACCTATAGCGCGTACCCGGTGGAGTACACGCCCGAGCCGATCCGGTACATGGAGATCCTGCACTACCTGAAAGGCCGGAAGCTCGATGGGTGCCCCTGGGTGGCGCTCGATGATGACGCGCGGTTGTTTCCCGCGGACTGCCAGAACCTGATCTTGTGCAGGCAGGGATTCGGGGACGAGGAGGAAGCAACACTGCGGCGCGTGCTTGAAGACGGTGGTCGGATGACAGTGGGGGTGGCTGGCAGCGGGCGCTGATCGCCTTCCCGCACCCCGACCAGTCGGCCGGGGGGCTGCCTGCAAGAGAACATCCCGCGGGGCGCACCCGCACTCACCCGTGACTGCGCCTGATACCGGCCTACGTCAGCCATTAGGACGAATCTCTCGACGGCGATCAACCGCCGGGGTAACGTGGCCTCTGCATTCTCGGGATCCGAGTAATGAAAAGACGCCACCGAACCCTGCCGCCGTCGGCGCCCGTCGGGCTCGAAGCGGAAGAGCGCGCCCGGATCGAGGCCGCCCGAACCTATCTCAAGCGCACTCACGAGGCGTTTGCGCAGGCGCTGCGCTCTGCCACGTCGCTTGAGGCGAGCGGGCGCGGCGTGCTCGCCGGGCCGCTGGTCAAGCGCCGCTCGCGCGCCGGGCGCGAAGGCGGCGGCACGGCTTGAGGAAATTGCACGGACTTCCTGCGCGGTGCTCACCTGGCCCGACGGTCCTTGTCCGGGTTCCGGGTGCGCCGCATCGGCGAACTCCCTGAGGCCTCTACTACCGCTCGCCTGCATGCGATTTTGATATGCTGCTCGCTCAGATCATGAAGAACGGAGCAACGGTTGAAGAGCGCACTCTTCGTTGATTTCGACAACGTCTATTCCGGGCTGCGCAGGCTCGACCCGGCAATGGCCGACCAGTTCGCGCAGAAGCCGCAGCGCTGGATGCAATGGCTGGTGGAGTCCCTCGGGCTTCCCGAGCACGCCCCGAGCGACGCACGACGTCGAGTTCTGGTGCGGCGCTGCTATCTCAATCCGCAGGTCTATCAGCGGTTCCGTCCGTCGTTCAACCTCGCCGGCTTCGAGATCATCGACTGCCCCTCGCTCACGAGCGAGGGCAAGACGAGCACCGACATCCACATGGTGCTCGACATCATTGATCTGCTGCAGCACGAAGCGCATTACGACGAGTTCATCGTCTTCTCGGCGGACGCGGACTTCACGCCCGTCCTGCGCAAGTTGCGCCGCTGGGACCGGCGCACGACGGTCCTCGCAATCGGATTTCCGTCCGCGGCCTATCGGGCATCCGCTGACCTGCTGATCGACCAGGACGCCTTCGTCCGCGATGCACTGGGCTTCCAGGACGAGGAAAGCGGGGCCGCGGAGCTGGCACCGGAGTCGGCGCCAACGCCCGCGACGACGGACGTCGTGCGCACGGCCCGCGAATTCATTCGCCGCAAGGTGGGAGAGTCCTCCGGCCCGCTTTCCCTCTCTCATCTTGCCTCAGCCGTTCTCCGGGAAGTCGAGGGCATCGACGCGACAACGTGGGCGGGCTTCGGAAGCTTTCGAAAACTGGTGGACGAATCCAACTTCTCACCGCTGGTCGTAAGCTGGGAGGGCGGCGGTGTCATTTTCGACCCGGCTCGTCACGCGAAACCGGCGCCAGCCACCCGGCAGGTGAAGGTCGAGGACGAAATGGCTGCCGTGACCCGGCTCATCCGGGACGAGGTGAATGCATCGGCGCAGCCCGTCGCATGCGCGCGCATTGCACAGTTGATCACCGCCAAGCACGGCTCCTTCGCCGAGGACTGGAACGGTCTGGGCACGTTCCGCAAGATGGTGGAAGGGCTTGATCTGGCCCCGCTGAGAGTCGATTGGGCGGGAGCCGGCGGGCGCATCTACGACCCGGCTCGTCATCGCCTTACGGCGCTCAATGTCACAAAACCCAACGGAAACGCCGCGCCGGACTGGGGAGTGGATGGCGACCTCCTGCCAATCGCCTCGCAGATCCATGATGTCACCAACGCGCCCCTATGGCCTCCGTCCGACTATCAGAACCTGTTTCGCCTGCTCGCAGCCGACCTGGCGGACCATCCGTTCGATATCGCCGAGACCGGCAAGCGCCTTCGCGACCGAATTCGGGCGCAGGGGCGACCGGTCAATCGCCAGAACGTGAACTGGATCCTGCAGGGGTTGCTCTTCCGGGGTCACGTCTTCGGAAGGGGGGAGGATGACGCGATGACGTTGGCGCGAAAGGCAGCCAACAACATCAAGTCGCTGTGCTTACGTGAGCAGATGGTGATCGACTCGGTGGTGGAGGCGGCAATCATGCGGTGGGTTGTCGGCGCGTGTAGCTGAACTGCCGGTGTTGTTCGCTGTGCTAGCCTTCACAGAGGTAGGGGGCGAGAAGGAGGCCGAGATGGCAATCGAGTCGCTGCTGGCGCTGGGTCTCGCGACTGCGTTCCTGGTGGGACTGGCGTGGTATGCCACAACCCATCGCGCGTAAGACAAGAAATACAAGGACCACCGTCGGGACTAGCGTGAGCCAGGGTCGGCGACCGCAGTCTCCCGAACTTGTGATGCCCACATGGTCCGATTCCTAGGCGCTCAGATGCAGGAACGGACATCGTCGCCAGCGCGCTGCGGGCGATGACGAGCCGGGTGGTGAAAACGAGCTTCATTGTTGGAGAGCGCGATGAGAATCCTTGATGTAGTCGCCACGCTGTGCGCGTTTCCAGAGCAGCGAGTGGGGAGGGGTCAGGTTGGAACGGTGGTCGAGGAGTTGGATCGCGACCATGTTCTCGTCGAGTTCGCCGACTTGAACGGCTTCGCTTACGCGATTACGCCCATTCCCGTGGACCAACTGATGGAACTGAAGCACTCGCCAGCCTAGCCCGCCGACCTGCTAGCCGAAGCCGGCCGCCCCACGTTGGTCATCCTCGACGAAACGCGCTGGCGCACAGCGGTCCGGAGCGCCTCGCGAAGATGAAGCGCGTTCTAGTCGACGCCGCCACCCGCCTCCAGATCCCGCTCTTCACCTGCTACGCTGCCAACTTGCGCGCCCTGGGCGTAGCGGCGCGCCCGCTCGAGAAGTTGGGGGCCGGGAAGTGACACCGACGGGTGCCGTGTCTGCCACCGCATATCGGCCGGAGCAGATAGGGAGTTTACGACTCCATGAATGGCTGCGTTCGGCCATCACCTGCCGCTCAGGAATCGGCAAGACCTGTCACTGGAGCGGATTCTCCACTCCGGAAGCTGCCGGACTGCGTACGGAAGCGACTCGGCCTCAGCTGCCGGTGGCTTGATGGCGCAGTCAGGCAGCAATGTGCTGGTCACCTGCCGTTCGAGCGTCAGGCGACGGTGAACGGCGGCTTCTCCATTCTGCCAACTGGAACTACCGACCCAATCCAGCCGTCGGGCTCTTCGTGGTGCGAACGGCAAGTAACCGAGTGAAGCCGTCACCTCGCATGACATGTTGGGGGACGTGAAATTGGTGCTTCGTTCACGCGTCTGCCGTTCGGTCAAGGCCTTGGACTGACGAAACCCGGCCCGCCAACCCTGACCGTACCCTTTCATTCTTATGACTTAAACGTAATTGCAGGGTCACTGCCCTGTCAGTCGCTGGCTCCTATGATCGAGTCCATGGTTGCTCAAGCATGAGCAGCCAATCTGGACAAGGAGCCCATCATGAAAAAGTCGATCATCGCCGTTCTCGCCGTCTCGGCCATCAGCACCCTTGGATCTTCCGCTGCGTTCGCACACGAAGACTATTCCGAGGGCGGTGCGCTGCACTGGCTCGAGCATGTCCAGGCACGCGCTTCGAGCCCGACTGAGCGAGAGCTGGCCACATATGGCTACGCGAGCAACGCCACGCCCTCCCGCACCGTGATCGTCAATGCGGACACGCGCTACATCAACGTCACGCGGCTCGAGACGGTTGCCCTGAAGGTCGGTGACAAGACGGTCAACTGGACCTTCGACACCCTCGGCACAAACAGCTTTCCGCTTTCGAAGGTGGTCCAAGGGGGCGACAAGGTGACTGTCTATCTCGAAGAAAGCCCCCTTTACCGCAGCGGCTCCTGATAGCACCAAGCTTCCGCAGGAACCAAGGCGGGTAAGGCATCGGGCAATCTTCTATGGAAGAGGCCTGATGCAATGTTCAGCAATTATTTGTAGTTGATTCAAGGAGACGAGCATGTTGAAGAAAGCACTGATGGTCGCGGCACTTGGGATTGCCACCACATCGGCCTTCGCGGTCGATGTCGAGCGGGTCGAAAAGTCCATCCCCATGAAGGATGGCTCGACGGTCTACATCTTCAAGGATGGGAAAATGGGCATGGAGGACAAGATGGGCCGTGCGGTGAGGATGAAACACGGCGAAGTGATGGAGACCAAGGATGGACAGAAGATCATGATGCACGGCGACGAGGTCATGCGTCTCGACAGCATCCTTCGCCACGACACCCGTAACTGATTCGCACGTTTCAGGATGAACTTGCCCCCGGTGTCGATCCCGGGGGCTTTTCTGTCGACCTTTTTCAGGATCGGCGGGTTTGATTGATCAAACTCACTCTGCCCCGCGCGCATGCATGGTGCCCCAAACTCAAAGGCGCCTTGCTTGCAGGCAATGAGGAATCTGCGCGTCGGCATCTCCCTCTACTTCGCAAGCGGCGCTCTGGACCAAACGATCCGTCGAACTACCGCAGGCGAGGAATGAACGCCGGCGTGCGGTCGCGGTATGAGCGATAGGCATCACCGAATGCCTCGATCGCATCGAGTTCTTCCCGGCGGGCGAGCCTGGCGTACACGATCAACAGAACCGGGAACATGATCAGCGTGATCAAGGTCGGCCATTGCAGCAAAAAGCCGAACATGACCAGAACGAAAGCGACGTATTGCGGGTGTCGAATGCGTGCGTACGGGCCACTGTCGGCGACGCGGCGGGTGCGCTGAGCCTCGAGGAGTACGGGCCAGGCCTTTGCCAAGAGCCAGAAGCCACCGACGATGAACACCGTGCTCAAGAGGTGAAACGGGCCGAAGTGCGGGTTACTGCTCCATCCGAACATCACCTCCAAGAGGTGCCCCGAGTCGTGGGCAAAAAAATCGATTCCCGGAAATTTCGAAGACAGCCACCCCGAGAGCAGGTAGATCGTCAACGGAAAACCGTACATCTCGGTGAAGAGCGCCAGGATGAAGGCCGAGTAAGCGTAAGCGCCCGGCGAACCCATCTGTCCCTGGCGCGTTAGTGCGCTGAAGATCGTGTCCACCAATTTTGATGGTGGACACTATGGAAGTCGTCATCCCGCGCCGCACTCGGCGTACGCACAGCGAAGCCTTCAAACGGTCGGTCATCTCGGCCTGCAGCGAGCCCGGGGTGTCGGTGGCGGGCGTGGCGCTGGCCAACGGGCTGAACGCCAACCAGGTGCGCCGCTGGATGCGCGAGCGCGGTGTCGAGCCGCCGAGTCGTCGGCGCTGCGAGGCGGTCACGGTCAGTGTCGCGGCTGCTGGCTTCGTGCCGGTTGCGCTCGCGCCTGCAGCTGAACCGGTGCCGGTGATTCGCCTCGAAGTGGAGCGCGGTGCTGCGCGCGTCAAGCTCGAGTGGCCCGTTGAAGCGGCCGCTGCCTGCGGGGTCTGGCTGCGCGAGTGGCTGGCGTGATCCGCATCGATGCACTGTGGCTGTCGGCTGCCCCCTTGGACATGCGCGCCGGGATGGACACGCTCCTCGCGCAGGTGGTGCGCGTGTTCGGCCAGGCGCAGCCACATCACGCCTACCTCTTCAGCAACCGGCGCGGCACGCGCTTGAAGGTGCTGGTCCACGATGGCTTTGGGGTGTGGCTCGCGTGCCGGCGTCTGAACCAGGGCCGCTTTCACTGGACCGAGGGTCAGGGCGGTGTGGCGCTCACCCGGACGCAGTTCGACGCGCTGGTGCTCGGGCTGCCGTGGCAGCGCCTGGGCGACGGCGGTGTGATCCGAATCCTTTGAGCGGGCGCCATCGGCGAATCCACCGATAGCGTACCTGAGCAGAGCTCCGGCATGATCCGAGCATGCCGCTGCCCGCCGACCTCGACCACCTGGACGCTCAGACGCTACGCCGCCTGCTCATCGAGCAGGAACGCGAACTCGTGTGGCGCCAGACCAAGATCGAGCGGCTCACCCATGAGTTGGCGCTGCACAAGCGCCATCGCTTCGGCGTGCGTGCCGAGCACCTCTCCGCCGAGCAGGCGCAGCTCTTCGAGGAAACGGCCGAGGCCGGTCTGGCGGCGATGAGCGAAGAGCTCGAGCAACTGCAAGCGGACACCGGCAAGCCTCAGCCGCCCAAGGGCCAGGCCCGGCGCAAGCCGCTGCCCCCCGAATTGCCGCGCACCGAGATCCGTCACGAACCCGAGTCGACCACCTGCGCCTGTGGCTGCCAGATGCGCCGTATCGGCGAGGATGTGGCCGAGAAGCTCGACTACACCCCGGGCCGCTTCACCGTCGAGCGCCACATCCGCGGCAAGTGGGCGTGCGCTTCGTGCGAGACCCTGGTGCAGGCGCCGGTGCCGGCGCACATCATCGACAAGGGCATCCCGACCGCCGGGCTGCTCGCCCAGGTGCTGGTGGCCAAATACCAGGATCATCTGCCGCTGTACCGTCAGGAAGGCATCTTTGGGCGGGCGGGGCTGGCGATCCCGCAATCGACGCTCGCCCAGTGGGTGGGCCAGAGCGGCGTGCATCTGCAGCCGCTGGTCGATGCGCTTAAGCAAGAGTTGCTCGCTCACCCGGTGCTGCACGCGGACGAGACGCCGGTCGCCATGCTCGACCCGGGTGCGGGCAAGACGCACCGCGCCTACCTGTGGTCCTACAGCGTCGGCGCGTTCGACCCGATGAAAGCCGTGGTCTATGACTTTGCAGACAGCCGCGCGGGCCGTCATGCGCAGGCGTTCCTGGGCGGGTGGCGCGGCACACTGATCTGCGACGACTACGCCGGCTACAAGGCGCTGATCGCCCAAGGCGTGCGGGAGGCCGGCTGCATGGCGCATGCGCGGCGCAAGTTCTTCGATCTTACCGCCCAGGGACAGAGCCAGATCGCCAGCGAGGCGGCCGAAGTCATCGGTGAGCTCTACGGGATCGAGCGTGAGGCAGCGGAACTCGACATCGACGCCCGGCAGCGCCTACGGGATGTGAAGGCCCGCCCCATCCTCGAGCGCCTGCATGCGTGGTTGCTCGCGCGACGCACCCAGGTGCCCAACGGCTCGGGCATCGCCCGCGCCATCGATTACAGCCTCAAGCGCTGGAGCGCGCTCACGCTGTTGGCGCCGGCCGAAAACTGACCATCGAACGGGGTGAATTCCGGTTGAGAACTGACCAGGGTGTTTAACCTCTCTGCCTCATTTTGAGGCAGAGGACATGAGGT
>JAEWVQ010000219.1 GCA_023459095.1 Pseudomonadota bacterium | reverse complement strand
GTAGTAGCCGGCGGGCTTGGCCGTCGCGCCCAGCGCCACGTTGAGGATGTGCGCCAAGCCTTCGGTGACGATCAGATTGTCGCCTTCCTTCTCCCAGGCGCCGCGATTGACGCGGCCGAAATACTCGCCGCCGGCGAGCACGGAAAGACGGGGGAAGTAGAGGCCTTCGTGCGTGAGGTCGTAACGCTCGGCGGCGAGTTCGGCGCGCAGCGCCTGCTTGAGTTTCGCGGTCATGGAGAGTTCCTTGGGTTGGGTCCAAGGCGCACTCCTGCGCGCCACCGGCAAACGGCCGGGTTCCTGCGTTGCCGCGCACTCCTGCGCGCGTTTGAATGGCGGGGATTCTACCCCACCGACTTACTGCACGATCGTGGTCAGGCGCTCCCCCACGGCGACGGTCTGCCCCGCCGTGCCCGTGATGCCGCCCAGCACCCCGGCGTGCGGCTCGACCACGCTGCCGTCGGCAAGGCCGAGCACATAGCCATTGTCGGCAAGCCACACCGCAACCTGCCGACCGCCCGCGGCGGCCTCGCCCACGGTCTGCGCATCCACCAGCGTCGCTGATCCCGGCACCGGCGCGCGCGTGGCACGGCGCTGCAGCGTCAGGGTATCGAGCCGGTCGCCCTGCAGGAATGCGACGTGGTCCGCCTGACCGACGAAGATCCCGCCATCGACCGGCGCGACGAACGTGATCCGCTGCGGCATCTGCACGAAGCCGTGGCGCGGGTCGTGCACGTGGTAGGCCATCGGCTCGGAAAAGCGCAGGACGTTCGCGCGCGCGGTGATCAGCCGCCCCTGCCAGTAGCTCAGGTAGCGCCCGCTGGGCATGGGCTCCATGTGCCAGAATTTCGCTTCGACGCCGGGCGGCGGGAGTAGCGGCAGCGTCACCGCCGTGGTCGCCACCGGATAATCCTCGCCGGCGTACAGCACGCCCCCGTTCGGCCGGGTCACATAGAGCCGGGCATGGGTCACCGTCGGATCGAAGCACAACGGCAGCGTCAGCCGCAGCGCACCGCCCGCAGGGAGATCCACCTGCGTGATCGCCGAGGTGGCCGACTCGGTCTTGCCCCGCAGCCAGCTCACCGCCACGCCATAGCTTCCGGGCTCCAGCGCACCGGTGCCGGCGGTGACCATCGGCGCCGGCGGCGTCGCGATCCCGAGCAGCGTCGCCGCCACCCCGTCGAACACGAAGATCCCGGCCACCCCCGCCACCCACACGCGGCTGTTCAGCACCAGATGACACGCCGGCCCGTCGCCAATCGTCGCCAACGGCTCCGCGCTCCAGTCCGGACGGCGCACCCGCACCCACTGGTCGCCGTCGCGCGCGAAGGTGTCGCCATGCAGCGGGCTGTGCCACAGATCGGCGAGCGCCTGCGCTGTCACCCTGCGCACGCCCGGGCGCATACGCATCCGGCCCTCGCTGGTGAAGTCCACATTCACCGCGTCGCGCACATACACCCGCGGCGCATCGCCGCCGCGCATCAGCGCCGCATCGTCCCCTTCGGTCTTTACGCCGGCGAGCGGCATCAAGCTCAACGTGTCCATCAGAAAGCTCCCTTGCGGAATTGGTCGGCGTTGCCGTCGGGTCGGATGTAGTGGGCACCCAGCTTCACGTCCGGCACCCCGCAGCCGGACGCATCGCCCCCTGCAGTAGCCACGCCCGCCGACGGCACCCGATCACGTCTCCGCCACACCTTCATGCGCTCTTTGAAGTGCTGCAGGTCATAGCTCGACTCGAAGAAGTCCGTGCCGGGCACGAAAACATCGCGGATCTTGTGCGAGGTCCAGCTATCGCCAAAGCGCGCCGCATCGAACCCCTCTGGAATCGTCGGCTTCGGCTCGCCGACATGCAGGGAATGCCGCGTGTAGTCGCTGTCCGGGGTGCGACTGCTGCCCATCGCGGTCGCCTCGTAGCCCACCGCGGTCACGCGCCGATGCTTGTGCGTAACCTCCCCGAACCCGAACACCCCACTCAGCCCCATTGGATACAGCCGGCGAATCCAGGGCTCGACATGCGCGACCGTGGCGTGGCCCGAGATAAAGGCGTCCGCCGCGTCCTCGTGCTCGATCCAATCGACGCCCCCCCAAACCCGCTGCCAGCCGTTGCGGTAGGCCTGCAGCCCGGTCGGCCGCACGTAGTGCTTGCGGTTCATCAACTGCGCCTGCCCAAACACCACAGGATCCTGGGGTACGTTGATCGGCCGCCAGCGCGGGAAAATGAACCGGTGCCGGTGCGACACCTCGGGCGCACCCAGTTCGATCCCGGTGTTTACGTAGTTCGGCGACTGCGCTGCCGGGTGGTTGCGCTTGGCCTGCTCGGGCGCCTCCACCACCGCCCACACCGTCAAATGCGACATCACCGGCTTGCCGATGGGCGAAAACTGCGGCTCCTCCCAGGCGCGCACGTAGAGGTGCCGGGTGTGCTGCGAGATATAGGGCTCGCCGACCGTATGTTCCTGCAATCCCGGCTCAACCCGGATCGAGTTCGCAGTAACGACCGGCATCCCGTAGGACGCCTGGCCTTCGTCGGACTTCACGTACAACACCTGCTGCTGCAGCGACGGCTTCGGCACCTGGTCGGCCACATTCAGGGCGAACCCGAAGGGGTACAGGTACTGCGTGAAATTGGGGAGCCCGCCCACACGCACCACCTGCATTCGGTCCCCGAAGCGTAGATAGTTGCTCCCCGACAGCCGCACGGTCTGCCTGCGATCGGCAATCCTGGCCCGCCCCCACAGCTCGGTCGACGGGCATTGCTGATCAACGACCCGCCACTCGGTTCTGACGACTGTCTCGCCGAATTCCTCCGCGTTCCGGCCGTGCGTGCGCAGTTCAGGCGTCAGGTTGCGCAGGGCCGGCCAGCCGAACGCATCAATGTGAATCCACCGCGGGTAGAAGCGGTTCCAGTGGATGTGCAGGAAGTGGCCGCCCACCTCGCCGCTGCCGCTCTCGACGCCGTAGAGGCTGGCCGGCTCGATGAAGCGCTGGCCGAGCTGCACGTCTGGCAGATCGATTGGCGGCGGGGCGATGGTGTAGCGCGCCTCGAACACGAGCGTTCGGATCGCGTCGGCGATCATCGGCGTCCCCGTCGCCGCCATGTCGCCGGCGCTGATGTACGGGAACCGCCGCCGGTTGCTCTCGATCAGCCCGCGACCGTAGCGCGCCGCATCGAGGCCGTCCGGCTGAAGTACCCTCGCCTTGTTGTAGGCGCGACTCCAGCCCGACAGATGGGGCGGCTCCAGGCCTTCGAGCGGCAGTTCGCGGATGCGGTACGCCACCATCCCCGCCTTGTAGAAAGCCGGCGCCTCGGGCGCGGCGATCCCTCCGGGCAACACCGGCGCCGCCTTGTTCCAGATGAACGGCCGCGGCGGCGCTGACGGCGCCGTGCTGTGCGTCGCCACCGTCCGATTGCGGTTCTCGACCTTCGTCCAGAGCGACCAGCGCTCGCCGCTCAGCCCCGATTCGGGATCCGGGAACTGCTCGATGTACTGCCGACTGTTGTGCAGCCGGGTAAAGCCCCAGTGGTCGCTTTCCTGCGGATAGGTCCGCATACCCGGGGGAAACACCGGGGTGGTGTAGTTCCATGCGCGCGCGAGGCCGAAGGCGCCATCGAAGCCCAGCGGGAACACCTGCTGCACCGCCGGAATGATGCGCTCGCCCCAGCGCGTGGCCTCGTAGCCGTCCGGCTCCACCCAGCGCGTCCCGCCCACCGAGTGGGTGCTGCGAAACTCCGCATAGGCGCCCGCCGGCTCGAGCTTGCGCGGCGAGAAGCTGAGCCATGGCTGCCCGGTCAGCGCCGGCGCCTCGATGGGCGCGACCAGCAACTCGCTGACACCACCCTGGGCGAACGCCTGCCCGACCACGGCGGCATCGAACCCCTTCGCCGCCAGGTACTGGTCGCGGTTGAAGACCGTGGGCAACCCCCACGCCAGGGCGCTCGACAGGTTGCCGGCCCAGACATAGCGGTTCCGATTCCAGACGACCGGATCGCCTCCCTCGCCGCCGTAGAATGCGCGCGCCTTCACCGCCGCATTGCGGTGCTCAACGCGCGGCACGGCCGGCGGCAGCATCTGGGCCGTGACATCGCCCGACAAGTGCATGCGCAGCGCCGGTAGCGCTGCGGTCACTTCGCGCGCGGTGAAGGGTGCGCGATAAACCCCCAGCTCCGGCGTCGGCGACGCGATCGGCGCCGGCGCGAGAATCTCGTGCTGATTGCGGATCCGGGAGTCGCCCAGGTTGGACGCGCGGAACCCCTCTGCCGCCACCCACTCGGTCTGGTTGCCGATGACCAGATCGCCGAAGGCCGCAGTCTGGGCGCCATCGGCCTGAACGAGCTGCGTGCTCGGCGCCGTGAACCGTGCGACGGTCGGCGCCCCTTGATAGACGGCCCCCGCGGTGACACTGCCCGCGCTCGGCGCCACATGCTCGGGCAGCGCCGCCGTCACCCAGCGCGCAGCAGGCTGCGGATGAGCGTTCGGCGCGCCAATGCCAAGAGCCCCGATGAACTCCAGGTACCGCCACGCCACCGGCGCGCCGGCCGCGCTGTCCGCGAAACCGAGCGTCTTGGCCTGCTGCCACCGCGAATCGCTGGCAAACTGGGCGGTGACGGCCGCAGCTGGTGCCGCCGTGTGGGCGGCAAACGCCGCCGTCACGGACCGGCCGTGAGGCGCGTGGTACTGAACGCCGGGCACGCCGACTTACTCCGGAGTCACCCAGTCGACAACGACAGAGTTCTCCAGCTCATTCGCCGCTTGAAACAGCACCGTTACCGGGGATGCGGTCAGCAACGGCAACGCATATCGTCCGTTGGCATCGGTTTGGTCATCGGCTAAAACAGCCATGTCCTGACGCCGCAGCGCCAACACCCTGCGCTGCACCGGCGCCCCCAGGGCATCCGTGACCGGCGTGGTATCTGCGTTGGAGATGAGTCCCCCGATGTTCGGGGCGCTCATCGCAATCGCCCGCCCTTCCCCCCACACCCCAGGCAGCGGGCTACCTTTGGTCCACGTCGCCGTCTGGTAGACCGTGTTGAACGCTCCCCCCGCGTGAGCCACGATCAGCGATGCGCTGTCAGGGCTGAAAATGCAGCTACGCGCCGCCCCGTCAGGCCACCCGCCGCTCACCGTGACCTTGGCCAGCGTGCTTGCGTTATAGACAGTGAGGTACGGACTGGATGTGCCCACCACCGCCAAGAACGCACCGTCCGGGCTCCATGCGCAGGACTGGGGGGCCGCCCACGGATTCCCGCCAGGGATGGTCAGTCTGGCCCACGTCGCGGTACTGTAGACATACAAGGAGCCGCCGAACGTTACCGCCAGCCGCGTGCTATCGGGGCTGAATCGGCACGCCGTAGCGGACGCGTTCGGCAAACCGCCGCTGATGGTATGTTTTGACCATGTGGTCGTATCGTAGACGGTCAGCGTCGTTCCGGCGTTGTGACCGGCCACGGCCAACATCGTGCCATCCGGGCTCCAGTCGCAGTCATAGGCGGTCGAGCCGACCCCGGTGATCGCCAGCGGCTCCCATGTCGCCGTGCGATAAACCACCACCCCGGTGCCGTTGTTGCCAGTAACCGCGAGGTACGTCCCGCCGGGGCTGAACTTCACGCCGTTGCGCGAATTGGTAAGCCCCCCATCCGGAACCGTGATCTGTGCCTCTGCGAGGAGATCATAAACGTGCAGCGCATTACTCGACGCACTGGAACCCACGGCAAGGAACTGCCCCGTGTCGCTTAATGCACACCCGACTGGGGTTGCACTGGGGTACCCCGCCGCAAAGGCCGCAGCGGCATGACGCATACCC
>JAEWVQ010000218.1 GCA_023459095.1 Pseudomonadota bacterium | reverse complement strand
GCCATGATCGAGCCGCCGCGCGAGACGATGCCGGTCATGCGGTTGGCGGTGAGCGGGATGTAGCGCAGCAGCACGCCGGCGTGGATGGTGAAGTAGTCCACGCCCTGTTCGGCCTGCTCGATCAGGGTGTCGCGGAAGATTTCCCAGGTCAGGTCCTCGGCCTTGCCGTTGACCTTTTCCAGCGCCTGGTAGATCGGCACCGTGCCGATCGGCACCGGGCTGTTGCGGATGATCCACTCGCGGGTCTCGTGGATGTTCTTGCCGGTGGACAGGTCCATCACCGTGTCGCCACCCCAGCGGATCGCCCAGGTCATCTTGTCGACTTCCTCGCTGATCGACGAGCCGAGCGCCGAGTTGCCGATGTTGGCGTTGATCTTCACCAGGAAGTTGCGGCCGATGATCATCGGCTCGGTTTCCGGGTGGTTGATGTTGGCCGGGATGATGGCGCGGCCGCGCGCGACCTCGTCGCGCACGAACTCGGGGGTGATCTCGGCGGGAATCGCGGCGCCGAAGTTCTGCCCCGGGTGCTGGCGGCCGAGCATGGCGGCCATCTTCTGCCCGGTGGGGCCGGCGTTCTTCAGCGACTCGATGTACTCGGCGCGGCGCAGGTTCTCGCGGATCGCGATGTACTCCATTTCCGGGGTGATGAGGCCGCGCCGGGCGTAGTGCATCTGCGTCACGTTTGCCCCGGCCTTGGCGCGCAAGGGCTTGCGGTGCAGGCCGGGGAAACGCAGTTCGTCGAGCCTGGGGTCGGCGGCGCGCTGGCGGCCGTATTCCGAACTGAGGTCGGCGAGCTGTTCGGTGTCGCCGCGCTCGGCGATCCAGCCCGCGCGCAGCGCCGGCAGACCGGAGCGGATGTCGATCTGCGCAGCCGGGTCGGTGTAGGGGCCGGAACAGTCGTACACGAAAATGGGCGGGTTGGGTTCGGCGCCGAACGAGGCCGGGGTGTCGGACTGCGAAATCTCGCGCATCGGTACGCGCAGGTCGGGGCGCGAGCCTTCGACGTAGATCTTGCGCGAGTTGGGCAGTGCGGCGATCGCGGCTTCGTCGACATGGGCCTTGGCGGCGATGAAGGTGTCGTTGGCGTTCATGGCGTCCCTCTCCGGTTGGGGTGTGGTGTTGGGGTGCTGCGGGTCGCCCTGAGCGGAGCAGGGGCGATCGAGGTCTGGCGTGTCGAGGCTGAAGGTCGGGGGCTGCGGAGCGGGCGCTGCCGACCTCGCGCGCGGCGCGGTTTGGGCCCGGCGGGGGCTAGCGCCCGGCGACTACTGGCGCCACAGCGCGTGGAAGTGATGCACCGGGCCGTGTCCGCTGCCCACCGCGAGTGCGCCGGAATGGGCGATCGCGCCGAGCAGCCACTGCCGCGCCTGGCGCACCGCGGCCTCGACCGGGCGCACGGCGCCCCACGGCGCGCCCGCGGCCTGCGGCAGCAGGGCGGCGATCGCGGACGACAGCGTGCAGCCGGTGCCGTGGGTGTTGCGGGTGTCGATGCGCGGCGCAGGCAGTTCCACCATGCGGTCGCCGTCGAACAGCAGGTCGACGACTTCGCTGCCGGGCAGATGGCCGCCCTTGAGCAGCACCCAGCGCTCGCTCGAGACCGGTAGCAGCTCGCGCAGGCGCTCGGCGGCGCGGTACATCTCCTTCACCGTCTCCGGTGCGCGCTGCTCGAGCAGGACGCCGGCTTCGGGCAGGTTGGGCGTGATCAGGAAGGCTTGCGGAAACAGCGCCTCGCGCATCATCGCGATGGCGTTCCTGGCGAGCAGATGGTCGCCGCTCTTGGCCACCATCACCGGGTCGAGCACGACGTTCGCGGCCTGCCAGTGGGCAAGGCGCTCGGCCACCGCGGCGGTGACTTCGGCGCTGCCCAGCATGCCGATCTTGGTGGCATGGATGGCGACGTCGGCAAACAGGGTGTCGATCTGCAGGCGCAGGAAATCGGTCGGCGGCACATGCACGCCGGCCACCCCCTGTGTGTTCTGCGCGGTGAGGGCGGCGATCACGCCGCAACCGTAGGCGCCGAGCGCGGAAAAGGCCTTGATGTCGGCGAGCACGCCGGCGCCGCCGCTCGGATCGACTCCGGCGATGCTGACGACGTTGGGGGGGGCGGTGCGGGTGGTGGCGGATGGCTTCATCGATGCGTTTCCCTACGCCGGTACGAGCCGGATCAGGTGTTGAGGGACTCTCTCAGCCCAAGGGCGAATGCCCGGGCACCCCTAACGACAGGCCGGCGACGATACTGCAAGCGGGCGGGGCTGGCAAGCCGGGCACCGTCCCGGCAGTGCTCCGGTTAGGACGAGTGGGCCGGATGTCACGGCGGGCGGAGCGCAGGACTGGGTAAAATCGCGGGTTACATGGGCCGCGGGCGGTGCCGCGGCGTCGGCTGCGATGGCGAAGGAGGTATCGGGTGACGATGGCGGGTGAAGTCGGCTGTGTTGCCGGAGTCGGTAGCGGGATCGAAATTTTCGTCGTCGAGGACGACGACGACCTGCGCGAGGAGGTCAGCCTGGGGCTGGAGGATTTCGGCTTCTCGGTGAGAGCGTTTCCCGCCTCGCGGGAGATGTATCGCGGCCTGTTGCAGCATCGCTGCGATGTGGTGGTGCTCGATGTCGGCCTGCCGGGTGAGGATGGGTTTTCCATTGCACGTCATCTGCGCGCGCTCGGTGTGGTCGGCATCGTCATGTTGACCGCACGCGATGGTGTCGACGACCGGGTGCGCGGCCTGATGGACGGCGCCGACGCCTATCTGTCCAAGCCGGCCGATCTCGACGAGCTCGCGGCGACCCTGGTCAGCGTTCACCGGCGCGTGAAGGCCGCCGCGTCGCGAGGTGACGAGGCCCAGGAGGCGGGCGCATCCACCGAGGCCGGCTGGGCGATGACCGAGGATGGCTGGAGCTTGCTGGTGCCCGGCGGCGGCCTGGTGGCGCTGACGCCCTCGGAGCGGATCCTGTTGCGCAGCCTGTTCGGCAAGGTCAACGCCTTGGTCGGGCGGGAGGCGCTGATCGCGGCGCTGGGGCATCGCGCCGACTATTACCTCGACCACCGGCTGGACATGCTGATCAGTCGCCTGCGCGCCAAGGTGAAGGCGGAAACCGGCCGCGTCCTGCCGCTGCGCGCGGTCCGGGGGCAGGGCTTCATCCTGTCGGCGGCGGGCTGAACGCGGGCGGGCTGAACGCGGGCGGGCGCCGCGACATGGGGTGGCGGCCGTGGCAATCCGCATGTGATATCCATTGCGAATCGTGGCACACTCGCGCCTCGCCGCGGGCGGGGTTCCCCGCGCCGCGCCGGGCACGGCGCCCGGGTTCGATCCAGGCCCTCGTCTGGTGCCGCCTTCCTTCGTCGCATGTCCGGCGCACTTGCGCGCAGTACGCTGCAGAGCCGCAGTCGAGCGGCGCGGCGTGGGCGTTGCGACCTCGCGGGCTACAGGGAAATGTGTATTTGTGCCTTGGTCCGCTCCGTCGTATCGTCGCAGCATCGATGCGGCTCGCTGCGGTTTAACATTGCGCTGGTGTTCGTTCGGGAACGGGGAGGTTTGATCATGAACAACATGGCTGTACGCCTTTGGCAGGGATTTTGCCGTGTCGCCGCGCCGCTGTTTGTGGCTGCCACGCTGGGGGGGTGCGCGACGTCCTACCCGCCGGCACCGGTTTCGGCTGCCGATAGCGAATACAACTATGTGATCGGTCCCGGTGACGCGGTAAATGTGGTGGTATGGCGCAATCCGGAATTGTCGATGTCGGTGCCGGTGCGGCCCGACGGCAAGATCACCACGCCGCTGGTCGAGGACCTGCCGGCGCTCGGCAAGGATGCGACCACGCTGGCGCGGGACATCGAGAAGGAGCTGTCGAAGTTCATCCGCGAGCCCGTGGTCACCGTCATCGTCACCGGCTTCGTCGGCCCCTACAGCGAGCAGATCCGCGTCGTCGGCGAAGCGGGCAAACCGCAGATCCTGCCCTACAGCCAGCGCATGACCCTGCTCGACGTGATGATCGCGGTCGGCGGCATCACCGAGTTCGCCGACGGCAATGCCGCCACCATCCTGCGCACGAGCGAGGGCAACAAGCAGTACAGCGTGCGCATCCGCGATCTGATCAAGCGCGGCGACGTCTCGGCCAACGTCGAGATGCGCCCCGGGGACGTGCTGATCATTCCACAGAGCTGGTTCTGACCCGCCTCTGACCATCGCCTGTCACCCGGGTCGGATGACATGGTGCAGACGGACATTGCCAAGAGCGAAACATGGAAGAACTGGTAAGGCAGCTCGTCGGCTATCTGCGCGGCATGTGGCGTTTCCGCTGGTGGGGGCTGGCGCTGGCGTGGGTGGTCGGCATCGTCGGCGGCGGCGTGATCTACATGATGCCGGACAAGTACGAGTCGTCGGCGCGCATCTTCGTCAATACCCAGTCTGTGCTGCGGCCGCTGATGTCGGGGCTGGCGGTCCAGCCCAACGTCGACCAGCAGATCGCGATCCTGAGCCGGACCCTGATCAGCCGGCCGAACGTCGAGAAGCTGATCACGATGGCCGATCTCGATCTCGGCGTGAAGACGCCGGCCGAGCGCGAGGCCCTGATCGCCGGGCTGATGAAGGACCTGCGCATCCGCGCCGCCGGCCGCGACAACCTGTTCACGCTGGCCTACATCGACGAACGCCCGGAGCGTGCGCAGCGCATCGTGCAGTCGCTGCTGTCGCTGTTCGTCGAGTCCGGGCTGGGCAGCAAGCGCCAGGACACCGACACCGCGCGCCGCTTCATCGAGGAGCAGATCCGCAACTACGAGCAGAAGCTCTCCGAGGCGGAGAACCGGACCAAGGAGTTCCGCCTGCGCAACCTCGCCTTGCTCGGCGACGGCGGACGCGACTTCGTCGGCCAGGTCGCGCAGTACAACCAGCTGATCGCGGCGGCGCGGCTCGAATTGCGCGAGGCGGAGAACGCGCGCGACGTCCTGCAGCGCCAGCTGGTCGGCGAGGACCCGGTGTTGTTGCCGCAGACGCCGCCGATGTCGGCGGTGTCGATCCCGGAACTGGATGGTCGCATCGATGCACTCAAGCGCAATCTCGACGACATGATGCAGCGCTATACCGACCAGCATCCCGACGTGATCGGGGCGCGGCGCGTCATCGAGCAACTGGAAAAACAGAAACAGGAAGAGGTCGCGGCCAGGCGGCAGGCCGGCATGGGGAGCTTCGGCGAGATCAATGCCAACCCGGTGTTCCAGCAAATGAAGATGTCGCTGGCCGAGGGCGAGGCGCGGGTGGCGGCGCTGCAAGCACGCGTTGCTGAGTACGAGGCGCGGCGCGACCGGCTGCAGGATGCGGTGAAGCGGCAACCCGAGATCGAGGCCGAATTCGCTCAGCTCAACCGCGACTACGAAGTGCATAAGCGCAATTACGACAGTCTGGTGGCGCGGCGCGAGTCGGCCAACATCGCGGTGGAGATGGACACCCAGGCGGGCATCGCCGAGTTCCGCGTGATCGATCCGCCCAGCCTGCCGACCAAGCCGTCGGCGCCGAACCGGGTGCTGCTGATGCCGCTGGCCGGGCTCGCCGGGCTCGCGGTGGGGTTCGCGCTCACCTTCCTGATCAGCCAGTTCCGGCCCTCGTTCCCCGACGGTCGGATGTTGCGCGAGGTGTCCGGCTTGCCGGTGCTCGGGACCGTGTCGATGCTGGCCACCCCCGAGCGCTCGCGCGCGCGGGTGAGGGGGCTGCTCGCCTTTGCCGGCGGGCTGGCCGGGTTCGTGTGCGCCATCGGGTTGGGCACGCTGGCCCTGAACATGATCCAGGGATGAACGGGGCAAGGCCATGAGTCTGATCGAAAAAGCGGTTCAGCGTCTCGATGCGTTGAAGCAGGCGGCAGGCCAAGGCGAGCCGCCGGACGAGCAGCCGGGGGCGGCGCCGGTCCATGCGGACGACGCGGCCGGCGCGCGCTCCTCGTCTGCGGTGCCGGCGGCGAGCCCGGCACCGGCGCCCAATCCGACGGTGTCGCGCACCGTCAACATCGATCTGGCGCGCCTGGCGCATCTGGGCATGGTCACTCCCGAGCGGCCACGCTCGGTGATTGCCGAGGAGTATCGGGTGATCAAGCGCCCCCTGCTGCGCAACGCGATCGGTGCCGGCGCGGCGGAGATCCGCAACGGCAACCTGATCATGGTGACCAGCGCGCTGCCGGGCGAGGGCAAGTCGTTCAACGCGATCAATCTCGCGATCAGCATCGCCATGGAGCTCGATTACACCGTGCTGCTGGTCGATGCGGACGTGTCGCGGCCGTCGATCCTGAGCCGCCTCGGTCTGCCGCCCGAGCGCGGGCTGATGGACGTGCTGGCGGGGGACGTGTCCGACCTGGGCGACGTTCTGCTGCGCACCAACATCGAGAAACTCGCCATTCTGCCGGCGGGCATGCCGCACCAGCGCGCGACCGAACTGCTCGCCTCGGAGTCGATGAACCGCCTGCTCGAGCAGATCGCCAAGCGCTATCCCGACCGCATCGTTGTGTTCGATTCCCCGCCGCTGCTGGTCACCACCGAAGCGCGCGTGCTCGCCTCGCACATGGGGCAGGTCGTCATCGTCGTCGAGGCCGAACGCACCACGCACGGCGCGGTGAGGCAGGCGCTGGCGACGATCGAGAGCTGCCCGGTGAAATTGATGCTGCTCAACAAGACCCGGGAGCGGGGGACCGCGGCGTATTACGGATACGGATACGGTTATGGCCATGCCGAGACGCGCAGCGAAGCGGCCTGAGTCCTGCGCCCGTGCCGGGCGCCTGGGGGTGCTGGCGATCGCCCTGTTCGCGGCGCAGGGGGCGCCTGCGCAGACGGTCAGGATCACCCCCTCGGTCGACACCCGCCTGACCTGGACCGACAACGTGGGCAAGTCCGACGACGACCGGCGCGCCGACTGGATCGCCGAGGTCGCCCCGGGCATCGAAATCTCCCGCGACAGCGGGCGTTTCAACGGTTCCCTCAGGGCACGCCTGCGCAACGTGGCCTACGCCGAGGAGCGCGGCCGCAGCAAGTCGTTCGTGGCGCTCAGCGGGCGGGGCGAGATCGAGGCGGTCGAGCGGCTGCTGTTCGTGGACCTCGGCGCGTCGATCAGCCGCAACAACCTGTCGGCGTTTTCCGGGGCGAGCTCGGCGGACGACGTCAACGTCGCCGAAGAGAGCGAGGTCCGCACCTGGACGCTGGCGCCGCGGCTGGAGTTTTCCGCCGGCGATGTTCGCGGCATCCTCCGTTACCTGGCGCGCTGGCTGGAAGGCGGGGGCGGTGCGCTGAGCGGTCAGCGCCTGGGCGAATGGACGCTGCAGCTCTCCGACCCTGGCTACGGCCGCTTGTTCGGCTGGGGGGTGGATTACCGCCACGGCCGCACCGAGTACGACGACCGCGCCTTCGGCGAAGTCACCGAGGCGGCCGGGCGCGCAACCCTGTTCGTCAACCTCTCGCCGCAGTTCCGGCTGCGCGCGATCGGCGGTCACGAAGCGAACGAGTACTCGAACGGCGGCACCGAGCGCGGCGCGATCTACGGTGGCGGCTTCGACTGGTATCCCAACGAGCGCCTGGCGATCAGCGCGCTCACCGAGGAGCGTTTCTTCGGCCGCGGCTACCACTTCAGCCTCAACTACCGCCGCCCGCAGTCGACGTGGAACCTGATCTACAGCAAGGACGTGTCATCGTCGTTGCGCACGCTCGGCGGCGGCATCTTCGAGGATCCGCTCTTCCTGCAGTTCTACAATGCTCCGGAAGTGATCGCCCAACTGCCCGATGCGGCCCAGCGCGAGGCCTTCGTCCGGCAGCTGCTCGGCTACCCCTCGACCGGCATGACGGACGCGATCCGCTCCAATTCCTATTTTTTGCAGCGCAGCTTCGGCGCTGGGTTCACGCTGCAAGGCGTGCGCAACGTGCTGTCGTTTTCGGTGCGGCGCTCGGACCGCGACTCGCTTGGCTCGATCAGCGGCCTGTCGGCGGAGGACGACTTCGCGATCTCGAGCCGGATCAAGACCAATTCCGCGACCGTGACGCTGAGTCATCGCCTGTCGGGAATCTCGTCGCTGAACCTCTCGGCGACCCGCTCGCACACCGACGGCAGCAGTAGCGGCGGCGGGCGGGCGCCTGAAACCCGCCGGCTGCTGATCTCGGTGGGGATGACCACGCAACTCGGGGCGCGCACCTTCGGTGGGCTGAACTACCGCCATCAGCGCGCGGACGGGTCCGGCGGCGGCAACGATTTCACCGAAAACGCGGTGATCGCAAACCTCGGCATGCAATTCTGACCGGGCGCCCGATGTACGAATCGTATTTCAATCTGCGCAGCAAGCCGTTCCAGCTCAATCCGGATCCGGCCTTCTTCTTCGGCAGCCGCGGGCATCGCCGGGCGATGGCCTATCTCGAATACGGTCTGCACCAGAGCGAAGGCTTCATCGTCATCACCGGCGAGATCGGCGCGGGCAAGACCACGATCGTGCGCAGCCTGCTCGAGCATCTCTATCCGGCCAAGGTCGTGGCGGCGAACCTGGTGAGCACCCAGATCGATGCCGACGACATCCTGCGCATGGTCGCTGCGGCGTTCGGCCTGCCGAGCCGCAATCTGGACAAGGCCGGACTGCTGCTCGCGCTGGAGACCTTTCTGGTGTCGACCACGGCGGCGGGCAAGCGCGCGCTGCTGATCGTCGACGAGGCACAGAACCTCACCCCGGCCGCGGTCGAGGAACTGCGCATGCTGTCGAACTTCCAGCTCGAAGATCATGCGCTGCTGCAAAGCTTCCTGATCGGCCAGCCCGAGTTCCGCGACATCATGCAGGGCGCGGCGATGCAGCAGCTGCGCCAGCGCGTGATCGCCTCCTACCACCTCGGACCGCTCGACGCGAGCGAGACCCGTTCCTACATCGAGCACCGCCTGCGCCACGTCGGCTGGAGCGACGATCCGCTGTTCGAAGCCGCTGCGTTCACCGCGATCTACGCCCACACCGGCGGCATCCCGCGGCGCATCAACACCTTGTGCGACCGCCTGCTGCTCGCGGCCTTTCTCGCCGAACGCCACCGCATCGGCGAGGCCGACGTGCAGGAGGTGATCCGTGAGCTCAAGGACGAATTCGCCGCCCCCGGCGCGGCAGCCGCCGGCAGGCCCGCGCCGGCGCTCGCCGGCCTTGCCCTCGACCGCCTGCAGGTCAGCCCGGAAACGCTGCGCGAGGTCGCCGACATGGCGGCGAACTTCGACGTCCAGCGCATCGAGGCGCGCCTCGCCAGCCTCGAGCAGTCGGTCTCGGCCACGCTCGCGGTCCTCAACCAGTTGCTGCAGGCGGTGCGCAACGATGCGTCCGCCGGAGACAAACCCTCATGAGTGATCACCCCGTCGCGCCCATCGTCTGTGTGGTCGGCGCCCGCCCCAACTACATGAAGATGGCGCCGATCATCCGCGCCTTCGCCGCGCATTGTCCGCCCTTGCCGACCCTGCTCGTCCACACCGGCCAGCACTACGATCCGGCGATGAAGGACCGGCTGTTCGCCGACCTCGAACTCCCCGAGCCCGAGGTCAATCTCGCGGTCGGTTCCGGCTCCCACGCGGTACAGACCGCCGAAGTCATGAAGCGCTTCGAACCGGTTCTCGACCAGCACGGCGCGCGCGCGGTGCTGGTGGTGGGCGACGTCAACTCCACCCTGGCGTGCGCGCTGGTCGCGGCCAAGCGCGGCATTCCCGTGCTCCACGTCGAATCCGGGCTGCGCAGCGGCGACCGCCGGATGCCGGAGGAGATCAACCGCATCCTGACCGACCAGCTCTCCGACGTGCTCTACACCACCGAGCGCAGCGCCCACGACAACCTTGCCCGCGAGGGCATCGATCATGCGCGTGCGGTGTTCGTCGGCAACGTCATGATCGACAGCCTGCGCGCCAGCCTGCCCAAGGCGGTGGCCCCGGCGGCGTTGGTCGCGGCGGCCGGCTTCGATGCCGCACGCATTGCCGGTGGCTACGGCGTGGTCACCCTGCATCGACCGTCGAACGTGGACGATCCCGCCGTGCTCGGCCCGCTGGTCGAGGCCCTGCGCGAGATTTCGCGGCGCATTCCGCTGATCTTCGCGCTGCACCCGCGCACGCGCGCCAACCTGGAGCGTTTCGGCCTCGGCGCGCGCCTCGACGCTCCGGGCTTCCTCGTCCTGCCGCCGCAGGGCTATCTGGAAATGCTCGGCCTGATGGCCGGTGCGACCCTGGTGCTCACCGACTCAGGAGGTATCCAGGAGGAAACCACCGCGCTCGGCGTGCCCTGCCTCACCGTGCGCGAGAACACCGAGCGTCCGATCACCGTGGAGCAGGGCACCAATACCCTGGTCGGCATCGAGCCGGGGGCGGTGGTCGCGGCCGCGGCCGCGATCATCGACGGCGGCGGCAAGCGCGGGCGCACCCCGGAACTGTGGGACGGCCACTGCGCCGAGCGCATCGCCGCGCACCTGGCCGCCTGGCTGCAGGCCCGCGAAGCGGCAGGAGGCTAGTGCAATGAACGCACCCATCGTCAACGCCCTCACCATCGACGTCGAGGATTACTTCCAGGTCTCCGCGCTGGCGCCGCACTTCCCGCGCCAGGACTGGGACGGCGTCCCCTGCCGGGTCGAGCGCAACGTCGATCTGATCCTCGAACTGCTCGACCGCCACGGCACCAAGGCGACCTTCTTCACCCTCGGCTGGGTGGCCGAGCGCTACCCGCAACTGGTGCGCCGCATCGCCGATGGCGGCCACGAACTCGCCAGCCACGGATACGGTCACGAGCGCGCCAGCGCGTTGACCCCGGAGGCCTTCTTCGCCGACATCGCGCTCGCCAAGGCGGTGCTCGAAGACATTTCCGGCCATGCGGTGACCGGCTATCGCGCGCCCAGCTTCTCGATCGGCGAGAGCAATCCGTGGGCCCACGATTTCATCGCCGAGGCCGGTTACCGCTACAGTTCCAGCATCTACCCGGTCAAGCACGACCACTACGGCATGCCCGACGCGCCGCGCTTTCCCTACCGCCTCGCCAGCGGCCTGATCGAAATCCCGGTGACGACGATGCGCTGGTTCGGGCGCAACTGGCCGGCGGGCGGCGGCGGCTATTTCCGCCTGCTGCCGTACGCGCTGTCGCGCTGGCAGATCGCGCGCGTCAATCGCGCGGACCGGCGGCCGGCGATCTTCTACTTCCACCCGTGGGAAGTAGACCCGGCACAGCCCCGCGTGCACGACGCCACCGCCAAGACCCGCTTTCGCCACTACGTGAATCTGGCCCGCACCGAAGGCCGCCTGCGGCGCCTGCTCGGCGATTTCCGCTGGGGGCGTGCGGACACCGTGTTCCGCGACGTGGCGTGACTCTGGCCATGGACCGTCTGCCGATCACCGTTCGCCGCCTGCCCGCCCACGACCCCGCCGCCGCCGGGCGCTGGGACGCCTTCGTGCAGGCGTGCCCCGATGCGAGCTTCTTCCACCTGTCGGCGTGGCAGGACCTCATCGAGAGCGTGTTCCGTCACCGCTGCCATTTCCTGTACGCCGAGCGCGCCGGCGAGATCATCGCCGTGCTGCCGCTGGCCGAGGTCCGCAGCCGGCTGTTCGGCCATGCGCTGACCTCGCTGCCGTTCTGCGTGTACGGCGGCATCGCCGGTGCCGCCGAGGCGGCGTCGCTGCTCGAGGCCGAGGCCGACCGGCTTGCGCGCGGCCTCGGCGTGCAGCATCTCGAATACCGCAACCGCGTGCCGCGTCACCAGGACTGGCCGCAGCAGACGCTCTACGTCACCTTCCGCAAGCCCATCCTGCCCGAGGTCGAGGCCAACATGCTGGCGATCCCGCGCAAGCAGCGGGCAATGGTCAGGAAGGGCATCGGCAACGGCCTCGTCAGCCGGATCGACGCCGACGTCGACACCTTCTTCGCGCTCTACGCCGACAACGTCCGGCGCCACGGCACGCCGGCCCTGCCCAAACGATTTTTCCAGCGCCTGCAGGCGGTGTTCGGCGAGGCCTGCGAGGTGCTCACCGTGGTGGATACCGCCGGCCGGCCGCTGTCGAGCGTGCTCAGCTTCTACTTCCGCGACGAGGTGCTGCCCTACTACGCCGGCGACGACACCGCCGCGCGCGAGTTCGCCGCCAACGACTTCAAGTACTGGGAACTGATGCGCCGTGCCTGCGAGCGCGGCTGCCGGGTGTTCGACTACGGCCGCAGCAAGGTCGGCACCGGGCCCTACAGCTTCAAGAAGAACTGGGGCTTCGAGCCGCAGCCGCTGTCCTACGAGTACCGCCTGTACAAGCGCGACACGGTGCCGCAGAACAACCCGATGAATCCGAAGTACCGCGCCTTCATTGCTCTGTGGAAGCGCCTGCCGCTGCCGGTGGCGAATGCGCTCGGTCCGCACATCGTGCGTAATCTGGGGTGAGGGTTGTCATGAAGCATGAAGCCGAAGCCGTGCTGGCGTCTTCCGACCCGGCCTTCGACGGCCGCGCGGGGCAGTTCGGCCGCATCGCCGGCCTCCTCGCCGCGATGTTCGCATGGGGGGGGGTCTGGTACTGGCCGACGGCATCGGATATCGCCGGCATCTGGTGGCGCTCCGACACCTTCGCCCATGGTCTGGTCGTGCTGCCGCTGTTCGCCTGGCTGGTGTGGCGCAAGCGCGAGGCGCTGGGCGGGTTGAGGCCGGCGCCCGCGGCCGTGGTGCTGCCGGTGCTGGCGCTGAGCGGATTGGGCTGGCTGGCCGGAGAGGTGGTCAGCGTTGCCGCGCTGAGCCATGCCAGCCTCGCCCTGGTGCTGGTCGCAGGGTGCGTCGCCGTGTGCGGCCTGCGCATCGCCCGCGTGCTCGCGTTTCCGTTCTTGTTCCTGTTCTTCGGCGTCCCGATCGGGGAGTTCCTGCTTCCCGTCCTGATGCGCCATACCGCCGATTTCACCGTGTTCGCGCTGCGCGCGACGGGGGTGCCGGTGTACCAGGAAGGCCTGCACTTCGTGATTCCCAACGGCCGCTGGTCGGTGGTGGAGGCGTGCAGCGGCCTGCGCTACCTGGTCGCGTCGCTGATGGTGGGGGCGCTTTACGCCTACCTGAACTATTCCAGCCTGAAGCGCCGCCTGCTGTTCATGCTCGTCGCGCTGCTGGTGCCCATCGTCGCCAACTGGGTCCGGGCCTACATCACGGTGCGCGTGGGCTACCACTTCGGTTCCGAGTTCGTCGAGGGCTTCATCCACATCGTCTACGGCTGGGTGTTCTTCGGCATCGTGATC
>JAEWVQ010000217.1 GCA_023459095.1 Pseudomonadota bacterium | reverse complement strand
GCCTCGCACAGTGCGGCGGTGGCGGCGTGCAGGCGCTCGGCGGCGCCGAGCAGGTCGCGGTGGCGGCCGAGGTAGCCGTGCTCGGTCCAGGCGAGGGCGAAGTCGCGCGTCGGCACCGGCGGCGCGGCGCTTGTCGGCGCGGGCAGGGCGGCGGCGAGGGTGAGGAGCAGCGCGGCGACGGGTGCGCGCAGGGCGGTCGGCTGGGGCATGAGTGATCTCACAGCGATTCGAGGAAGCGGAGCAGCGCGTCGCGCTCGGCCTTGGGCAGGGTGCGGAAGTGCTCGCCGCTGGCCGCGGCTTCGCCGCCGTGCCACAGCACCGCTTCGGCGAGGTTGCGCGCGCGGCCGTCGTGCAGGTAGTGGCTGTGGCCGTTGACCGTGGGGATCAGGCCCAGCCCCCACAGTGGCGGCGTGCGCCACTGGCGGCCGTTGGCGGCGAAGTCGGGGCGGCCGTCGGCGAGGCCCTCGCCCATGTCGTGCACCAGCAGGTCGGTGTAGGGCCAGATCTTCTGGTCGGCGAATTGCGCAATGGTGGGGTGCGGGCCGGTGGTGTAGGACGGGACGTGACAGCTCGCGCAGCCGGCGGCGTGGAACACCGCCTCGCCGCGCTTGACCTCGGGCGCGTCCGGGTGGCGCCGGCTGGGGACGGCCAGGGTCTGGCTGTAGAAGATGACCTGGTCGAGGCGGCGGTCGTCGATCTCGGGTTCGCCGCCGCTCACCGCGGCGAGGCAGTCCTGTTGCGCGGGCATGCAGTCCTGCTGCGGGAAATGGCGCGAGGTGATGCCGATGTCGCCATGGAAGGCGCCCGCGCTCTGGTGGGCGATGGTGGCGACGTTGGCCTTCCAGCCGAAGCGGCCGAGCAGGGGCTTGCCGGCATAGGCGTCCCATACGCGGTTGGGCTGGCCGGCGATGCCGCGGCCTTCGGCGCGCTGGCGCTCGGCGTTGGCGAGGATGTCGGCTTCGCGCACCGCTTCGAGGAGGCCGAGGCCGACCATGTGCGGCGCGATGCGCGGCGATAGCTGGACGCGCGGATCGAGATCGCCGTAGCCCAGGTCGGTGAGCGCGTAGTGCGGGCGGCGCAGGCTGTAGGGCTCGCCGTCGCCGTAGCGGCCGGGGATTTCCTCGTAGCGGATGGCGACGCGGCCTTCGGCCTTGACCCCGGGAATGGCGTCGTTGTTGAACTGGCCGCCGTAGGTGGGCTCGGGCGCGGGGCCGCCGTGGGCGTCGGTGCCGGGCACCGAGAGGCGGATGAGGAGCCCCATCGGCTGTTCGACGTTGCGCCCGTCCTTGACTGTGGGCGGCGCGGCGCGGCCGTCCAGGGTGTGGCAGGCGCCACAGGAGCGGGCGATGAAGTGCGGGCCGAGGCCGTCACGCGCGGTGGTGGACGCGGGCGCTTCGACCCAGGCTTTCTTGAAGAACGAGTTGCCGATGACGAAAGTGGTTTTCTGCGCGTCGTCGAGGCCGGGGGCGGGCAGCGAGAACGCGTTCTTGCCGTGGTCGTCGATGGTGCCGACGTGGCCGCCAGGCAGCTTCGGGTCGGCTGCGGCGAACGTGGTGCTGGCTGCGAGGCCGAAGGCGAGGGCGAGGCGCAGCGGGCGGGGCAGCGGAGCGGGCAGGGGCATGGGAAATCCTGATGGCCTCTGCCGCGTGAGCGCGGCAGAGGGGGCCGAGAACAGCGTGCGGGCGCCTGGGCTCAGACGCTGGTGTTCAGGCGGGTGATGCCGAGTGCCTTGGCGGCCTCGACGATGCTGTCGGCCTGCTTCTTGAGCGCGTCGATCACTGCGCGCACGCGCTTGCGTCCGGGGCTGGCGTCGCCGCCGACGATCTCGCGGTCGAACGGCGCCTGGATCGCGCCGGCGAGCTTGACGCTGGCGGCGATGTCGGCGCTCGCGGCCTTCGCCACCGCCGCATTCCTGTCCGCGACCAGCGCGCTCAGGCTGGCGCCCTCGAGGCGGCGGCCGTCGCGGGTGAGGTAGCGCCCTTCCCATACGTTCTGGATGCCGAGCGCGTTGGTGACGATGTCGCGGTGGGTGTTGTCGGAGAAGCAGGAGTGCTCGTCTTCCTGGTCCTGCGTGTCCATCGCCACCTCCATGCGCTCGCCGGCGAGTTCGCCGCGCGACAGCGTGCCCAGGCCGGTGAGCATGCGGCTGACCCCGGTCTGGCCGCTGGCGACGAACTCGGCGCGGTAGTTCGCGGCGTTCGGTGTCCATGCCGCGGCGACCGCTTCCAGCTCCTTGACCAGCATCGCGGTGACGGTCTGCAGGTAGAGGCGGCGGCGGTCGGCGTTGGCGGCCTGACCATCGACGAAGTCGGTGTACGGGCGCTCGCCCGGGCCGGTGGCGGAGCGGTCCTGGCCCCACAGCAGGAACTCGATGGCGTGCCAGCCGGTGGCGACGTTCTCCTCGCCGCCGCGCTCGTTGAGTTCGGCCAGCCGCGCCGCGCTGATCGCCTCGGCGCGGTTGTTGATGATGCCGGCGTCGGCGCGACCGTCGACGTAGTCGATGTAGGCCTCGTCGAGCGGCCAGGCGTTGATCAGCCCCTCGGGGCCGTCGTCGCCGTCGATCGGGCCGCCGTAGAAGCGGAACGCCTCGCTTTGCCCATACCACTCGCGCGCCTCCAGCCAGGCTTTGCGGGCCTGCTCGAGAGCGGAGGCGGAGGGGGCCGCGACGAAGGCGTCGACGGCGCGCTGCAGATCGCGCGCGGCGGCGACGTTGTCGGTGTAGTTGGCGTGCACGAGCTGGGCGTAGTGCTCGAGCACGGCGCTCGTGGTCGGCGGTGCGGCGTGGAGAGGCGTGCTCAGCAGCGCGGCGGCGCAGGCAGCGAGGGCAAAGCGGCGGACGCGGGGAAACGAGGGCGGAGGCATGAGTGTGACCTGCGGCATGAAGTCGGACGAAGTAGAAATGCTAATGATTTTCATTAATTGGTCAAGGCTATCGCAACTGTTTGGCTTATCGATTTTCCATGACCCAGGTCAACTGGCCGGGGTTGCTGAAGGAGTTAAATCGGGCCGTCGATTTAGACGTCGTCTAATTTTGCGGCCACGAGCCGCGAAGCGGATGACGCAGCTTTTTTCCCAAGCAAGGAGAGCATCATGCAGATCAGGACTCTCGGCGTGGCGGTCGCGCTGGCCGTCACCGCCCTCGGCAGCAGCGCGTGGGCGGCGAGTGTGCGCGACGAACCGATCCAGCCGCTGCAGCCGGCCAAGGTCACCAATCCGGCGAAGGTCGAGCTGGGCAAGAAGCTGTTCTTCGATCCGCGCCTGTCGCGCTCGGGCTTCATCTCGTGCAATTCCTGTCACAACCTGTCGATGGGCGGCTCCGACAACCTGCGTACCTCGATCGGCCACAACTGGCAGGAAGGTCCGATCAACTCGCCGACGGTGCTCAACTCCAGCCTGGCGGTGGCCCAGTTCTGGGACGGGCGGGCAAAGGATCTGAAGGAGCAGGCCGGTGGGCCGATCGCCAACCCGGGCGAGATGGCGTTCACCCACGACCTCGCGGTCGATGTGCTGCAGTCGATTCCGGGCTATGTCGCCGAGTTCAAGTCGGTGTTCGGCTCCAGCCGCATCGACATCGACAAGGTGACGAGCGCGATCGCCGCCTTCGAGGAAACCCTGGTAACGCCCAATTCCGCCTTCGACAAATGGCTGCAGGGCGACGACAAGGCGCTCAACAGCCGGGAACTGGCGGGCTACAAGCTGTTCAAGGAAAGCGGCTGCGTGGCCTGCCACAACGGCCCCGCGGTGGGCGGCACCTCGTTCCAGAAGATGGGCATCGTCGAGCCGTACAAGACCAAGAACGGTGCCGAAGGCCGCGCCGCGGTCACCGGCAAGGACGAGGACCGCTTCAACTTCAAGGTGCCGACGCTGCGCAACGTCGAGCTGACCTACCCGTACTTCCACGACGGCCAGGCGCAGACGCTGGAGCAGGCGGTCGACATCATGGGGCGCCTGCAACTGGGGCGGAAGTATTCCGAGGACGAGGTCGGCCAGATCGTCGCCTTCCTGAAGACGCTGACCGGCGACCAGCCGTCGTTTACGATGCCGCTGCTGCCGCCGTCGAGCAACGAGACGCCGAAGCCGAAGCCCTTCGAGAAGTAAGCCGGGCGTGTGCCGTGGCCAGCCGGCGCCGGCTGGCCGCGGTCCGCGACGGACGACCGCCTCGCCCGGTGCTCGTCCGCCGTCATCCCGTGCAGGGGGGCGTGCGTTGAACGCTGAGGACGACCGGACCGCAGAGTCCGGCGACGATGCGAACGCGACGGAGACGACACATGGATACCCCAGAGCACCGGGAGGCCGAGGCCAGACTGCGGCGTATCGGCGTGCCCATCACCCTGCAGCGCCTGGAGATCGCCCGCGTGCTGCTGCCGCGGCCGGTGCATCTGAGCGCCGAACAGGTCCTGCTCAAGGTCAGGGAGGCGGCGCCCGAAACTTCCCGCGCGACCGTGTACAACACGCTGCGGCTGTTTCGCGAGAAGGGCCTGATCAAGGAACTGATCGTCGATCCCGAGCGCGTCGTGTACGACTCCAACACCGCGCCCCATCACCACATCTATGACATCGACAGCGGCGAACTGAGCGATGTCGCGGCGCACGAACTGCAGGTCATCGGGATTCCGGCGCTCCCTGCAGACATCGAACTCGCCCAGGTCGATGTCATCGTCCGCGTGCGCAGTCGGCGCGGCTGAAGCTGCGCGCGAGCGCCGATGAAAAAGACCAGGGCGCTGCGATCGTCGCAGCGCCCTGGCCGGGGCATGTCGCCTGCGCCGGCTTGTGCCGGCTCTTCACGCGGGGTCAGTCGGCGGTCGCCGGCATGGTGACGAAGCCCATCTTCTCGATGCCCGCCTCGCGCGCCAGCGACATCACTTCGGCGATCTTCTGATAGCGGGTGTTGTGGTCGGCGCGCAGATGCAGTTCCGGCTGCGGGGTTTGCGCCGCGGCGCCGTGCAGGCGCTCGGCAAGCGCGCTGTCGGACAGCGGGTCGTTGTTCCAGAACAGCGCGCCTTCGGCGTTGAGCGACAGGCTCACGGTCTCGGGTTTTTCGACGTTGGGCTGGCTCGCCGCCTTGGGCAGGTCGATCTTGACTGCGTGGGTCAGCAGCGGCGCGGTGATCATGAACACGATCAGCAGTACCAGCATCACGTCGATCAGCGGCACCATGTTGATATCGCTGGTCGGCATGCGTTCGCTGCCCTGGTTGAAGCCACCGAATGCCATTACGCCGCTCCCGACGAGGCCAGGCGCACGCTGCCCTGGGTGTCCGCCTGCGGGGCGGCGCGCTGCTCGAGCGGGGCGATGCGGGCGCCGGTGGAGAACCAGGCGAGCAGATCGTGGGCGAAGGCGTCGAGTTCGGACAGCTCGACCCGGTTGGCGCGGGTGAAGGCGTTGTAGGCAAGCACCGCCGGGATTGCCACGAACAGGCCGAAGGCGGTCATGATCAGCGCCTCGCCGACCGGGCCGGCGACCTTGTCGAGGGTGGCGAGGCCGGAGGCGGAAATGTTCACCAGGGCGTGATAGATCCCCCACACCGTGCCGAACAGGCCGACGAAGGGCGCGGTGGAGCCGATCGAGGCGAGCATGGTGAGGCCGTTCTCCAGCGTCGAAGTCGACAGCGAAATCGACTTGCGCAGCGCGCGGGTCATGAACTCGCTGGCATCGAGCTTGCCGCCCAGGGTGTCCTCATGGGTGTGGCGGCGCAGGTGGTCGGCGGCCGCCGCACCCTGCCGGGCCAAGGCCTCGAAGGGCGAGTCGGGGGCCTGGTCGCCGAGGCGCTGCAGGCCGGTGCCGAGATCGGGGGCGGCCCAGAACGCGTCCACCGCATCGACGCTGCGGCGCGCGCGCAACTGGCGCACGCCGCGCACCAGGATCAGGTACCAGCTGATCACCGACATCAGCATCAGGATGGCGGCGACGAGGCGGATGACGAGGTCGGACTGCGCCCACAGGTGGGCAAGGCCGAAGGCTTGGGCTTCCATGTCTAGATTCCTTCAAGTTTGAAAACGACGGGGACCTTGACCCACGCCTCGATGCTGCGTTCGCCCTCGCGGGCGGCGACGAAGCGCCAGCGGTCGACGGCGGCGAGCGCAGCCTTGTCCAGGCGCTCGCTGCCCGAGCTGCGGTCGAGTTCGATGCGCGCGGGCAGGCCTTCGGCCGATACCAGTACGCGCAGTACCACGGTGCCTTCCTCGCGCATGCGGCGCGACAGCGGCGGGTAGCTCGGCTTGGGGTTGTTCAGATAGTCCGCGTCGTAGCGCGCGGCGGTCACCGGCGCGGGGGCCGGCGCTGCAGCGACCGGCGGAGCGGGGGGCGCCGGCGGTGCCGGCGTCGTGGCTTCGACCGGCGGTGCGGGTTCCGCGGCTGCGCTGGTGAGCGCACTCTCCGAGGTGGTCACCGGTTCTTCGACGGCGGGTTTCACGGGGGCCGGCTTGGGGGTGTGCTTGACCACGGGCCTGGGCTTTGGCGGCGTGGGCTTGGGCGCTTCCACCGGCGGCGCCGGCGGGGCGGCCACCGGCTCCGGGGTCGGCGGCGCCTCGGCGGGGATGAAGGTGATCTCGATCGGCGTGATCTCTGCCGGGCGGGTGTCGAGCTGCGCGAGTTGGATCAGTCCGGCAATGCCTCCAGCGTGGGCGAGGGCGACGAACGCTGCCAGCGCAATGCGCTCGGGTCGGCGCGAGCGCGGTGGCCGGAGCGGCGGTCGGGTGTTGGCGCGACGCTCGGCGGTGGCTTTCGCGGGCGCGGGGCGGGCGGGCGCGATGGACGCCGACGGGGCCGGTCGGTTCAGGGCCGGTGAGGCTGCGGCGTTCATGTAGGGAATCCGGTGGGCGTGGCGAACGGGGTCATCGGCGGTTCAGGGCAGAGTCATGCGGGTT
>JAEWVQ010000216.1 GCA_023459095.1 Pseudomonadota bacterium | reverse complement strand
GCACCGCGCCGTCGCGCACGATCACCGCGACGCGCGCACTGCGCCGCGGCACCGCCTTCTTCGGCCGCGCCGCGGGCAGCTCGGCGGTGCGGCCGTCGCGGCGGGCGACGCACAGGTCGGCGAGCGGACAACGCGTGCAGGCCGGTTTGCCGCGCGTACACACGGTGGCGCCGAGGTCCATCTGGGCCTGGATGTAGGTGCCGACCCCGTCCGCCGGCAGCAGCGACTCGGCGAGCGCCCACAGCCGGTTCTCCACCGCGCGCTCACCCGGAAAACCCTCGATGCCGTACACCCGGCACAGCACGCGCTTGACGTTGCCGTCGAGGATCGCGGCGCGCTCGCCGTAGGCGAAGGCGGCCACCGCCGCCGCGGTGGAGCGGCCGATGCCGGGCAGTTCGGCGATCTGCGCCGCATCCGGCGGAAAGCGCCCGCCGTGCTGCGCCATCACCTGCTGCGCGGCGCGGTGCAGGTTGCGCGCACGGGCGTAGTAGCCCAGACCGCTCCACAGCGCCATGACGTCGTCGACGGGCGCGGCGGCGAGGCTGGGAAGATCGGGAAAGCGCGCGAGAAAGCGCGCGTAGTACGGGATCACCGTATCCACCTGGGTCTGCTGCAGCATGATCTCCGACAGCCAGATGCGATAGGGGTCGCGGCCGCCCTGCCAGGGCAGGCCGTGGCGGCCGTCGGTGCGCTGCCAGGCGATCAGGCGGCGGGCGAATTCACTCATGTCCTGCATGTTCTCCGTGGGTTGGGGAGGGAGATGGGGCGCGGCGGCGGCACGGGCGATATAATTCGCCGCTTGTCCACTTCTCCGGTACGCGGCGGGTCCGCGACACCAGCCCTTCCATGTCCCAGTCCATGCCCGGCGAGGATTTCTCCCGCCGTTTCCGCAACGCCCTCGGCATGTTCGCCACCGGCATCACCGTGGTGACCACGCGCACGCCGGACGGCACTCCGATCGGGCTGACGGTGAATTCGTTCAACTCGGTGTCGCTCGATCCGGCGCTGATCGTGTGGAGCATGTCGAACAAGCTGCCCAGCCTGCCGCTGCTCGAAGGCTGCGAATACTACGCGATCAACGTCCTCGCCGCCGATCAGGAAGACCTCTCGCAGCGCTTCGCAAGCCGCCTCGACGACCGCTTCGCCGGCATCGAGTTCGATCAGGGCGTGGGCGGCGTGCCGCTGCTGCGCGGCTGCTGCGCGCATTTCGAGTGCCGCAACACCACCCGCCACGCCGGCGGCGACCACACCGTGTTCATCAGCGAAGTGGTCGATTTCGACCGTTTCGACCGTCCCCCGCTGCTCTACTTCGGCGGCGCCTACCGCCGCCTCGCGCCCTGAACGCCGCTCACGGGGTGGCCACCGACGCCGCGTCGACGAAGGCCTGAGTGCTGAAGTCGGCGCGCGCCGGGCGCGCCAGCGTGCGCTGCTCGATCACGTACTGCAGGAAGGCATCGGCGTAAGCGAGGAAGGTCGCTTCCCGACGCTCGCCGCCGATGCGCGCGAGCGCGCCGTAGCCGCCCTGGCCGTCGGCAAGGTAGTCCGAGGTGATCACGGTGTAGCGCGCCGCGAGGTCGAGCGCGGACCACCGCCCACCGCCGTTTTCGTCCCCGCCGTTTCCATCTCCCTCTCGCACCTCGAGCGCGCTCACGCGCTCGCTGCGCGCCGCGCGCAGATCGACCCGCCAGCGCAGTCCGCCGGCGTAGGGGTAGGCGCCGGTGCTGCCGCGCGCCACCGCATCGAGCGCATCCTCGAGCGCCGCCTTGATCTCGGCGCCGGTCATGTGCAGGCGGACCAAGGTATTGGCAAAAGGCAGCACGGTGTAGATCGCATCCACGGTGAGCGCGCCGGCAGGCAGATCGGTGCGCACGCCGCCGCCGTTCTGCAGCGAGATCTGCGCGCCGCCGTAGCGCTGGCCCTGGCGCAGGAAGGCCTCGGCAACCAGTTGCTGGACGTCGCCGCCGTGGGCGCGCACGTGCGCGTCGTCATTGCAAGCGGGCAGCGCCGAACGCCCGGCGTCACGCCCGCTGCCCGGCACCCGGCGCATGCACAGCGCCTCGCCGACGTGGCCGACGACGTTGCCGCCGAAGGCCACGCGCGCGGCGCGGTGGGGCGCGAGCACGGCTTCGGCACGCGGCGACGGCGCGGTAACGCGCAGTGCCGGATCGGCGGCGAGCGCTGCGACCAGGGCGGCATCCGCGGCAGACCGGGCGGCTGCATCCGCCGCAGCGCCGGCCGCACCGATCAGCACGTGGGGCTGGCCGCTGCACGCCCGCACGCGGCCATCGCGGTCGAACACCACGTCGAGCTCGCCGACCACTGCCGCGTACTGCCAGGCCTGCACCACGCACACCAGCTCGCCGTCGCGATTGCGCACCCGCGCCGGATACGGGCCGGCGGGCACGAGGCCGTAGCGGGCGAGCGCGGCGTCGCCGAGCAACGTGTGCGAATCGCCCCCCACCACGACATCGACGCCGGAGAGCTCGGCGGCGAGTTCACGGTCGCGGGCATGGCCGACATGGCTGAGCAGCACGATCTTGTTCACGCCGCGCGCGCGCAGCCCGTCGATCGCAGCCTGCGCCGAGGCGCGCTCGTCGAGCAGGCGGGTGCCGCGATCGGGGCGCGACGAATACTGCGTCTTGCGCTGCGCGGTGAGGCCGACGATGCCGATGCGTTCGCCGCCGCGCTCGACCACCACCGCGGGCTGGATCATGCCGGGGGCGAGCGGCGAGCCGGGGCGCGGCGCGACGTTGGCCGACAGCACCGGGGTGCGGCACGCGGGGTCGGCCCACAGCTGGCCGATGAAGTGCGCCAGCCCGGCATCACCGGCGTCGAACTCGTGATTGCCGACCGCCATCGCATCGAAACACACCGTGTTCATCAGCTCGGCGTCGGCGCGCCCCTGGGTCAGGGTGAAATACAGCGTGCCGGTGATCGCGTCGCCGGCGTGCAGCTTGAGCAGGTTCGGCCGCCCCGCGCCGAGTGCCTCGATCGCGCTCGCGACCCGGGCGAAGCCGCCCAGGCTCACCGGCACCGCGGCCCGTGCGCCTTCGGGCGCGCGCAGGCTGAACTCGGTGGCGTCGAGATGCGAATGGTGGTCGTTGATGTGCAGAATGCCCAGCCGGTAGCCGTCGTCGACCGCCCCACTGCCGCTGGCGCAACCCCCGCTGCCGATCGCCGCGCCGGCGAGCGCGACCGCGGCGAGCGCCGCCTTTCCTGCTTGTGCGTTCAATGTTTCCACCCTGCTGCGCACGGACCCACGTCCGTCAGCAGCGGATTGTCGCCGATCCGGCGCGACGAATGACACGCCTCAGGGCGCTGCCGGCGGCGTCCCCGATGCCAACACCAGCCGATCGCGGCCGGCCTTCTTGGCCTGGTAGAGGGCGCCGTCGGCACGCCCGAGCAGCGCCTCCAGATTGACGTCGCCGGGTTCGAGCACGGCGACGCCGATCGACACCGTGAACCTCAGCACCTTGCCCTCGTGCGCCACCTCGCAGGCCCGGAAGGCGGCGAGCAAACGGTCGCCGACGTCGGCCGCGCCGGCGGCATCGGTTTCCGGCAGCAGCACGGCGAACTCCTCGCCGCCGAAACGGGCGAGCAGATCGGTGGCGCGCAGCACCCCGGCACCGGCGTCTGCCAGCGCGCGCAGCACCGCATCGCCGCCGGCGTGACCGTGGCGGTCGTTGATCGACTTGAAGTGGTCGGCATCGACCATCATCAGCGCGAGTGCGCGCCCATGGCGGCGGGCGAGCGCGAAGGCATGCTCGCCCTCCTCGATGAAGGCGCGGCGGTTGCACACCCCGGTGAGCATGTCGGTGCTCGCCAGGCGCTGCAGTTCGCGGGTGCGCTCGCGCACACGGTTCTCCAGGTCCAGGTTCGCCGCCGCCAGCCGGGCCAGCGCCTGACGCCGGCGCCACACCTGGCGGAAGGCATAGAGCGCGATCACCGCGAGGGCGAGATTGCCGCCGATGGCGATCGCCGCGAAGATCGGCAGATGTTCGCGCCACGGCGCGAGCAGCACGGCTTCGGAGAAATCGGCGATCACCACCAGCGGAAAGTGCGCCGACGCCTTGACTGCGGCAACCCCGGCGCCGAAGCCGAGCAGGCGGGCATCGACCTCGGCCGCGGTGCCACCCGCTCTGTCCAGCCGGGCGAGTGCCGCTGCCGGCGCGGGGGCGCACTCGGCGCGCGCCGGCACACAGGCGAGCGCGGTGCCGTCGCGGCGGTAGAGGCTGAGGCTGAGGCCCTGCGGCGGCGCCGGATCGGCGAGCATCTGCTGCAGATGCGCGGGGCTCAGGCCACCGGCGACCACCGCCATGACCGTGCCGAAATCGTCGGTCACGCGCCGGCTCAGCGGCACCACCGGCTGGTGCAGGCCGCGCGAAATACGCTGCATGTCGATGTACAGGCCCTGCTCCCAGTCGTGGAACTGGGCCTGGACGTAGTCGCGGTCGCTCAGGTCGAGCGGGATCGCCGGGAAACGCAAGGAGCTGAGCAGGTTGCGGCCATCGGTGCCGATCACCGACAGCCAATCCAGCCCCGGGGCGCGCGCGTGGCTGCGCACCAGCAGGCGGTGCAGGTCGAGATCGCCGGCATGCGGCCGCGTACCGCGCATCGCGATCACCTCGCCGACCCCGGCGAGGCTGCGGTCCACCGCGTCGAGCAGGCCGTCGGCGCGGCGCACCGCGACGTCGGCGGCGAGGGCGGCGGTGTCGCGGCCGCGTTCGAGGGCCTGCCTGCGCTCGTTGTCGAGGACCGTGATCAGCAGCAGATCGGTGACCAGCAGGACGAGGCCTGCGGCCACCGCCCAGCGCCGCGCACTGAGTCCCCACCGTTCATCGGTCAGCAACCTGCCCGCCACCCGCCGCTCCAGCCGCCAGTCGAACGTTCGAACTTAGCCTGCGCCGCCGCCCCCATCAAGGGCACAGTGCACACCTGCCCACGCACGGCAAACGCCGGCGGCGGCCGGAGCCTGCTCAATGCGCCCCCAGGCGCTCGCGCACCACGCAGGCCTGGCCCAGGGCGAGGCCGCCGTCGTGCGGCGGCGCCGCGCGCGCTTCGAGCACGTCGAAGCCGCGCGCCACCAGCCGGCGGGCGAGATCGCGCGCCAGCACGGGGTCGAGAAAGCAGCCGCCGGCGAGTGCCACGGTGTCGATGCCGCTGCCGCGCGCCAGGCGCACGGTCCAGTCCTCCAGTGCGGCGGCGAGGGTGGCGAGGAACAGCGCCGCGCCGTGGCCGGGGTCGCGCTCATCGGCGAGGCGGGCGAGCAGCGGCATCAGGTCGAGCGTGCCGTCCGGCGCCAGCCGCCAGCCGCCGGCGAGCGGCAGCGCGGCGCCGAAGCCGGCGGCAAGGCGTTCGAGGCGCTGCGCTGCCTCGCCGTCGTAGCCCGGCCGATGGCAGACGCCGAGCAGCCCGGCGGCAGCCTCGATCCAGCGCCCCAGCCCCGAAGATTGCGGCAGGACACGGCGCGCGGCGAGCCGTTCGGCCATCCGCCAGGCCTCGGGC
>JAEWVQ010000215.1 GCA_023459095.1 Pseudomonadota bacterium | reverse complement strand
GCTCGCCTCCGGCGAGCGCCGCCTCCACCTGCACAAAGCCGGCGGCGGACGCGGCCAGCGCCTTGGCGGCATCGATCGCCGAACCGCCGCCGAGCGCGACGATCAGCTCGGGCGCGGGCGACAGCGCCGCCAGCCGCGCCGCGGCCGCACGCAGAAAGGCGATGTCCGGGTTCTCGCGCACGTCGGCGACGACCAGCGCCGGCGCGCCCGCGGCCTCGGTCAGGCGCGCGGCAAGCGCGGGAAACGGCGCGCTGTCGTAGCTCACCAGCACGTAACGGCGGCCGCGGATGAATTCGGCGCAACGCGCGAACGCGCCGTCGCCGAAGACGATCTCGACCGGATTGCGGTATTGCCAGGTTTGCATGGCGTGAGTTCTCCCTGGCCTGCCCCGGGCGGGGCCGGCCATGTCAGGTTTGAAAACGGATAGGGGGCTTAATGCAGGCGCCGGCGCACCCAGCCCGACAGCGCGTCGATGGCGAGGATGGCGGCGAGCAGCACGAGAATCAGTGCCGCCGAACGGCCGTAATCGAACAGCTTGATGGTGTCGGCGAGCGCCAGGCCGATGCCGCCCGCGCCGACCAGGCCGAGTACCGAGCCCATGCGCATGTTGCGGTCGAAGATGTAGCAGACGTAGCCTGCCATCTCGCGCGCGATCGACGGCCAGCCGGCGTAGCACAGCACCTGCACAGGGCCGGCGCCGGTGGCGCGCAGCGCTTCGTAGGTGCCCTCGGGCACCCGCTCCAGACTCTCGGCGAAGAACTTGCCGAGAAAGCCCACCGTATGCACACCGAGGGCGAGCGCGCCGGGCAGCGGCCCCAGCCCCAGCGCGGCGACGAAGACCAGCGCCAGCAACAGGTCGGGCAAGGCGCGCGACAGCGCCAGCAGCTCGCGCGCCAGGCGGTAGGCGAGCGGATGCGGGCTCAGGTTGCGTGCCGCCAGCGGCGCCAGCAGCACGCCGCCGACGAAGGCGAAGGCGGTGCCCCATACCGCGGTTGCGAGCGTCTCGAGCAAGAGGCGCAGATAACGACCGAGGTCGGCGAAGTCGGGCTGGGTGTAGCGGCCGAAGTACTCGACGATGTCCGCGCCGGCGTAAGCCAGCGTTTCCGGCGAAATGTCCAGCCCGCGCACACACAGGGCGGCGAGCACGATGGCGGCGAGCACCACCGTGGGCGTCGGGTTGAAGGGGCGCGCCGGCAGCGGCGGCGCAAGGGCGGTGTTCGTCATGCGATGCTCCGGCGCAGGTGGTTGGAAAAGCGGTCGAGCGCGGACACCACCGCCAGCACCACGACCAGGATCAGCACGAGGCGCGGAAAGTCGTACAGCCGCACCGCCATCACCAGGTCGTAACCGATGCCGCCGGCACCGACCACGCCGAGGATGGTGGCGGCCCGGAAGTTGTGGTCGAGCACGTACATCAGGGTGCCGACGAGATCGGGCAGCGCCTGCGGCAAATGGGCGAAACTGCGCACCTGCAGCCAACCGGCGCCGTGCGCCTGCAGCCCCTCCACCGCCTTGTCGTCCACCACCTCGAAGGCCTCGGCGAAGAACTTGCCCATGAAGCCGACGGTGACCACGGCCAGCGCCATCACGCCCGGCAGCGGTCCCAGCCCGAGGGCGGAGACGAACACCAGCGCCCACATCAGGTCGGGGAAGGCGCGCGTCGCCGACAGCACACTGCGCAGCACGCTTGCGAGCGCCGGATGCGGCGTGGTGTTGCGTGCCGCGAGCAGGCCGACGGGCAGGCTGACGACGGTGGCGAGCGCGGTGCCGAGAAAGGCGATCTCCATCGTCTCCAGCACCTTGCCAAGCAGCTCCGGCAGGTAGCCCCACTCCGGCCTCACCACCAGATGCCAGGCGAACTCCACCATGCCGCCGAGCGAGCGCAACAGGCGCAGCGCATCGACTTCGACCAGCGGCGCGCTCGCCGCGAGCACGCCGAGCACCGCCGCCAGCACCGCCACCGCGGCACGCGGCGGACGGCCATCAGGCGTAGGCCAGCACGGCTTCGAGCTGGGGATCATGGTCGATCTCCTCACGGCGATAGATGCGGGTCAGGGTGTCGCGGTCCAGGCCCTCCGGCGGCCCGTCGTAGACCACACGGCCGGCGTTGAGGCCGATCACGCGGTCGGCGTAGCGGCGGGCAAGTTCGACCTGATGCAGGTTGACCACGACGGTGATGCCGTCGTCGCGGTTGATCTCGGCAAGCAGGTTCATCACCTCGGCGCTCGACAGCGGGTCCAGGCTCGCCACCGGCTCGTCGGCAAGGATGACCCGCGGCTGCTGGGCGAGCGCGCGGGCAATGCCGACGCGCTGCTGTTGGCCCCCCGACAGGCGATCGGCGCGCTGCCAGGCCTTGTCGAGCAGGCCGACGCGGTGCAGCACGCGGCGGGCGATCTCCATGTCCTCGCCCCGGAACAAGCCGAACACACTGCCCAGCCAGGAGCGGCGCGACAGGCGGCCGGTGAGCACGTTGGTCATCACCGACAGGCGGCCGACCAGGTTGAACTGCTGGAAGATCATCCCGCTGCGACTGCGGATCGCGCGCAGGGTGTGCGCCGACAGCACCGTGCCGTCGCATTCGATGGCGCCGCCGTCGATGCGTTCGAGGCCGTTGAGGGTGCGCAGCAAGGTCGATTTTCCGGCCCCGGAGGGGCCGAGGACGACCACGAAACTGCCGGCGGCGATGTCGAGGTCGACGCCCTTCAAGGCCTCGAAACCGTTGGCGTAGCGTTTGCGCACCGCGCGCAAGCGATAGGCGATGTTCATGACCGCCCCCTCAGCGCAGCAGCTGCTCGCGGCGCAGATCGAGCGCCTTCACCATGTCGCGGATGGGCTGATACTCCGCCGGCGAAGTGGCGCGGTAGCGCACCACCTTACCGTAGCCGCTCACCTCCATTTCCTCGTGCGCCTTGGTGAAGATGTCGACGATGCGCTGCTTGAGCGCCGGATCGAGATCGCCCCGATACGTCAGCGGCGATTCCGAAATCTCCGTCGACTCCAGCAGCACACGGTTGCTGTCGCGGCTGATCATGCCCTTGTCGAGCATCGCGGCGTAGGAGATGTCGTTGGCGGCCGCGGCATCGACCGCACGGTTCTTCACCGCAAGCTGGGCGGCCTCGTGCGAACCGGCGTAGGTGAACTTGCCGAAGAACTGCTCCGGCTTCTGCCCGGTGGCCTGCATCAGCAGATAGCTCGGCACCAGGCTACCGCTGGTCGAGGCCGGTTCGACGAAGGCCACGCTCTTGCCGCGCAGCTCCTCCAGCGTGCGCACCGGCGAATCGCCCGGCACCACGAACACACTGCGGTAGGTGGAATTGCCGTTGGGCTTGACGCCGACGGCGAAGGCCTCGGCGCCCGCTTCCTGCTCGGCGAGAACGTAGGACAGCGGCCCGAACCAGGCGATGTCGACGCGCTTCTTCTTCATCGCCTCGATCACCCCGGCATAGTCGGTGGCGGTGTACATCTTCACTTTCTGACCGAGCTTCTTCTCCAGATGGGCACGCATCGGTTCGAACTTCTTGATCATCTCCTCGTTGTGCTCGGCGGGGATCAGGCCGAGCACGAGGTCGCGCGCAAAAGCGCCCGAGGCATGGCAGACGAGGCCGCAGAGCAGCAGGGTCTTGAGGGCGGCGAGGCGTTTCATGGAATGAGACTCCGTGGGTTGGGCAACGGCTACGAAGTCTGAAATGCGTTTGTTACATCAGAGCGATAACTTGAATAACCCGAAACCCTGAAATCCATTACCCAGGATCATGCTTTATTCCCGACTCAAGGCATTCTGGGCGGTTGCCACCGCCGGCGGCTTCTCCGCGGGCGCGAAACTGCTCGCCGTCACCCAGCCCGCGGTGTCGCGGCAGGTCCAGGAACTGGAGGCCGAATGCGGCGACCGCCTGTTCCATCGTGCCGGACGCCGCACTTGGCTGACGCCGGCCGGCGAGCACCTGCTGCCCATCGCGCAGCGCCTGGTCGATGCCGAGCTCGACGCGATGCAGTTGCTGAGCGACAGCAAGACGCTGGCCCGCGGCCATCTGAAGATCGCCGCGGTCGGCCCCTATCACCTCGTGGATATTCTCGACGCCTTCCACCGCCGCCATCCGGGCGTACAGGTCACGGTGTCGATCGGCGGTTCGGGCTGGGTCGAGCAGGCGGTGATGGACTATGCCGCAGACGTCGGCCTGCTCGCGCTGGAGGCCCCGCCGGCGGCCTGCGCGCACTTGCGTTATCGCCGCAACCGCCTGGTCGTGATCGCTCCGCGGGGTCATGCCCTGGCCTCCCGCACACGCATCCGGCTGCGCGACCTGCATGGCCAGACGCTGATCGCCCGCGAACCGGGGTCGACCACGCGCCGGCTGTTCGAGGCGATGCTGCGGCGCGAGCAGGTGCGTCCGCGGACCCTGCTGGAAATCGGCAGCCGCGAGGCAATCCGCCTCGCAGTCGCGCGCGGCCTGGGGTTGGGCTATGTGTCGGAATGCGAAGCGGTGCCGCACCCCGACATCGTCAGCCTCGCGGTAGACGACGCCGACCTGCCCACCGAAGCATCGCTGATCTGGCGCCGCGAACGCGAGGCTGCCAATCTGGTTGCCGCCTTTCTCGAAATCGCGCGGCCCTTGGCCGAGGCCGCGCCCGCCGCTCAGGCGCCGGCTTGTGCGCCCCTGGCGCAATAAGCCCGCACCGCCGCCACGTCGAGGTGGTAATGACAGAGTTCGGTGTCGCCGTGCAGCACCACCGGCACCAGCTCATCCCAACGCGCTTCGAGCTCGGGATGGGCATCGACGTCGACCACGCGGACCGTCCACCCCAGTTCGGCGGCGAGCGGGGTCAGGGCATCGACCAGTTCGTGGCACAGATGGCACCACTCGCGGCTCAGCACCGTGAATTCTCGTGTGCTCATCGCGGCTGCCTCCGGGTGCAGAGACCGCGTCCGGAGACGCACCGGCGGCCGGTCCTCATTTGCCCGCCCTCAACGCCACATAAGACGTGGCGCCACCGCGCCCGACCAGCAAGGTCACCTGCTGCCCCTCTTTCAACCCGTCGACCACACGCTTGAACTCGTCGACGGTGCGCAGCGACATCTGGCGCCCGCCGGTCACGATCGCGAGCACCGCGTCGCCGGCCTGGATCTCGGCGCGTGCCGCCGCCCCCTGCACACGCTCCACGATCAAGCCGCGCTCGGCGCCGAGCTCGCGGCGCTGCGCCGGCGTCGGCACGGCCAGCGCCAGGCCGAGGCGGTTCAATACCGGCGCGGCCTTGGCGTCGGCGCGTTCGCGCGCGCGCGCCGGGTCCTGCCACTCGCCGACGATGAGTGCGATGTCGCGCGGCGCACCGTCGCGATAGACCTGCATCGACGCCTGGGCACCGGGCCGGGTCGCGGCGACGATGCGCGGCAAATCGCTCGACTTGTCCACCAGCCGGCCATCGAAGCGCACGATCACGTCGCCCTGCGCCACCCCGGCGCGCGCCGCCGGCCCGCCGGCCTCGACCGCGCTCACCAGCGCGCCCTCGGCGCGCGGCAGGCCGAAACTGTCGGCCAGGTCGCGCGACACTTCCTGGATCGCTACGCCGATGCGGCCGCGCAACACGCGCCCGGTGCTGCGCAACTGTTGCTGCACGTCCATCGCGACATCGATCGGAATCGAGAACGACAGCCCCATGAAACCGCCGGTGCGGCTGTAGATCTGCGAGTTGATGCCGACCACCTCGCCCTTCAGGTTGAACAGCGGACCGCCGGAATTGCCCGGATTGATCGCCACGTCGGTCTGGATGAAGGGCACGAAGTTCTCGTCGGGCAGCGCGCGCTCCTTGGCGCTGACGATGCCGGCGGTCACGGTCTGCTCGAAGCCGAACGGCGAGCCGATCGCCACCACCCACTCGCCGACCTTGAGCTGCGCCGGATCGCCGAGAGCGACGCGCGGCAGGCCTTCGGCATCGATCTTGATCAGGGCGATGTCGCTGCGCGGGTCGGCGCCGATCACGCGGGCGCGGAATTCGCGCTTGTCGGCGAGGCGCACGAGGATCTCGTCGGCCTCCTCGACCACATGGGCATTGGTCAGGATGTAGCCGTCGGCGCTGATGATGAAACCCGAGCCGAGCGAGCGGTTCTCCGGCCCCAGGCGCGGCGCGCCCGGCGGATGGCGGGGCACGAAACGGCGGAAGAAGTCGAACATCGGATCGTCTTCGTCCATGCCCGGAAAGGGCGCACGGTTTTCCCCCTGAGCCTGGGTGGTGCTGATATTGACCACCGCTGCGCCCTGGCGCGCGACCAGCGCGGTGAAATCGGGCAGCGCACTCGCCGCCGCGGGCAGCGCCGCGCCCAGGCTCACGAGATAGACGAAGAGGAGCAGACGATGCAGCACGACCCTCATAATCAGCCTTCCCCGCCGCGGCGCACGCAATGGCCGTCGTCGCGCCTCACCTCCATGGCCAGGCGCGCCCGCCAATGCCGGCTGCGCATCAGCACGCGGTTGGCGCCATAGGCCAGCGCCAGCCCGGCCAACGCGCCGGCGGCTGCGGCGGCATCGGATGCACCGCTGACAAGCGCAGCGCCGGTGAGCGCACCAAGCACGGCGCAGGCCGCGCCGAGACCATAACTCGCGAGCGCAGCGCCGAGCGGAGCGCCGTCGGCCATGGTGATCCGGACGCGCTCACCGGGCTGCAGGCCGAGACGGTCGGGCAAGGCAAAGAGGCGGTCGGTGCCGCCAAAGGCCTGGGTGATTTTCATCGAACGACAACCGCCGGGTTCGTCGCAACGCCCGCAACCGCCGGCCTGCGCGGCGAGTCGCACCCACACCCGGCCGGGCGCCACGCGCACGACCTCGGCCGGCGCTTCGATCACCGCGCCAC
>JAEWVQ010000214.1 GCA_023459095.1 Pseudomonadota bacterium | reverse complement strand
AGTGTAGCGGGCGGGGCGGGATCGTGTCGTGTTGCTGTCCTCAGGGTTTTGCGCAGTGTTATCGTCGACCGGTTCGCAGTATCGAGGTGTGGGAATGAGCGCGGTGAAGCGCGTCGTGGCGGGAATGATCGCGGCACTGCTGGTGCCACTCGCGGTGTCGGTGCTGGCGTGGCAGGCGGCGGCCGCGCAGGCGGCCGACTGGCGCAGCGCGCGGCGCGACAGCAGCGGGCAGGCGCCCGACCCGGCGCTGACCCGCGAGGCGGTGATTCAGGTCTATGCGGCGCGCGCGGTGCGCTGGCGTGGCGCGTTCGGCGTGCATACCTGGATCGCGGTCAAGGCGCAGAACGCCGAGCGCTACACGCGCTTCGAGGTGATGGGCTTTGGCGTCGGCAACGGCCGCCAGGCGGTGCGCGTGCATGAGGCGGTGGCCGACGGTTATTGGTTCGGCAATCTGCCCACGCTGCTGCGCGACGTGCGCGGCGGTGACGAGGTCGATGCGCTGATCGAGCGCCTGCACGGGGCGGCTGCAACGTATCCATATCGTGACGAGTACCGTGTCTGGCCCGGGCCCAACAGCAACACCTTCATCGCCCACCTCGCGCGCGAAGTTCCGGAGCTGGGCGTGGAACTGCCGAGCACCGCGATCGGCAAGGACTATCTGCCCGGCGGTGCACTGTTCGGCCGCGCGCCCAGCGGCACCGGCGTGCAGCTGTCGCTGCTCGGCGTGCTCGGCCTCACGCTCGCGGCGGAGGAAGGGGTCGAACTCAACGTGCTCGGGTTGAATCTCGGTGTCGATGTCTGGCCGCCGGCGCTCAAGCTGCCTGGGTTGGGGCGCGTCGGTGTGCCCGAGCACCTGCCCGACAGTGCATGGTGGGGCGTGCGCCGGCCGGGGGCGCACTGAGCCGCACGCAGCGTTTCTACGGGCTTTCGAGGTGCGCCCGGTTTATAATGGCCGGCTTTGCAAGTCGCTGATCCGAAAGTGGAATTGCGGTCTGTGCGGTCGTGCGCGGAAGCCGGGCACGCATGGTGCCCGGGGCGGCTTGCAGAGGTCCCCGTCCTTCATTTTCCCCATTCAAGCTCATGCCCACCGATCACCCTATTCCGCTCATGGTTCAACCCCTCAGCCGTGAGGCTTTCGCGCCTTACGGCGACGTCATCGAGGCCGACGCAGCCGCTCGGCACTTCGTGATCAACGCCGGCAACACCGTGCGTTATCACGATCTGGCGAACATCGAGCCCGGCCCGGAGGGCCGGGTGATCGTCTCCATCTTCCGCGGCCAGCCGCGGTCGCTGCCTTTCGTGGTCGAGATGATGGAGCGTCATCCGCTCGCCACCCAGGCCTTTATTCCCTTGTCGGGCAAGCCGTATCTGGTGGTGGTCGCGCCCCCCGGGGCGGCGCCCGAGGCCGGGCAGCTTGCGGTTTTCCTGGCGCGGGGGGATCAGGGGGTGAATTACGCGCGTGGCGTCTGGCACCACCCGCTGCTGGCGCTGGAGACGGTGTGCGATTTCCTGGTCGTCGATCGCAGCGGGCCGGGACCGAACTGCGATGAGGTGACGCTCGCCGTCCCCGCGCGCATCGATGCCGTGAAGTGAGTCGGCGGCGCCGGCAGCGCCGTCTTTGGCGGCGCGCCGGCGCGGCCGTTGCGTGGGCTCAGGCCAGGGCCAGCTCGGTGAGGACGGCCGCGAGCACGCGGGCGCCGAGCACCAGATCGGCCTCGTCGGTGTCCTCGGCGGGGTGATGGCTGATGCCGCGGTGACTGGGGACGAAGAGCATGGCGGTGGGGCAGCGGTCGGCGAGATACATGGCGTCGTGAAACGCGCCGGATACCAGGCGGCCGGTGGGGGCGCCGGTGGCCTGACAGGCGGCCTCGACGACGCCGACCACGTCGTCGGCGAACGGCGTCGGCGCACGCTGCATGAGCCGGCGCACGGCGGTCCCGCAGTCGCCCGCGCGCTCGGCGACGAGGGCGTGGATGGCGGCCTCGCATTCATCGAGGACGGTTTCCGCCGGGTGGCGCAGGTCGATGGTGAACACGACCTGGCCGGCGACCGTGTTGATCGCCGCCGCGGCGACGTCGAAGCGACCGGTGGTCAGGCGCAGGGTCCGATCATTGCGTGCGGCTGCCATGTCGCCGATGGCCGCGACCAGCCGTGCGGCAGTGAGCAGGGCATCTTGGCGGCGGTCGAGCGGCGTCGTGCCCGCGTGCGCGCTGTGACCGGTGAGCGTGATCTCGAACCAGCGCACGCCCTGGATGCCGCTGACGACGCCCAGCCTGCACGCCGAGGCTTCCAGTTCCGGGCCCTGCTCGATATGGGCTTCGACATAGGCGTGCACCGGGCGGCCGAGGGCGGCCGGTGCGGCTTCGGGCAGTGCCGCCAGCGCCGCGTCACGCGCGGCCTCGAAACGGACGCCCGCGCCGTCGCGGCAGTCGAGGAAATCGGCCAGCGCATCCGGTGCGGCAAAGGCGCGCGAGCCCATCGCGCCGGGGCTGAAGCGCGAGCCTTCTTCGTTGGTCCACACCGCGAGCTCCAGCGGACGGCGGGTTTCGATGCCGGCGGCGTCGAGCGCGAGCATCGCCTCCAGGCCGGCGATGACGCCGTAGGCGCCATCGAGCCAGCCGCCCACCGGTTGCGTATCGATGTGGCTGCCGGTCATCACCGGCGGCAGGTCATTGTCGCCCCCGGCGCGGCGCAGGAAGACGTTGGCCGCCGCGTCGATGTGCCAGCTGTAGCGGGCACCGTCGACCTGCTGCAGCAGCCAGCGCCGCGCCGCCAGATCGGTTTCGCTCAGCGCTTCGCGCTCCACGCCGCCATCGGCGCGGCCGCCGAAGCGCGCGAGCGCGCGCTGCAGCCCGATCAGGCGCTCCGGCGCGACCTGGCTCATGGTCGCGAGGGCCTGGGCACCCAGGGTGCGGGGCGGCATGTCGACGGCCATCGCTGCCTCCTTATCGTGCTTCGAGGAGGGCGGCGATCGCCTGCCCCATCTCGGTGGTGTTGGCCTTGCCGCCGAGGTCGGCGGTACGCGGGCCGTGCTCCAGCACCTGCTCGATGGCGCTCACCAGCTCGTCGGCCGCGGTCTTGCACGCCGGCTGCCGTTCGCCGAGGAAGTCCAGCATCATCGCGGCCGACCAGATCATGCCCACCGGGTTGGCGATGTTGCGCCCGTAGATGTCGGGCGCGGAGCCGTGCACCGGTTCGAACAGCGAGGGGAAGCGGCGCTCCGGGTTGAGGTTGGCCGACGGCGCGATGCCGATCGTGCCGGCGCAGGCCGGGCCGAGGTCGGAGAGGATGTCGCCGAACAGGTTGGAGGCCACCACCACGTCGAAGCGCTCGGGCGACAGCACGAAGCGCGCGGTGAGGATGTCGATGTGGTACTTGTCCCAGCTCACGTCGGGGTGGCGGGCGGCGGCGACTTCGAGGCGCTCGTCCCAGTACGGCATGCTGATGGCGATGCCGTTCGACTTGGTGGCGGAGGTCACGTGCTTGCGCTCGCGGCGGGCGGCGAACTGGAAGGCGTACTCCAGCACGCGGTCCACGCCGTGGCGCGAGAACACCGCTTCCTGCAGCACCACTTCGCGCTCGGTGCCGCCGAAGATCTTGCCGCCGAGGTTGGTGTATTCGCCCTCGGTGTTTTCGCGCACCACGAAGAAGTCGATGTCGCCGGGCTTCTTGTTGGCCAGCGGGCAGGGCACGCCGGGCATCAGGCGCACCGGGCGCAGGTTGATGTACTGGTCGAACTCGCGGCGGAACTTGAGCAGCGAACCCCACAGCGAGATGTGGTCGGGGACGACGTCGGGCCAGCCCACGGCGCCGAACAGGATGGCGTCGAAGCCTTTCAGGCGCTCGAACCAGTCCGGCGGCAGCATGTCGCCGTGGCGCTCGTAGTATTCCGCGCAGGCCCAATCGAAGTGTTCGTACTCCAGCTTCAGGCCGTGGCGCTTGCCGAGCACGTCCAGCGCGCGCAGGGCTTCGGGCATGACTTCCTTGCCGATCCCGTCACCCGGGATAACGGCGATTCTCGATGCGTTCATGATGTTCCTTGTAGAAGGCTTCAGCAGCGTTCGGGCTGCCAGTCAAAGGCGTGTCGGATGGCGTCGGGGCTAGGGGTGCCGCCGGCCAGCAGCAAGGCGAGACGGATGCGCGCCTTGCGCGCCGAGAGGTGGCTGACGCCCACCGCGCCGGCGCTTTCCAGCTCGTGGAGGGAGCCGGCAAACTGGTAACTCTGGTGGGTGGCGCCGTGCAGCGTCGCGCTGCTGACCAGCACCACCACGCCTTGCGCCATCGCCGCGCGCAGCAGCGGCATCCAGGCAGGCGGCACATGCCCTCTGCCGACACCGTCGATCACGACGCCGTCCGGGCCGCTGGCGAGCACGGCCGCGAGCAGCTCGGCGGCGGCGCCGGCATAGACGGGCACGATATCGACCCGTGGCAGGCGATCGGCCGCAGGCAGACGGCGCTGGCGCATCGGCCGTTGCAGGAGGCTCACGCTGCCGTTGTCGATGAAACCGAGCGCGCCGAGCCCTGGGGCGTCGAAGCCGTCGAGCCGGAAACTGCTCACCTTGCGCACGAAGTTCGCGCTGTAGAGCGTTTCGTTGAACGCCACCAGCACGCCGAGACCGCGGCATGCATCGGCGGCCGCGGCTTCGATGGCGCGGCGCAGGTTGGCGTGGGCATCGCTGCCGAGCGCGTGCGGCACGCGCTGCGAGCCGGTGACGATCACCGGCACGCGGGCAGTGTCGAGCACGCATTCGAGGTAGTAGGCCGTGTCCTCCAGCGTATCGGTGCCGTGGGTGATGACGATGCCGTCGGCAGCGCCGCTGTCGATCAACGCCCGGCAGCGCGCACCGATCAGCGCCCAGTCGTCCGGCTCGATCGCGTTGCTCGGTTTCTGCAGGATCGAGCTGACGTCGAGGTCGAAGTCCGGCCCCAGTGCCAGGGCCTGCACCAAGGCCTCGCCGGGCAGTGCGCCGGAGACATCGCGCCCATCCTTGCCGGGCGCGCTGGCGATGGTGCCGCCGGTCGAGAGCAGGAAGATTCTTTTCATCGCGGTCAGTACAGGAGGTTGGGCAGCGTCATGCTGATCGCCGGGATGTAAGTGATCAGCAGCAGGGCGCCGATCATCAGGCAGATGGTGGGCAGTGCGGCGCGGAAGACCTCGTGCAGGGTCATCTTGGCCACCCCCATGGCGACGAACAGGTTCAGCCCCACCGGCGGTGTGAGCATGCCGACGGAGAGGTTGACCAGGGTGATGATGCCGAAATGGACGGCGTCGACCCCCACCTGGGCCGCGATCGGTTGCATCAGCGGCGCGAGGATGATGATTGCCGAGGCGCTGTCGAGGAAGCAGCCGGCGACCAGCATGATCAGGTTGAACAGCAGCATGATCAGCACCGGCGAGTCGGTGCTCGACAGCACTTGGGAGGCGATCTGCGTGGGCGTGCCGGTGGTCGCCAGGATCCACGAGAACGCCGAGGCGCCCGCGGTGATCAGCAGCAGGGTGCCGGACAGCAGACCGGTGTTGCGCAGGATCTGGAGCAGCGGTTGGAAGCCGATGTTGCGATAGATCACCGCACCCACGAACCAGCCGTAGAGGCAGGCGGTGGCCGCCGACTCGGTGGGGGTGAACACGCCGCTGTAGATGCCGCCGAGCAGGATCACCGGCAGGCCCAGACCCCAGGCCGCCTGCTTGAACGCGAGGCCGATCTGCTTGAGCGACGGCAGCGGCGCGCGGGGGTAGTTGTGGCGGATCGCATACCAGCTGCTGTAGGCGATGAGGAGGCCGCCGATCAGCAGCGCGGGCAGCAGGCCGCCGGCGAACAGCTTGCCCACCGAGGTGCCGGTGACCGAGCCGTAGATGATGAGCGCGATGCTCGGCGGCACGATCGGGCCGAGGGTGCCGGCGGTGGCGATCAGGCCGATCGAGAAGTACTTGTTGTATCCGGCGGCGACCATGGCCGGGTACATGATGGTGCCGATGGCGATCACGGTCGCCGGGCTGGAGCCGGAGATCGAGCCGAAGAACAGGCAGGCGAGCACGGTGGCCGCCGCCAAGCCGCCGGGCAGCCAGCCGATGAGCGCCTTCGCGAGCTCGATCAGGCGGTCGGAGAGGCCGCCGATGCGCATCAGTTCGGCGGCGAGGATGAAGAACGGAATCGACATCAGGGAGAAATTGTTCATCCCCGAGAACATCCGCATCGGCACGACCAACGGATCGACGCCGCCGAAGAAGTAAAGGGCGCCGGTGACGGCCAGGGCCAGTGCGGCAAAGATCGGCAGGCCGAACAGCAGCAGGCTGAAGAAAATCGGGACCAGGGCGGAAATCATCGTTGCATACCCTTTGTCAGGTCGCGCTCATGGTCGTCGCGAGCGGCGCATAGTCCTTGCCGGCGACCAAGGTTTGAAGGATCAACAGATACCGGACCAGCATGAAGGCGCCGGCCACCGGAATGGCGAGGTAGATGTAGGCCACGGGGACCTGCATCGCCGGTGAGAGCTGCCCCATGTTCGAGGTATTGATGAACAGCCGCGCGCCGTAATAGACGAGCGTGGCGGCGAAGATCACGCCGAGGACCGTCGCCACGTACTTGAGGACGCGGCTCAGGCGGGGGCCGGCAAAGGCATACAGCATTTCCACCGAGATGTGCGCGGCATAGCGCACGCCCATGCTGGCGGCGACGAAGCTCATCACGATCAGCGAATAGAGGATGAGCTCCTCGGACCAGTACAGCGAGTTGTTGAACACGTAGCGCGCCACGACCTGCGCGATGGCCACCACCGTGGCGACGAGCATCAGCGTGACCACCAGAATGTTCTCGACCCAGTCGATGAATTTGTTGAGTGCATGAATCATTGCCGTTCCCCTGCCCGAGCGGCGATCAGGCGCCGCTCGCCGCCTTCATCGCTTTCTGGATCAGTTCGGGGGTCACGCGACCTTCGAACTGCTTGTAGATCGGACGCGACTTCTCGACGAAGGCCGCGCGCCCTTCCGGCGTCAGTTCGCGGATTTCGATCTTGTCCTTGATCTCGGCGATGATGCGGGCGTCGTCTTCCTCGGTGAGCTGGCGCGCGTAGTCGCGGCCGGTGTCGAAGGCGTCGCTCACGACCTTCTTCAGATCGTTCGGCAGCGAGTTCCAGGCCGCCTTGTTCATCACCGCGGCGTAGGTGTGATAGGCGTGGTTGGTCAGCGTCAGGTACTTCTGCACCTCGTGGAAGCGCATCGAGTAGATGTTCGCGAACGGGTTCTCCTGGCCCTCGACCACGCCCTGCTGCAGGCCGTTGTACACCTCGGTGAAGGCCATCGCGGTCGGGTTGGCGCCGTAGGCGCGGTAGGTCGCGAGGATGGCAGGCGCTTGCAGCGTGCGCATCTTGATGTTCTTGAGGTCGTCCGGCTGGGTGATCGGCCGCACGTTGTTGGTCATCTGGCGGAAGCCCGCGCCCCAGTAATTGACGCCGTAGAGGTTGCTCTTGTCCAGGGTGTCGAGCAGTTCGCGGCCGACCGCGCCGTCGAGCACGCGCTTCATCGCCCCGCTGTCGGGCATCAGGAAGGGGAGGTCGAAGAGGTACATCTTCGGCTCGAAGTTGGCCAGGTTGCCGGTCGGCGGGATCGCGATGTGCACCAGGCCCATCTGGGTCTGCTCGATGATCTCGACGTCGCCGCCGAGCTGGGCGGCGGGGCGGATGTTGATCTCGATGCGGCCCTTGGAGTTGCGCTCGACCTCTTCCTTGAACTTCACCGCGGCCTTCGCGTTCGGCGTGCTTTCGACCAGCACGTGGGCGAAGGTGAACTTGAACTCGGCAGCGTGGGCGGCACCGGCAAACAGTGCGCTCATCACCGAGGCGATCGCGATTTTCTTCCAGCTCTTGTTATGCGTCATGGGACTCTCTCCTCTGTGGGGTGGGGCAAGGCGGTGATTCAGGCCAGCGCGGGTGCGTCGCCCAGTACTTCAAAACCCCTGCCGATCAGGGATTCAATGCTCAGGGCGATGCCGATGAGACGCTCTTCCGTCATGGGCGGGCCCATCAGCTGCAGGCCGACCGGCATGTGCGCGGCGTCCAGGCCGACCGGCAGGGTGAGCGCGCACCAGCCGAAAAGGTTGCTGATCACGGTATTGCGCAGCGCCAGCATGTTGGCCTGGCCGTAGGCGCCGATGTCGGCGAGCGCGTCCAGGCGCGGCGGGGTGATCGCCACCGTCGGGCTCAATACCACGTCGACCTCGCCGAACACCGCGCCGGCGCCGGCGCCGCAGCGCTGCAGCACGTGCCTGCGACGCAGGTACTCGACCGAAGAGATGTGCTCGGCGCCTTCGACGCGGGTACGGACCACGGGGTCGAGGCGCGCGATCTTGTGCGGATAGCGCTCGCGCAGCGTGGTTGCCAGTTCGGGGGCGGCAAGGCCGCCCTGGCGGAAGAGGTCGAAGGCCTCGTCGCAGTGCGGCAGGGTCAGCGGCACGATGCGCGCGCCGGCCTTGGCCAGGCGCGCGATGGTGGCCTCGATCAGATCGCCGATGCCGGCGTCCACGTCGTCCCAGAAGAAATGACTGGGGATGCCGATGCGCAGGCCGTCGAGTGCGCGGGGCGGGCATCGGGTTGCGGCCGCACGCAAGGGGGTGTCGAGGGCGGCAAAGGCGAAGGCCAGATCTTCGACGCTGCGGGCGAGCACACCGGGGGTGTCGAGCGAACTGGAAAGGGGGACGATGCCGGCCAGCGGCCAGCGGCCGTAAGTGGTCTTGAGGCCGACCTGGCCGGTCATCGACGCGGGCACGCGCACCGAGCCGGCGGTATCGGTGCCGAGCGCGAGCAGCGCGCTGCCCTGGACCAGCGACACGCCGGCGCCGGAGCTCGAGCCGCCGGGGACGCGGTGCGCATCGGCCGACCAGGGGTTGAACGGCGTGCCCCAGTGCGCGTTGACGCCGAGCCCGCCGAAGGCGAATTCCACGGTGTGGGTCTTGCCGACGACGATCCCCAGCTGCGCCTGCAGCGCCGCCACCACGGGACCGGCCGCCTGCGCATCGGCGGGGAGGGCCTCGTCGCTGCCCGCGAACACCGGCAGCCCGGGCACGCCGTAGAGGTCCTTCACCGAGACCGGCAAGCCCATCAGCGGGCCTAGGTCGTGACCGCTGTCGAACAGCAGGTCGGCGGCCTGGGCGAGTCCGCGCGCCCGTGTGCCGTCCCATGTCTTGTAGGCGTTCAGGCGGGGCTCGGTGCGTGCATAGTGTTCGGTACAGCGGTCGATGAGTTCGACCGCGGACTGCTCACGGCGCCGCAGCGCGCGGGCGATCTCGGTCAGCGGCTGATAGGTCGGGTGCAAAGTGCGTTCCTCGTGGGGACTCGATGAATCTTTGGGGCAAATCCATCGTACGATCCGCGGAAACGCCGGACAACCGTCCGAATGTGAACGCAATTTTTACGAATCATGAACAATCGGTTTTCGATCGAGGACTTGCAGGTCTTCTGCGAAGTGGTCCGTACCCTGAACTTTTCACAAGCTTCTCAACGGCTTGGCGTTTCGCCGGCGTTCATTACCAAGCGCATCCAGATCCTCGAGGGCCAGCTCGAGTGCAAGCTCTTTCACCGCTCGACCCGCCAGGTCTCGCTCACCGAGCAAGGCGAGCACGTCTATGAGCTGGGCAGGTCGATCCTCGACCGCGTCACCGAGCTGCACGAAGAGCTCGGGGTCAGGCGCAACGAGGCCAGAGGGGTGCTGCGGGTGTCGACGAGCTTTGGCTTCGGCCGCAGGGTGGTGGGCGAGAGCCTGGCCGAGTTCTCCCGCAAACACCCGGCGATCGAGGTCCGTCTCGACGTGCTCGACCATCTGCTCGATCTGGCGCAGAACAAGATCGACCTCGACATCCGCATTGGCGACGTCATCTCGCCGCACTACATTGCCAAGCGCCTCGCGCGCAACCATCGCATCCTGTGCGCATCGCCCGCCTATCTGGCGCAATACGGCGAGCCCAGGGATCTCAACGAACTCGCCGCGCACAACTGCCTGATCATCAAGGAGCGCGATCACCCGGTCGGTCTGTGGAAGCTCACCCGCCGCGGCCGCCAGTACAACGTCAAGGTGAGAGGGAGTCTGATCACGAACAACGGCGAGATCGCCGTGGCCTGGGCGCAGGCCGGCCACGGCATCGTGCTGCGCTCGATCTGGGATGTCCGCACTCACTTGCAGTCCGGCGAGTTGATCAACGTCCTGCCCGATTACACCCAGGAGGCGAACATCTGGGCGGTGTACCCGGAGCGGCTCAGTTCGTCGGCCAAGATCAAGCTGTGCGTGAAGCACATGGAAGAGTTCTTTCAGCGCTGGGAAGACAGGGCGCGCGCGCTGCCCGCCCCGCCCCAACTGCCGGCATCGTGATCAATCAATTTTCAGCATGAGTTAAATGAGTATCCCTGCATTTATTCTCATGCGCTGAGTTCCCATACTCCGGTTCCGGCAGGGCCACACACACAAGGAGACGGGCATGAGCATGCAGGGCGTGCGCCGCGAGATCCCGGGAACGAAGATCTTCGACGGCGAATTGGCACAGAAGGGCTATGCCCTCAACAAGATGTGCTTTTCCTTCAACAGCGCCGACAACCGCGCCGAATTCCAGCGCGACGAGGACGCCTACTGCACCAAGTTCGGCCTCAACGACGAGCAGCGCACGGCGATCCGCACGCGCAACGTGCTCGGCCTGCTCGCCGCGGGCGGCAACGTGTACTACCTGGCGAAGTTCGCCGGCATCCTGGGGCTCGACGTGCAGGATCTGGGTGCGGCCCAGACCGGCATGAGCAAGGAAGAATTCAAGGCCATGCTCGTGGCCGCGGGGAAATAAGACATGGCAAAGATCGTAGGCGGCATCACCACTTCCCACGTCCCGGCCATCGGCCGCGCGATTGCCGGCAATTTGCAGCAGGACCCGTACTGGAAGCCGTTCTTCGACGGTTTTCCGCCGGTGCACGCGTGGCTGGAGAAGGTGAAGCCCGACGTCGCCATCGTCATCTACAACGACCATGGCCTCAACTTCTTCCTCGACAAGATGCCGACCTTCGCGGTGGGTGCGGCGGCGCAGTACAACAACGCCGACGAGGGCTGGGGCATTCCCACGCTGCCGCCGTTCAAGGGTGACGCCGAGCTGTCGTGGAAGCTGATCAACGGCCTGGTGGACAAGGAATTCGACATCACCACCTGCCAGGAAATGCTGGTGGATCACGCCTTCTCGCTGCCGATGAAGCTGCTGTGGCCCGAGCACGAGAGCCCGCCGGTGCGCACCATTCCGGTGTGCATCAACACCGTGCAGTACCCGCTGCCGTCGGCCAAGCGCTGCTTCAAGCTCGGCCGCGCGATCGGCGAGATCGTCGCCGCGCTGCCCGACGACGCGCGCGTGGTGGTGATCGGTACCGGCGGCCTGTCGCACCAGCTCGACGGCGAGCGCGCCGGCTTCGTCAACAAGGCGTTCGACCTGGCCTTCATGGAGAGCCTGATCAGCGACCCGGAGTGGGCGACGCAGTACAGCAACGAAGAACTGGTCGAGAAGACCGGCACCCAGGGCGTCGAACTGCTGATGTGGCTGGCCACGCGCGCGGCGCTGCCGGGCACGGTCCGCAAGGTGCACGCCAACTACCACATCCCGATCTCCAACACCGCGGCCGGGCTGATGGTGATGGAGTGCGCCGACTGAGCCTTCGGCCGGATTCGTAGTGGGTATCGCGAAACGGGATGCTTCGGCATCCCGTTTCGCGTTCACCCGCCGGCTGCGGGGCGGGTCGGCGGGAGCGGTGCGGCGTCGGTGGCCGCCGCATCGAGCGAACTGGCGGCCTGCCGGATGGCGTCGAGCGCGACCGTCGCCGCGCGCGTGAGCGGAACGCCGGCGCGGAGCGTGATCGCCACCGGGTGCAGGCGGGACGGCAGCGCGAGCGGCAGGATCTCGAGGTGTCCATGCGCGGCCATGTATTGCGCAACGCGCAGCGGAATGGCGGAGAGCAGGGACGTCTGCTGCAGCAGCGAGACGATGACGAGCGGCGCGCCGGAACTCACCGTCACCCGGGGGAAGCTCGCGCCATGCGCAGCCAGCGCGGTGGCCACGAGGGCGTAAAGCGGCGCGTTGCTGGACGGCAGAATCCACTGGAAACGGTCGAGCTCGGCGCCGTCGAGGCGGGCGTTCCGCGCGAGCGGGTGCGCGGGGCCGCAGACGATCACGGTGGGCTCGTCGAACAGGATCTCGCAGCGCAGGCCGCTGTTCGCGCTCTCCGCCACCATGCGGCCGACAACGAAGTCGAGTTCGCCGCCGCGCAGCGCCGGGAGCAGCGAGTCTTCGAGCCCTTCGCGCAATTCGATGCGCAGGTCGGGGTGCGATTGCTGCAGCAACCGGACGGCGCGACCGAGCAGCACCGGCGCGGCCACCGGAAAGATCCCCAGGCGGACCTGGCCCGAGGCGCCGCTGTTGATCGCGGTGAGCTCGACATGCGTCGCCTCGAGTTCGGTGAGCACGATACGCGCATGCTCGATCATGCTCTGCCCCAGGAGATTGGGGCGCATGCCGCTACGCGAGCGCTCGAACAGGGTGTGCCCGACGAGAAGTTCGACCTCCTTCAGCAGCTTGCTGGCCGCGGGTTGGGTCAGGCTCATGGCGAGGGCGCATTGGTGCAGGTTGAGGCTGCGGCCGAGTTCGTCGAGCAGGACAAGATGGCGGATACGTAGCCGGGCGCGAAGGCGGTGCAGCGAGGGCAGGTCGGACATGGGGCTTCTCGTATCGATTCCAATTGGTAATCAGTCAATGATTAATCTGCATTATCGCGTTATGTGACGGACTGCCATACTGCGCTCACCCAACCCCAACTGGAGAGCGTGATGGTCCGAGTGTTTGCTGGTCTGTTGTTGGCCCTCAGTGTCGCGGTACCCGCCGCGGCCGACGAGGTGGTACGCGTCGGCGTGATCGCGAGCATGACCGGGCCCGGCGCCTCGATGGGGGCGCTGTACCGCAGCACCATCGACCTGCTGCCCGCCGAGGTCGGCGGGCGCAAGGTCGAGTACGTGGTGCTGGACGATGCCACCGACCCTTCGATTGCGGTCAAGAACGCGCGCAAGTTGGCCACCGAACTCAAGGTGGATGCGATCGTGGGCCCGACCAACGTGCCGCAGTCGATGGCGGTTACCGAGGTGGCGCACGAAACCCGGACGCCGCAACTGTCGCTGGCGCCCATTTCGCCACGGGCCGACCGGCGCGAGTGGGTCTATGTCGTGGCGCACGGCATCGGTCTGATGGTCGACGCGCTGGTGGCCGACATGCGCGACCGCGGCGTCAAGCGGGTCGCCTACATCGGGTTCTCGGACGCCTGGGGCGACGCCGTCCATCAGGCGCTCGTCGCTGCCGCGGCGCAAGCCGGGATCGAGATCGTCGCCAACGAGCGCTATGCGCGCAACGACACCTCGGTGACCGCGCAGATGCTGAAGATCGTCGGCCAGAAGCCCGATGCGGTTCTCGTCGGTGCATCCGGCACCCCGGGCGCGTTGCCGCACAGCACGCTCGCGCGCCTCGGTTATCGCGGGCCGCAATACAACACGCACGGGGTGATCAACCGCGACTTCCTCAAGATCGGTGGTCGCGACATCGAAGGGGTGATCGTGCCCAGCGGCCCGGTCCAGGTTTTCGAACAGTTGGCGGAGAGCAATCCGATCCGCCAGGTGGCCGCCGGCTTCTCCGCCAAATACGAAGACAAGTACGGGGCCGCCGCGCGCAACTCGTTCGCGCCCTACACCTATGACGCGTTCCTGCTGCTCGACGACGCGGTGCGGCGCATCGGCAAGGAACTCGCTCCCGGAACGCCGGCCTTCCGCAAGGCCTTGCGCGATCAACTCGAAGCCACCCGCAACGTGGTCGGCACCGAGGCGATCTACACCATGTCGGCGGACGACCACAACGGCATGGACCGTCGCGGCGTGGTGCTGATCCATGTGGCCGACGGCCGCTGGCAGTACCTGAAGTGAGCGCGGCGAGCCGGGAGGACCTGACATGAATGTCTACATTCCCTACGGAGCCTATTGGAGCACGCCGTTCGCGCGCTGGCAGGGCAGTTTCGCGGGGCTGCACAGCCTGCGCTTCGCTGCGTGGGTGGGCGCGCGCGCCCTCGATCGGCGCGGGATCGATCCGGGGGTGTTCGATTTCGGCGTGCTCGGCACCACCGTCCCCCAGGAGGCCTGCTTTTACGGCCTGCCGTGGGTTGGCGGGCTGCTCGGCGCGCCGGCCCTGGCCGGCCCCACGGTGGCGCAGGCGTGCGCGACCTCCGCGCGCAGCCTGGCGCTGGCCGCGGCCGAGGTGGCGGGCGGCACGAGCACGGCGGCGCTCGTGATCACCGCCGACCGGGTTTCGAACGGCCCGCAGCTCTACTACCCCGACCCCACCGGGCCGGGCGGGCAGGGGCTGCACGAGCGCTGGGTGCTGGACAACTTTGCGCGCGATCCGATGACCGGGCTGGCCATGCTCGAGACCGGCGAGCGGGTTGCCCGGCGCTTCGGCATCGGGCGTGACGAGCAGGACGAAGTCACCTGGCGCCGCTACGAGCAGTACGGCATGGCGCTGGCGCAGGAGCGCGCTTTCCAGCGTCGTTTCATGAGCCTGCCGTTCGACGTGCCGGACAGCCGCTTCGGCCGGGTGGCCGGCACGCTGGCGGGCGACGAGGGCATCCACCCGACCTCGCGCGAGGCCCTGGCCAAGCTCGCGCCGGTCAAGGCCGACGGCACGATCACCTATGGCGGGCAAACGCACCCGGCCGACGGCAATGCGGGCATGGTGGTGTGTTCGAAGGCGCAGGCGCGCGAACTGTCGGGCGATGCCGGAATCGGCATCCGGATTCTCGGCTTCGGGCAGTCGCGCGCCGAGCCGGGCTACATGCCGGAAGCGCCGATCGGCGCGGCGCGTGCGGCCATGGCGAGCGCCGGCCTCGGGTTTGAGGCGCTGGCGGCGGTGAAGACGCACAATCCGTTCGTCGTCTCCGACATTGCCCTGGCGCGCGCCACCGGGCTCGACGTGATGGCGATGAACAATTTCGGCTGCTCGCTGGTGTGGGGGCATCCGCAGGGGCCGACCGGACTGCGCGCCGTGATCGAACTGATCGAGGAACTGGTGGCGCGGGGCGGCGGCTACGGCCTCTTCACCGGCTGCGCCGCGGGCGACACCGCGATGGCCGTCGTGCTCCATGTCGATGGCGCGGGAGGCCGGACATGAGCGCGGCGATCGAACGCAATTCGGTGGTGGAGATGTTCGCGGAGGTCGTCCGCCGGCATCCGCAACGGTTGGCGCTGGTCGCCGACGGCGAGCGGCTCGATTACGCCGCCTATGGCCGCGCGGTTGCCGCGGTGGGCAGCCTGCTCGCCGCGGCGGGCGCCGGCGAAGGTCGGCGGGTGGCCACGGTGCTCGGCAACTCCGGGACCGCGTGCATCGCCTCGTTCGCCATCCTGGCCTCGGGTGCCCAGCATGTGCCGCTCAATCCGCTCTATACCGAACGCGAATTGCGCTACATCCTCGAGGATGCACGGCCGCTGCTGATCGTCGCCGACGATTGCGAACTGCCGCGTCTGGCCGAACTGCTGCCCGGCGCCCGCCTGTTCGGTGCCGGCATGCTGCGCGAGCACATCGCCGCGTGGGACGGCGACTGGCAGGTGCCTGCGGTCGATGGCGCGCAGCCAGCCCTGCTGCAATACACCGGCGGCACCACGGGCTATCCGAAAGGCGTGCAACTCAGCCACCGTGCCATCGCCACCAACGTCGAACAGCGCGAGGCGGTCCTGCCCACCCGCAGCGGCGAAGAGCGCATCCTGTGCGTGATGCCGCTGTTCCACTCCTACGCGATGGCGATGGGGCTGTTCCTCGCCGTGCGCGCGGCGGGCTGTCTGGTCGTGCTGCCCCGCTACCGCCCCGAAGCGGTGATGCAGGCGGTGGAGGCCGAAGGCATCACGATCTTCCCCGGCAGCCCCACGCTCTTTACCGGGCTGATGGGGCACGCGGATTTCGAGCGTACCGACTGGCGCACGGTGCATACCTGCTATTCAGGTTCGGCGCCGTTGCCGGAGGCCGTGCTCCGGCGCTGGGAGTCCGCGGTCGGGGCGCCGATCTACGAGGGCTACGGGCAGACCGAAGCGGGGCCGATCCTGACCTACAACGGCCCGCAGGCGGGCACGCGGATCGCCTCCGTCGGCCGTCCGCTGCCGGCGACCGAAATCGAGGTCGTCGATGTGGAGACCGGGACGGCCGTGCTGCCGCCGGGGCAATGCGGCGAGATTCGCGCGCGCGGCCCGCAACTGATGAGCGGCTATCTTGGCCTGCCCGAGGCGACCGCTGACGCCTTGCGCGGCGGCTGGCTGTACACCGGCGACATCGGTGAATTCGACGACGAGGGTTTTCTGTTCATCCGCGACCGCAAGAAGGACCTGGTCATCGTCGGCGGCTACAACGTCTATCCGCGCGAGATCGACGAAGTCCTGCACCTGCATCCGGCGGTCGCGGAGGCGGCCGCGGTGGGCGTGCCCGACGACTACCGCGGCGAGGTGATACACGCTTTTGTCGTGCCACGCGCCGGGGCCACCGTCGGGGTCGAGGAACTGCTTGCGCACTGCAGCGGCAACCTCGCCCGCTACAAGGTGCCGTCCGCCCTGGCGCTGGTCGACGCCTTGCCGCGCACGGCAGCGAACAAGATCGACAAGAAACGCCTCAGGGAGGGTTGGACGCCGTGAGCCGGGGAGCGGCGGGCGGGGCCGAAACGCCGCGCCCGCCGAAGGCCGTCAGGCGAGCAGGGCGTTGAGCGCGAACGCCGGGTCCGCGGCCTGCTCGGGGGTGGGCGACAGGCCGCGGTCGAGCAGCTTGCGACCGCTCATGTGGTCCTGTGCCTGGTTGATCGAGTCGATCGCGATCAGGCGGCCTGCCCGGTAATACAGCACCGAGAAGCGTCCGGCGGACGGTTCGCCGCGGGTCACCACCTGGTCGTAGCCGGTCGACAGCCCCGCCATCTGCAGCTTGGCGTCGTATTGGTCGGACCAGAACCACGGCGTCGACACGAACGGGCGCGCGCTGCCGAGCAGCGCGGCGGCGGCGGCCTTGGCCTGTTCGACAGCGTTGTTCACCGACTCCAGGCGCAGCAGGCTGCCGTCGTCGAGGCGACGGGCGGCGCAGTCGCCGCTGGCGACGATGTGTGGATCGGCGGTGCGCGCGCAGGCGTCGACGACGATGCCGCGTTCGCACTCGAGCCCGGCGGCGCGTGCGAGCGCGTCGTTGGCGATGACGCCGATGCCATAGACCACGAGATCGGCGGCATGGCGGCGGCCGTCGGCGCCGTCGATGGCTTCGACCTGGCAGCCGAGTTCGACGGCGACGCCGTGGCGGCGGTGCAGCGCCAGATAGAAGGCCGACACCGGCGGCGCGACCACGCGCGCCATCAGGCGCTCGGCGGCTTCGAGCACGGTGACCGCCTTGCCCGCCTTGGCGGCGACCGCGGCGAACTCGAGGCCGATGAAGCCGCCGCCGATCACCACCACGTTGCGCGCGGCGGCGAGCAGGGCAGCGATGTGGCGGACGTCGGCGAGCGTGCGCAGGCCGCACACGTTGGGCAGGTCGGCGCCGGGCAGCGGCAGCGGGCGCACGCGCGCGCCGGTGGCGAGCGCGAGGCCGGCATAGTCGAGGGTGCTGCCGTCGGACAGCGCGAGCTGGCGCCGGGCGCGGTCGATCGCGGTGACGGCGACGCCGCTGCGCAGCTCGATCTGCTTCTTCGCCAGCGCTTCGGGGCTGCGGATGGTGAGCTGCGCCTCGCTCGCCTCGCCGGCCAGGTAGGCCTTGGACAGCGGCGGGCGGTGGTAGGGCGCGCAGGCTTCATCGCCGATCATCACGATGGGGCCGGCGTGGCCCCCGCTGCGCAGCGATTCGGCGACCTGCAGGCCGGACTGGCCCGCGCCGACGATGACGATGGGGGCGCTCATCGCTCAGCTCTGGGCGTCGGGCAGGCGCAGCAGCAGGCCGTCGAGGCCGGCGCTGGCCTTGATCTGGCAGGCCAGGCGGCTGGTCGGGCGGCGTTCGGCGACGACGTTGTCGAGCATCGCGAGTTCGTTGTCGGCGGCGGCGGGCACGCGGTCGGCCCAGGCTTCGTCGATGTAGCAGTGGCAGGTGGCGCAGGCGCAGGAGCCGCCGCACTCGCCTTCGATACCGTCGACGCCGTTCGACATCGCGCCCTGCATCAGGCTCCAGCCTTCGGGAACGTCGATGCTCTGTTCGGCGCCGTTGGGTTCGATGTAGGTGACCATGACCATGGTGTCTCTCCTCGGTTGGGGGATTGTGGGGATCGGAAAAGGCAAAGGGGGGGTTGAACGGCAGGCCGGGCGGCGGCCGCGGGGTCGCGGTCGCCGCCCGGTTCGGCGGGGCGGTGCTCAGGCGCGCGCCAGTTCCAGACGCAGCGGGCTGCGGAAGGTGGATGAGGGCATCCACGGCAGGTGTTCCTGCACGCGCACGTAGTCCGGCACCACCTGATGGAAGGCTTCCATGGCCGCTTTCACCGAGATGCGCGCGATCGTGGTCCCCAGACAGGCGTGCACCGAACCGCCGAAGCCGAGATGGCCCTTGGGCTTGCGGGTGATGTCGTAGACGTCGGGGTTGGGGAATTGGCGCTCGTCGCGGTTGCCCGAGCCGTAGGCGAGGCAGACGAAGTCGCCTTCGCGCAGGGTCTGGCCGTGCAGGGTGTGGTCGCGGGTGAGGCAGCGGCGGAAGCGCTGCGCCGAGGTGTTGAAGCGCAGCGATTCCTCGACCGCGTCGGTGAGCAGTTCCGGGTTGGCGACGCACTGACGGCGGGCGTCGGGGTGGTCGGCCATGTTGAGCGCGAACATCGCCATGAAGCCGCCGAGCGATTCGATGCCGGCCATGATCAGCGTGGTCACGGTGAGCAGCACTTCGCGCTCGTCGAGGCGGTCGCCGTCGATCTCGGCCATCGAGAAGTGCGAGATCAGGTCGTTCTGCGGGTTGGCGCGACGCTCGGCGATGATCTTGCTCGCGTAGTCCTGCATCCAGTTGTAGGCGGCGATGTGCTCGGGGCCCTTCTGCCGGGTGGTGGCGTCGGACTGCACCATGGTCACCGCCTTCTCGCGCACCTGCGCTTCGTCGCCGAGCGGCAGGCCGAGCGCGGCGAACAGCACGCGCACGGTGAACTTCGACGAGAAGCCCTCGATGAAGTCGAACTGCTTGAGGTCGGCGAGCGGCGCCGCGGTCTCGCGGGCGATCTGGCGGATCGGCTCGACCAGGCTCTCGAGGTTGCGCTTCATGAAGGCGTGCTGCACGAGGCCGCGCAGACGGTCGTGGCGCGGGGGATCGGTGGTGCCCAGGGTCGCGCCGGCGCGGTTGGGCAACTCGGTCATCAGATTGCCGCGCGCCGACGAGAAGGTCTGCCAGTCGTTGAGCGCGGTGACGATGTCGGCATAGCGCGAGAGCACCCACATGTTCGCTTCCTTGCTCCAGAAGCAGGGGTATTCATCGCGCAGGGTCTTGTAAAAAGGAAACGGGTCCGCATCCACTGCGGGCGAGTACGGGTCGAAACTGAACATGCGCTGTCTCCGTCGATTATTCGTCCAGGTAGCCGGATTGAAGGCTTCGGGGCGCTGGCGGGGATAGACTATAGGGGAGTGTGGTTATTCGAGTCAGTGCATAAATGCGAGCTGAAATGGTACTTTTCGATCAAAAAAATGAGTGCTCGCCACGGTGCGGCGCAGCATGAAGGCGGGATCGTCGGCGCGCGCCGACGCGCGCCCTCCGGCATCCGGTCGCCCGCCTTCGATTCCCGCCTTCGCGCTCTACGGCGAGCACGGCGCGCCGGCGCCGGAGCTGCTCCACATCGAGGAAATCCAGTCGCGCAGCAGCCTCTACCAGTGGGAGATCGAGCCCCATGTGCATCGCGCGCTCTACCAGGTGATCTGGGTGGCGGGCGGACGGGTGCGGCTGCGTCTCGACGAAACCGTGGACGAGGCCGCGGGGCCGCTCGCCATCGTCGTGCCGCCCGGGGTGGTGCATGGCTTCACCTTCGCGCCGGGCACCGCCGGGGTGGTGCTGACGCTGAACGCCCGTTTTCTGGTGGAGAGCGAGGTGCAGACCTTGGGCGAGTCGCTGCGCCAGCTGTTCGCCGGGCCGCGCCTGCTGCGCTTCGATGACGATGACGCGCAGCTGGTGGGGCGGCTCGACGCCTTGCTCCACCAACTCAGCGAGGAGTTCGTCAGCCCCGGGGCGGCGGATGCGCCGCTCACGCGCTGGCTCGCCCAGGCCGTGGTGTGGCGCCTGGCCCAGGGCTGCGCGCGCAGCGCGTCGGCGGCCACCGGCCGGCGTGCGCGCCACCACCAGGCCTTGTTCGCGCGCTTCGTCGTGCTCGTGGAAGAGAACTTCCTCTCGCACTGGCCGGTGTCGCGTTACGCGGCCGCGCTCGGGCTGAGCACGGCCAGCCTGAACCGGCTGACGCGCGAGGCGAGCGGCCGCGCGGCGCTGGCGCTGATCCACGAACGCCTGGCGCGCGAGGCCTGCCGGCGGCTGGTGTTCGTGGCCGCGCCGGTGGCCTCGATCGCGCTCGAACTGGGTTTCGAGGACCCGGCCTATTTCTGCCGTTTCTTCAAGCGTCGTACCGGCGAGAGCCCGACCGCCTACCGCGCGCGCCACGGCGGCTGAGGCAGGGCAGGGGCGCCCGGGGCATTCGTCACGAGCGGGTGGGTCCGATACCATGCTGAGCTTTCATGCGCCGGATCGAGGCGCTAGATTGAGCGGGTGGCCCGGCGAAGAAGGAATGCGCGGTTGTGGTTCGCGCCGAGCCTGGCCAAGGCGGCCCGAGGCAAGGTCTTTCCTGCGGTTCAGGGCGAACGAGGGTGTCCAAGGGGGGCTCGATGGGCCCGTAGCCCTGCCGCAGGGCGGCGCGGCTGCAGGCGCGGACGCATGCTGGTTGCGTGCAGGCAGACTGATTCAATCTACCGGCGATGAAGTTATCGCAAAATGAAATATCTGTTAGTGGCTAACTGGACTTTTCCTGCCGATGTCGCCGCAGGCACACTCCCGCGACTTACCGAAAGTGATAAGTCCGCGTGGGCGTGCCCGTCACCCCCGAATAGAATCTCTCTGATTAAAAAGGAGACTCATCGATGAAGATTCGTAGCCTGGCTCTCGGCATCGCTGCCGCCATGCTGGTTCCCGCCGCTGCCCAAGCTCAGGAAGTCGTGCTCAAGGTTGCGCACTTCCTGCCCCCGGTTTCGCCGGCGCACACCAAGTTCATCGTGCCCTGGTGCGACAAGATCGCCGCCGAGTCGCAGGGCAAGCTGAAGTGCCAGCTCTACCCGGCGATGCAGCTTGGCGGCACCCCGCCGCAACTGCTCAACCAGGTGCGCGACGGCGTCGCCGACGTGGTGTGGACGCTGCCGGGCTATACGCCGGGCCGCTTCCCGGTCTCCGAAGTGTTCGAGCTGCCCTTCGTCACCACCACCCACGAGGCGTCCTCGCGCGCGCTGTGGGACTTCGTCCAGGCCAACGCG